>MWDD01000040.1 GCA_002070375.1 bacterium ADurb.Bin157 | reverse complement strand
CCGAAGAATGTGGGGGCTGCGGCTGCGGCTACGATTGCTAATACTGCTACTACGAGCAGGAGTTCCATTAGAGTAAAACCTTTTCTGTTTCTCATTGTATAAGTCCACCTTTTTTACGGAATATTTGTTTAGAACAATGGATTCTAATACTGCGATCGAAAAATGTCAACTATTTTCGATTCTTGTAATTACTTTTTCTATGTGCTTGACAAGCACTACCATTCATTTAGCGGTTTTGCGTAAATCACCCCTCTCGAAAGATGACCAAGTTTGCAAATTTTCTTAAATAAACTGTTTTAACGGCAATGCCCAATCTCACCTCTTTTCGTTTGAAATAGAAGTTTCGAACAGTGTTTTGTTATTTACTCTCTCTCTCAAGACAATTATACAACAGGCAAACGATACAAATCAAATAGGTTAACAGTTATTTTTTTATTTTTGCGCGACGGCCTATCCATAAGAAGCGAGAACCTCGAACCCATTCGATTTCGTCGAGGTTGGGGCAGAAATACAAAATCAGGCGGTCTTCGGGGCGCATTTTTTTGACCCACGGAACAAACTCAATAGGTGAAGCCTGGTTGTAGCTTATCTGACGCCTGATGGCGCGGTCTTCGTCCGGCATTAGAGCGCTTTCAAAGCCTAAAATGTATTTCCAGCCGGCGTCGGGATACTCGTAAAAATGCTTGTAAAAAACAGATTCGGTGTTGCTGTACACTATTCCGCCCTTGCCGGGGGCCCAGTCTTTTAAGTTTTTTTGCGAGAAATCAATCGCGGGGTTTAAAACGTATGATGAAAAGCGGGCGTTTGAGTCGTGAGTAAAAATAAAGACTGTAGTAACGGCTGCAAAGAGGGCTAATCCGTATTTCACGCGCTTATTTTCAAGAGCGCGGGTAAGTGAAGAAATTTCGGACAATCTGAGCGCAAACCAGAATAAAAGAGCCGGGATTCCCCAATCTGACCAAAAACGCTCTGTCATTATGCCAAGCATTCGACACAATAAAACCATCAAAAACAGAGGATCTGAAAAAATCTCAGAAATATTGCTCTTCTTTTTGAAAGCCAAATACAAAAGCATCAAACCGGCAATGTAAACCCACTGAATCGAGTCGATGCCTGATTTGAATTCGGTCACTTTCATCCAGTTCAGGATGTCCTCGGTGAATATTTTAGCTGTGGCAACAGTATGAAAATATAAAAAACCCGAAAAATCACCTGTCAGCCAAGCTCCTATGAGGACTGCGGGTATTATGCAGAACAGGAGTCCGAGTGCGGGCTTGACACGCCCTGCCAATATTAGCGAGAAGGGAAGCAAGAAGAAAAGATACCAGCTTCCGTGTACCCAAACTGTAAGACTGATGAAAATTAACGAAAGAAGATATTTTCCGGCCGGTTTTAATCGAGAAGGAGCATCGGGGCGCGCAAACCAGGTTTTAAATAAAAAGAGACTACAGGCAATTCCCACTAAATATGGGCGTCCTAAAAGCAAGCGGTACAAAAATGCCGGTTCGGTAAGCACAACAATCATAAGTGCTGTTGCCCAGGCGGCGGGGTAGGGCGCCAGAAGGAGGCCTGCGAAGTTTACCAGTAAGAATAGTCCTGCTACGGAAAAGGTCAGCAAATCGGCTTTGTCGAGGCCAAGTTTGTGGAGATAGCGCAATACAGAGTGCCAGCCGGCGTTGTGGTCTGTGTTGAATTCGGGTTTGATTACGACGATATCGCCCCAGCTGCGCTCGGAGAGAGAAAAGGCCACGTGGCGCAGAGCGTCGTCGGAGGGGGCCCAGCCGTAACTCATAATTTTGAAAGGTATATAAATAAGGACTGCCGAAAAAAGGATGAGAGCGAATAAAGCCTCTTTTGAAGCAAAAAAGTTGGCAAGTCGGGTAAGCATTGCGTGCTCCTTTTGATTAAACAACGCATTTTAACAGCAGAAGAAAAATATGTCAATTGCGCGGTAATCTGCTATAATTAGAAGTCTAATATTCGGAGGTCTTAGTGCAATGTATCGAGAGGATCTGTCAAAATACATAACAAAATGCCGCATTGTAAAGGTGCCTGACACGGTTAATGAACAAGACGAGCTCATAAGGGCTATTAGGTTCGCTCTGTGGCATAAAAGGGGCGCCGAGCTTCAGACGCTGATTTCGTTTTGCTGTCTCTCTGAGACCGATATAATCGCCCGTAAAAGTTTTTTCTTAGAGCTTTCTTATTTTTTAAGCCGGTTGGCGATTCTTATTCCGGGGCTGGCAAAAATCGATAATATCAAGTATATCGCAGAAGATATGGTTGATGGGAAAGAACCACAGCTGCTTGTGGCGGGCAAGCGCTTGTTGCAGATATCAGAAGCTTGCGCAGACAAAGAAAAGATAATTTATGGAAAAGCGTTGATGCCGCGCATTGAGAGTTTTTCGGCTGAACAGTTAGAATCTTTCAAGAAAACGCCGGTTGAGTTTTTGAAAAAAGTTTTGGAAGAGAATTGGGAATTCGACAGCGATGCTTCTTATTTGCTGGCAGCGGCCATCGAGATCTTGCTATTAGACCCCGAAGACAAGTGCATTGCGGAGCCTGTTCTGGTGAGGTCTGTTAAGACAGTCACAACAAAAGACGAGTTTTTTAAGTATTTTTATAATTATGTGTTTGAGCGCCTTGTAAAGTCTAACGAAAATAAGTGGGCGCTGATTTTCAAGCAGATATTTTCGGCTGAACCAAAGGCCGGTTCGGGCCCTACAATCGCGGGGGAAGGGGCGGCTGCACCGCCGCAGGTTACGGTGGTTTCAGCTGCTTCACCGCCTTCACCGCCTTCACCGCCTTCACAGCCTTCACAGCCTCCACCGGCATCTCAGACTTCCGCGCCGGTATCGGGTGCTTCGCTATCGCGAGTTGCTCCGCCTTTT
Source organism: bacterium ADurb.Bin157 (assembly GCA_002070375.1). Lineage (GTDB taxonomy): Bacteria > Muiribacteriota > Ozemobacteria > Ozemobacterales > Ozemobacteraceae > MWDD01. The sequence goes on along the minus strand of MWDD01000040.1, from coordinate 18,771 downwards.
TTGGGGCACCCTGCACAGAAAAATTTGGTTGTTTCCGAGCCATTGACTCCCGCTATCGAGCTTGAAATTTCGAGTATCAACGCGCTTTTGGGGGTGAAAAATTATAGCGGGGCTTTAACTAAGGCAGAAGCTCTTTTTAACGACAATAAAAACGTGGCGGCCGTAAATCTTTTGTTAGGCAGTATTTGCGCGGCTCAAGGCAAGTATTTGAGAGCATTCGCTTATCTTAGCAGAGCTTACAATCGTGCGCCGCAAGACGCAAAGATCTTGTCAGAGCTGGCAAAGACATATTGGAAGTGCTATTGCCCTTTTCAGACAGACTTATTTATGGCAAAGCTTAAAGAAACCGAAGAGTACAAAGCCGCTCCGGGCGAATATTACGTTGGCTCAGAATTGCTTTTAAAAAGCGATGACTCAGAAACCGAGGTTTTGCTTAACAGTCATTCTGCAGGGCGGTGCCCGGTGCATTTGAAAAACATGAGGCCGGGTAAGACCATAATTATTTGGAGACTTTTGAACGGCAAGCAAAAAACATTGAGTTTCGTGTTAGAAGATTCGGTAATCGGTGATTTCAGATATCACCCGGATACTGACACGGTTTCGGAAGAAATTAGCAGGGACGGGGTTTTAATGGTATTCACGGAGCGCGGCGCGTGCGAAATAACAGAAGTTATAGGAGATTATTTAGTTAATTCGCCGGCTGAATTGCCTGACTACGAACCTGAAGCTTGCCAATAAACGGAGGCGAAAATGATCGAAGTTGCTGTAATAGGGCTTTCAGAATCGGGAAAAACGGTTTATTTAACTTCACTGATAAACCATTTGCTCAGAAAAGATTTAAACGGCGTTATACGAAATATTTCATTGGATTCCGAGCCAAGCGCAGATAGCGGGCCGGGCCTATGGGGATCTTTATTTTCAGAAAAAGCGTCGGTAGTGCAATTTCCGTATGAAGAATATCTTGAACGGTTTTTGGGGGCTGATTCGCTTTGGCCGAAAAGAACGAAAGATGTGAGCGAGTATGTTCTGAAAGTTGTTTATAAAAAAGACGATTCCGGGGGGTTGAAAGAGTTTAAGATAAAGCTTTTTGATTATCCCGGCGAGTTGTTTGCGGACTTTCCGATGCTTGATCAGACTTATGCCGAATGGTCGAGCACGATAATGCGGGTTTTGCGCGGGAAGCAAAACACCGACTGGGAAGCGATTTATATGAAAAACGCCGACAAAAATATAAATGAGCTTGGAAAGCTTTATTTTGATGAGGTTCATAGGCTCGAGAAGGCCGGCTACAACTATATTCAGCCGTCGAAATACTTTGGAGTGAGCGATTTCAAAGAGATTAACGAAGATGAGTTGTTTTTTCCGGTGCCGGTGACTTCGGACAACAAGCGAGATGAGGCGGTTTGTGAGTTAGAGCGTAGATTTGAGCGTTACAAGCTTAATACGGTTGTGCCGAACTTTGAGCTTTTGCGGGGCTGTTCGTATCAGATAATTTTGTTTGATGTTTTAACTGCTCTTACGACCAGCATTTCTCATTATAATGATGTTTCATACACTGTTGAGAAAATTTTGGAACAATTCGACTACACGGCCGGTTATGGTATTTTAAACGCGCTTTTATCGATCTTTTACGAGCCTCAAAAGCCTATTAAGAAAATATTGTTTTTGGCAACCAAAGCGGATATGGTAAAAAAGAACGATCGGGGCAAAATGGTTGTTTTGCTTAAAAAGCTTGTTGAAACGGCGCTTAAAAAAATAAAACTTAAAGCGGGCAGTGTGAACAGGTCTTTTTCGGCAGAAGTGGACTGCGTATCGGCAATGCGTTGTACGAAAGATGTGGAGACCGGCGGCGAAGAAGAACTTGCCATTATGGTTAACGGAAAGCTCGAAAAAATAAAGAACAGCATCAGTGTTCCCGATGATTGGCCCGCAAACGAGAAAGAATTCGAGGAGCTTAAAAGCAAAAACAAAATGCTCAGCTTAAGTCCTAATATTGAAGTCAGGCGCCATGATTATGTTTTTCCGGATATTAACTTGGATAAACCTTTTTTGAAGCTCATCGAAGAGGAGTTTAAATAATGAACGAAGGCGCAAGCAGTGAAAAAGGTCGAACAAGCCGTTTCGAAAAGGTTGAGCCGGCTACCGAAACACTTGATTTAAAGCGTGCGACCATAATTGAAGAAGACCCTGTCACAGACATGGCCGAAGTCAGCAGGGCCGAGAAATACGTAAAGAGTTTTAAAGGCGAATTCCCTGCAACTTATATTGTAGCGGGACTATTTTTGGCTCTTTTAACTTTCGAGGCGCGCGTAATTTATTTGGCGGCGCAGGCGAAAGAGGTTTCAGAGATATTTAACGCGGTGGGGTCGCTATTTTTGGTATTGCCGATTTTGTGGTTCTTTGCGAAAATGCTTGGGTGGAACAGCAGGAGTCATTTAGGCGACAAGGTTTACGGCGAATTTGTTAAAACGGGCAAGTGCGCGTATGATGCGAAAGAGCCGGTTAGGCGTAAGTTCAAAAGAAACGCGGCGGCGCTTGATTTGATCGATTCATTTGATAAAAGCGACGGCATCCTTGTTAAGGCTGTTAAGGACGAGGCTTTTACTTCGGCTGTGATGATGAGCTTGTCGAGGCGAAACTGGCTGGACTCGACCTTCGCTGTAAGGGGCTATTACAGAATATCGAGGGTTATTGTCGAAAAGTATGACAGAAGTTTTTCGACCTGGTTTTTCATTTTAGCGCTGCGCAACTTTATGCTGAGCGGTTTTATTAACGAGTTTTCGGGTTTTGCCGAAGATATGACTCAAGAAATGGTGGGCGCGATGTTCGGCAACGTTGTGGGCAAAATTGCGGGGGTCAGCAACGCGTTTTTCATCGAGACTTACGTAAATTACAAGCTGTTTGTTGCTTTTGGGATGTATTTGGTTTTTATAACACGCCCGATACCTTTTGATGTGAAAGAAAACGAGGAATTTTTAAAAGCGATAAGAATAAGGGTTTCAGACTTCAACAAAATTTTTAACGTAAGAAAAACAGCCGTTGAGTGCATGGAGAACGGTATTTAAGGGCTGCCGGCGGTCAGTTCGAAGGCCAAAAACAGGTTTGGCAAATCGTTTATGCGGCTCAGAACAAACTTTTTGAGCAGGTCGGGGCGGTTTCGCAAAGAAAGCAAAGCTAAGGTGTCGAATACTTGCTTATCGCTCGAGTTTTGTCGGCAAATTGGCACAAACAGGGTTTCGGGGTTATTGGCGTTTAAACAGAATACTCTTATAAATTCTGTGACAAACTGCGAGTTATTCAAAGAATTACTGCTGTCTGTAAATATTTCATCGCAGGTATGTTTGCCTTTTATCAAGAGGGAAACAGGAGCAAGCAGTTGAGTGGTTCGCCTTGTTTGGTGCGGGTTTTTAATGTAACTTTTCAGCTCGCTTTGCCAACGGTTATCGCCGGTTTCGCAGCCAAAAAGATCGCACAAAAAGCTAAGCTCCAAAATGGATCTTTCGCGCTGATCAGAGTTTTTACGGCTTTGAATGTGTTCGAGTTTTTCTTTAAGCAGGCTGTAAATTTCATTGTTCAGAAATTTTTTGCAATCGTCGTCTAAGAAATATAACCAGAGAAAATGGCGTATATAGCCTGTCTTATTGGTGTCGAGAGTGGTTAAGAAGTTTGTAAGTTTTTTGATCAAGGGATCGATTTTATTGGCGTTTGTCGAAAAATGTCTTTTTAAGGTTCCGATATAATAGGGAAAAGCAAAAGGTTTTGTCAGGTTTAAGGTTCTCTCTGCGTCAAGATACTCAAAGTTTTGCCCGGCCCAAAAGGCCAGACATTCGGTTTTAAAGGTTTTTGCTTCTGAGTTTTGAAAATGTTTGCCGAAACCGCCTAATACAGTATTAAAAAAGCTTTGAAGAGGATAGTTGCTTTTGTTGCTCTGAAAGTATGAAAAAATGTTAAAGGCCGGTTGCGGATAAAAACCGTGTTTTTCTTTAATTTTAAAGGTATTTTTGAGAAATTGGTATAATAATGATTTTGCTGCATCCTCAATTTTTTTAATTTCATCTTTGTAGCTTTTTAAACCCTGTTTATTGCTGTCGCGGACTTTTGACAAATGTGTGTAGGCGGGTTTGTTAAGAACTGTTTTTTGCGAATCGGTTATATCTTTGTCATTAAAAAAGTCTTTTGCGATTTGTCTGTAAGCTTTATTTTCTTCTACTTTTTCGAGTATTTTTTCAAAATAAGTAAAGCAAACTTGTGCGGCTTCGGTGCAGTTTTGGGTTAAAAAGTTTTTTCGCGCCTTGTATAAGAGGGCTATTTTTTTCGAGTTAGTTATAAAATTTGTATCTTTTAGGTTCACCGAATCGGAAAACACTTTTAAGATCTTGTTCATCAGGGTGACTTCAGATTCTATTTCATTCGTTTGAATGTCATAATTCTCAATTTCGCTTAAGACTGAGTTTAACAGGCGGTCTTCAGTGTGGTTTTTGCTTTTCAGGCAAGATAATAAATACAATAATTGGGCAGAATTTTTAAATAGCAAACATAGCAATTTGGGGTATCTGCGCCTTATCTTTTCAAAAGTTTCCTCTTGTTCTATAAAGTCTGTGTCTGATAAAAGTCCCGAAGCAAGGGTTACATCGGGATCAGAGCTCAAGAAAAAGTCGGCGGCACTATTGTAAATGCTTTTTTCTTTATAATCAAAGTTGTTTTCTTTTAAAAGACTTGTTAAATAAAAAAAGCTGATGCTGCGCGGGAAGATCAGATTTACGACTTTTGCGCGTTCGAGTGCATTCGAATCGAATTGCTTCAAAGCGTAAACGGCGTAGTTTCGCGCTATTGTTTGCAGCTTTTCGTATTGTTTCTCAGCGCTTTTGTGTTCGAACAAGTCTTTGTAGGTTTTGAGGCTATTTTCGGTGGGGTCGGTTTGAGTTTTGAAATATCTTTCAAATTCGTTCGAGGGCTCTGAGTTATCGCCGTTCAGCCAGGCTTTAATTTTGTTTTTGCTTTTTTGGTCGTCAGTATTTTCTGATAAAAAATTAATTACCTGATAAATGTTTTGAAAATAAATAATTCTCGGGTCTGTGTCGTATTCGTTTCTGTTGTCTTCGGGCAAAAAGATGTAATCAAAGTTTTTGGTCAGTGCGGCTTTTATTTTAATTTCGGCTCGTTCGATTTTGCTCAGATTGCCGTCTTGTGTAATCTCGCCGGTACAACATATGTTAGGGATTAGGTTAAAGGCGTCTTTGTTCATTTGCAGCCATCTGTTTACGAAGTAGCCGAGTTCGAAAGATTTGCCTTCAATTTTAATTAAAGGGTCTATTTGCAGTATGTAGTAAATGTTTGTTTCGTATTTTAAGAGGGTTTTTAAAATTTTGCCAATGTTTTCGTATTTTTCAAAGTCGATTTTGCCTATTTTGCTGCCGGAAAGCTCTTCAAAGCCTGAAAAGCTTACGTCAGGCAGATATTTATGTTTATCATTTATTTCGGTGACCAGAGGAACATAAACGCCTCTGAACGGAAGTATATTGCGGTTTTTAGGCTCGGGCAAACGAAGCTTTGCAAAATCCGGATCTTGTTCGTAATAGTTGAGGCGCAAAGCGTCTTCGAGTCTTGCAGCCTCAGTTATGAAGGCCTCTTTCAATTTATCGACCTTCAAAAAACCATGCAGACTGTCTAACCAAAAAGCCCTAGTAGGAGCATAGCGACAAAAGTCGGACTCGCAATTAATATTTTCAATTTTCTTTTTATCGCGAACATCTTTGAACAGCCACTTATCAAACATTTTTATTTAGCTGACACTATTTCAACAGATTCAATTTTCGCGGCTTCTTCGGTTGGCAGATCAATATTTGCAATACCTCGTGAATCTGAAACGATAGTTTTGACGGTTGTGTCTTTAAAGGTTATTTCTAACTTAAATTTTGTCCCATGTATTGAGCGCAGTTGTAAAAACGCTTTTTTTACCGCCGTTCTCATGCAGGCGAAGGGCAGTTTGTTGTTATTTATGTGATCTTCTAAGCCTTTTAAATAAAGTTCGCCTGAAGCGGCAGCCATTGCCAATTCTTCGTTTGCGCCGCAATCGGGTGCATCAAATTGGGAAAAGTTGATATAAAAGACGTTGCTCTGTGTGTTTTCTGCCTGAGCGATTTTTTCGAAAAGCGGAGCCGAAATTATTTTGCCTTTGTTAATTTCGATTTGCCTGAACAGAAGGCCTGAAGAAGACAATTTATTTGTGTACACGAAATCTTTAATTTTTTTTAAAAGTTCTTTGGTTGCTTTCGCGCTAATCTCACCGTAGCAGATAGTAAGCTGCTTAAGCAGTATGGGGCGGTCGTTCCACCACTGAACCAGACATGGCAACCCGAGCGGCATTTCGGCGGGTTTAAGAAACATGTCGGTTTCTTCTGTGTCTTTCATTGAGTGCGTGGTGCATATAGGCGTAATGCGCACTGCTTTTATATTGCTTTCAGTTATTAACTCCGAAGTCGTTATGGCGATTATTTTCTCGTTTGCGCCCGGAACCTTGATTTGCCAGAGCTGCCCGGGTTTGATTTCGGTTATTTCAGATCTTTTTTTGGCTTTTCTGATTTTATCGCCGGGGGTTTCTTCGCAGGTCAGCGCGTTAATGAATGCTTTTTGTATTTTCGGATTATTTAAAATCCTTTTGCATGAAGCGCAGACTAAAGCGTGTTGTAGAAGTTTTTCGGGCGTTTTTGCGTGTTTGTCAGGGTTAAGCAAATAGTCTAAGATTTCTTTTGTGGGGCATGTGTTATTCATTTTTTTTCACCTGTCATTATTAAAAACTCATTTGTCAGGTACCCGCTCAATTCTTTTATAAAAGATTTTTTTTCTTCTGCCGACAGTTCAATCAGAGCTGTTTTTAAAGAATTTGTTGCTTCTTTGAGGCGATTATGCGCGGTGCTCCTTGAAACGGTTCTCAATTCTATAGAGTTGAAAAATCGTTTGTCGTTCAAAAAATTTTCTGCACAATCTATCAAAGGCATATTTCTTTGGTTTTCGGTGAAAACATTCGCTTCGTAAAAAAAGTCTGGTTGGGTGTGACACATCATTGCAAGCAGTGCTAACTTTTTTTCTTTTGCTTTTGAAGATTTGCCCGTCAAGGTGTCAGACATTTCGCTTTGAATAAAATACTTAAAATAATCTTTGCCCGCGGCGATTTCTTCGGTGTTGTTTTCTACGCCGATTTCCCGGGAAGATTTTTGCTCAGGGTCATCAATATCAACTATGTTTTGAATGATTATATCATTGTTCGGTGTTTTGCCGGTTTTAATCGGGGCAATAAGCTTCGCTAAGTCGTTTGCCGTAAAAAGGAAGTCTTCGTTATTTGTCAGAATCTTAATTATAATTGTCGAAATTTTTGGCTTTTCGCCTACATTCAGAAGATTTACGATTTTAAGTTTATGTTTTTTTTCGTCAAAACATGTTGTGCTGCCGGGCTTTATTGAATAGTATTTGCTTTTTGGATTTGCTGTTATTTTCTTGTCGGTGAGCCTGTCTAGGGCTTTTCGAGTGTTGTTAAGGACTTTAATATATTCAGCGCTTTCGCCTTCGGAAAATTTTCTTAGCAGAGTTATTGCTCTTCTTTTCAGATATGATTCTATTTGTGATTCCGAATTTTCGTTTGCTGTGTAGATAAAATTGCGAATTTGGGCTGATGCTGTTTGAGAGGATTTGTTATCAAGCTTCTCAGGTTCGACTATGATTTCTTCGAGCAGACTCGAGGCCGTTTCTTCTTTTTGAGTATCTGTAACAGTTTTGGAAATACCGATTTTTTTTACAGTTTTATCTACAAGCTCTTCTGTTGCGTCGAGTATTCTATTGAACAAGAGGCCTTCGAGGGTTATGTTTACAGGCTTTTTATGGCTTCGGTTTTTCAGATACTGTGCAATCAGTTTACCGATAGAGATTCTTTGGGATAATTGTATTTCAGTAATACCCTGCATTTTTTAGCTCACTTAGTTTTGCTTTGGATAATATTTTATGGCTTTTAACAGAATCGGCTTTGCGGGTGTCTATTTGAAAAATATCTGCCGGTGCCCAATGCGAAAGTAAAAAAACTGCGGTTTTCTTTAAAATATCGCATTCTTTGGGTGAAACCCAAAAAATATTTTTGTCATTGCTTCTGCCGTCAGTTCGACTTGTGCCAAACGCAACTTTTTTTTCTGTCGATGATATGCTCAAGCCCGGGTGCGAAGTTTTTTGTTCGGCACTTTTTTTGTGAAACCGTTGGTTCTTCCAGAATTTTTCGTTAATAAAAGCAATATGCCCAAACGGAATATTGGTCTCTAAGGTATTGTTGTCTGAGTCATTATTGCCGACAGAGGCGAGTGACTGAAGTTCTTGTAGTAGAAGCAGGTCTATATTCATAAGAATGATTATAACAAAATTTATCTGCAAGACAACGAATTAATTGAAACTTTTCAAAAAAAATTGGATGAAACAAAAAGTTCCCGCTTAAAGTATATAATTCACTATCATAAAATAATATAACAGAACATTGATATTTGATGTTTAATGATCTAGTATTAAATATCATTTTCTATGGTGTGGAAAATTGTCCTTTTCTTGGAGGGTAAATGTGCGTTTCTTAAAGCTTAGATTTAATTTTAGAGCATGTGACAATGTTTGTTTTCCCGATAACCCCGTAAATACGTTCAGAGGCGCGTTAGGTTATCAGTTGAAACGTTTGAGCTGTATTCAGCGCAAAGACCGTAATTCGGATTCTAACTGTAAGGGTTGCCCTGCTGATGCGCGTTGTGCATACGCATTATGCTACGAAACCTCTAAGAATCACATGCCTGCCGGTTTTAGTTATTCCGGTTCGGATTTGCCTCATCTGATGTTGATTGATGCAGAATTTGAAGGGAAAAGGGTTGTCGATGCCGGTAAGACGTTCGCATTTGTTGTGAGCCTGTTTGGTGCGTCGGTTTCTTCGGCTTCTCATCTGATTGTAGCGGCGCAAGCGGCGGGCAAATTCGGTTTGACGGGTGCCAAAGTCTCTTGTGAATTAATAGAAATCACTCAGGCATCTACAAATGAGCAAATCTGGTCGACTGACAAAGATACTTTACATATTCCCGAAACATCTGAATTAAAGATTACTGCTCCTGATTTATCGCTAGCTTCACCTTGCGAGCTGACTTTGAGCTTTGCCAGCCCGGTGGCGTTCAAAGACATTTCAACGGGTAAAATCAGCACCAAACCTGACTTTGGCAGAATTATCGGCTCTTTGATGCGCAGATACAGCATTTTTGAAGCTTCCGAGGGCAACAAATTAGACTGGGATTTTGCCGAAATCGCACGCCTTGCGGGGCAGGTTGAAACCGTGCAGGTTGAAGCTGAGCCGGTTTACTGGGAACGATTTTCGACACGCCAAAAGCAGCGCATACCGATAAGCGGGATAAGAGGGCGCGCAAAATATGTAGGCCCGATAAAGCCTTTTATAGAACTTCTTAATGCCGGAGAAACTCTCAGATGCGGCAGAAGCGTGACTTTTGGGCAGGGGCGAATCGAAATTGCAAAAGTGAGAAGCAAATGATGGCGAAGAACATTTTAATGGGCAGTTATGGAAAGGGAAGACCGAACAAGGAAACCGGCGAAATAGATCCTTTACCGGTCTCAACATATTGTTTTAACGGCAAAAAATCTGAAACGAGTTACTTTTTTTTGGGTTTATGCAAGTTATTGGAAGTTAAGATAGACGAAGTGTTTTTGTTTTTGACGAAAGAGTCGAAAGATGCTTTTGAAGGGCGTATTCGTAAAGAGGCGGAAGAGGCCGGCGTCGGAGTTCAGATCTTTGAGATTCCTTCTGCCGGGACCATTGAAGAAGTTTGGCGTGGTTTCGACGTAATAACCGAGACTTTTGAGAATTTGGCTTCTGAAGGCAATAATATTTATCTGGATATAACAAATGGGTTCAGGCATTTGCCGCTGATTTCGTTCGTTTCGTTGCTTTATCTTGAAAGCGCAAACAGGCTGAGTGTTAAAGGGGCTTATTATGGGGCGTTTGACGCTAAGCTCCCTGAGGTGCAGGACACTCAGGTGTTTGATCTGTCAAGTTTGTTAAAAATTGTAAGGGGCAGTTTTGCGGTTGAGCAGTTTGAAAAAACAGGGAATCTAACGCCGCTGAGAAATTTTATCGAAGATGTTTTAAAGGAACATACAGAGGAAAAGTTCAAAATAACAGATTTTGAGGAATTAAGCAGTTGTGTTTCCTCGGGTTTGCCTATTGAGGCGGGCTTATTGGCTTATAAAAAGAGAGAGTTTCTTGAAAATAAGCTTCCCGAGGCGCGAAACGAAGTTAAGGCGTTAGAGCGTTTATTAGATAAAATTACAAAAAAATTGGATGAATTTTCAATTTTCGGCTCAAAAGATAAACAAAGCGTCGAGTTAAATTTACAAGAGCTTGAAAGAGAATTAAGGTTTATTAAGTGGCACTTGGATATGGGCAATATTTCAACTGCTTTGCTTTTGCTACGTGAATGGATAGTAAATCGCTGTATTTTATCTGAGGGCAATCTCGTAGATTGGCTCAAAGAGCGGGATAATATCGAAAACCTTTTGCGTACTCAGGAGAAAAGTAAAAAGCAAGGTGTGTTCAAGGATTGGTATGAATTGGCTCAGCGAAGGAACGAGTATGCTCACGCGGGCATGCGGAATGAGAATGTAAAGATTAAGACGGGGAAAGAAAAAGCAGAAGAGGCATATGAGCATTGCCTTACAAACATTTCTAACGATGAATATTGGCGTTTGAGCAGGGAGCCAAATAAAGTTTTGATAACACCTATGGGGGCGTCGGTGGGGTTGCTGTATTCTGCTCTGAGTCTAATTAAGCCTGACAGAGTTGTAGTTCTGACAAGCGATAAATTTCAAAGCAGAGTGGCAGAGGTGGCAGAAAAAGCCGGATTCGGCGACATGAGCAAAATACACGTAGAAATAATCAAAGATGTTTTCTGCGGGTTTGACGAAGCAAATGCGCTGGCAAAAAAGCTTTGCAGCCACATCGATAATGCCGGCAAAATTGAAGTCAACCTTACGGGCGGCACCACAGCCATGCAATGGGCTATCCAAGCTGCCTACGAAGCCATTCAACAAAAACTTGGCAATCCGGGCAAAGAAAAGTTAGCCCGAGTAGCCTTCGTCGACCGCCGCCGGTCGGCAGAACAGCAATCCGACCCCTATGTAGTCGGCGAAATGGTAAAAATCGATTAATTCTCAAAAATATTTTGAACAGAAAAAGTTTTTTCCGCTTATGTATAATAAGACAAAACGAAAGGATGAACAATGTCAGATAACGAATTGCGAAAGAAAACGTTGAAAGTGGCTTTAGCTGCATTTCTACATGATATTGGCAAGTTTGCTCAACGTTCACATGGCGAGTTCAACAGCAATGACCCTGCTTTTTACCCGTCTATGGAATTTCTGAACAATCATAGGCAGGATATTCAGCCGTATGATAAAGAAAAAAACGAATTTACCCATGAACATGCAGTTTATACAGCAGCTTTTATTGATCACATGGAAGCTTTGCTTCCCGATTGTTTCAATAAAAGTGATTGGGGTGGAAGTGCTTGGATAGGTGAACTTGCTGCCGGACACCACATTCTCAAAGAGGATGAAGGCGGCAGTCAGCCTCTCGAAAGGTGGGTTATATCTGTGGCTGATAGACTTGCTTCTTCTTTGGACCGTGAAGGTGCACAGGAATTTGAACGAAGCTATAATCTGAAACAAGAAATAGCAAACTTCAAATGTGCTCGTCAGTGGCCCATAATGGAAGCTATCAAGATAAAACAGAATGAAAAAAATATGGAAAAAACTGCGTTTAAGCACAGAATACCATTGGCTGAGCTGAGTGGCGATAAGTTTTTCCCGAAACCAATGAATGAAACTATACCTTCTGACAACGAAAAAGGAAAAGAAGAATATAAAACTTTGTTCTACAGGTTTTATGAAGAACTAAAGGGCTTGAAACAGTTTAAGAGCAATGTTGAACTGTGGTTTGCTCAGTTTGAAAATCTGTATATGCGTTACGCAGGGCAGATTCCGGCGGCAACTGTCGGCAACGCCATGCAGGACATCTCTTTGTATGACCATTCAAAGATAACAGCCGCAATAGCAACAGCCTTATATCTTTACCATGAAAAAACCGGAAAAACGTCTTTTCAAGATGTAAATGCAAGAGATCAAAAGAAGCTGCTCTTTGTAGGAACAAGCTTTTTCGGAATCCAAAAATTCATATTTGCAAGCGGAGGCTCTACAAATAAGGCAGGGGCCAAGATTTTACGAGGGCGCTCATTCTATGTTTCGCTTTTCTCAGAAATAATTGCAGATATGCTTTTGAAAGCAACAGATCTGCCGATTACATCGGTAGTATTCAACGCAGCAGGACAAATAGCGATTATTGCTCCAAATCTTGATTATATAAAAGAAGCTGTAATGAAGATAAAAGACCGGGCAAATAATTGGCTGATAGAAAAATTTTACGGACAAACCTCACTTGGCGTAGCGTATTCTGAAGTTTCTCAGGCCGATATCGGATTCAAATATCGCGAAGTATGGTCAGATTTCAGTCGTAAGATGGAAGAACAAAAATATGAAAAGTTTGATCTGGCAGCTTACGGTGGGGTTCAGAAGCAGTTTTTCGATGCATTTAAACCGGAGCTTGGTGTTTGCTCTTTCTGCGGACAAAAGCCGGCAAAGAACTTCTTTGAAGACAGCGACAAACCGGTATGCGGTGTTTGCGAAGACCAGATACATTTAGGCAAAAAGCTGGTTACCGCCTCTGCTTTATGTATTTGGAACAATGAAAGCACCAACTTGCCTAAGCTGGCAGAACCCATATTTGGCAGTTACAATGTTTGGTTGGGTGGGTTAGGCGAAGGCATTAATCAGGCAGTTAACGGCAATATTGGGTATTTGGTTCGATTAACAGATGCAAAAGACGAACAAGATAAACGAAAAGTTGCATTTAAACCTTTGAAAGCATATGTGCCTTTTTTTGAAGAAAGCTATGAAATCAAGTCTTTTGAAGATTTAGCTCAAGCTTCTGTCAAAGAAGACATAAAAACGGGTGAAAAAATTGGTGTTGCAGCTCTTGGCATATTAAAAGCTGATGTTGATAATTTGGGCAAAATATTTAAGCTGGGGTTAAACTCAAAAATTCAAACATTGACCAGAACTTCTGTTTTGAGCCGACAGTTCAATAATTTCTTTGCTTTGTATTTGCCGCAGAAGCTAGAAGCAGAATTCAAAAACACTTACACGGTCTTTGCCGGCGGTGATGATTTGTTTTTGATAGGTCCATATGATGAAATAATTGAGTTAGCACCCGTAATAAGAGAAGAATTTCGAAGATTTGTGTGCGGAAACGATGATATAACTCTTTCAATGGGCATCAGCATTCATAAACCGGGCGAGCCGGTCAGGGCCATGGCTGAAGCCGCAGAAAATGCACTGGAAAGAGCTAAGAGCTATATCAAAGAAGGAAAAGACAAAAATACTGCAGAAATAAAACCGGACAAAGACGCAATCTGTTTGTTTGGCGAAACAGTCGGCTGGAAAGACTTCAAATTTCTTGATGAACTGGCAAAAAAAATTCGTTTATGGGTTGAAAAGGGTGATGTCAGCACAGGCATTCTGTATAAATTCAATTCTGCAGTTGAAGATCTTGTTACAGTAAAAATGCTTGAAAAGAAAAGACAAGAAGGAAAAAGAGTTCGTTTTTCTGAGCTTGCTAATGCGTTGTCATGGAAAGCCAGATTAAAGTATAGTCTCATCAGAAGCGAGTCAGGCAAAAAGGACTCGACTCAAGGCGATGAAGAACTCAGGCGTGCAGAGCTTGGAAACATGGTTAAATGGCTTGAAGAATACGGCACATCTATTAGAATTCCTCTGTGGAAAGAAATCTACAGAAGACGTAAAAATTAATCATTGGAGGAAATGGTATGGCAATAGTGTTTTGGGAAGATCGAGGTAAAAAAGTTCTGAAAAAGGAATTATTTTCACAAACTGCTGAAAATTCGGCAAAATTGGTTGTTGGTCAGTCGAACGATACACTGAATAACCCAACGCAACTAAGACGGTTTTTTGATGAAATAATAAGCTTTGAGGCTAAATATAAGTTGGCTTTTGCGAAAACTTCTTCACAGGAAGACCGAAACTTGTTGTTTAAACGGCAACTTCCGTTTTTGCACATGATTGTGCCAAAAGTTAAGTATGCAGAAGCCAGAAAACTTGTTACTAAGGATTTTACACAAATTATTACTGAAGCGATAGCTCAGATTAATGAACCTGAGGATATAAAGGTCTTCACGAGCTTTTTTGAAGCCTTTATGGGGCACTATAAGTTTCATTTTGTTGAAAAAAAAGATCGTGAAAAACAGGAACAGAACAACAGAAACTTCGGAGGGAAAAGATAATTATGGAAATTAAACTGCAGAAAATAGTAGAATTAAAGGGCACTCTGGTATTGGAAAGTAATTTGCACATTGGCTCCGGCAATCTTGAAATGCATATAGGCGGCACTGATAATCCGATTATAAAGCATCCACATACTCAGGAACCATATATTCCCGGATCTTCTATAAAGGGAAAAATTCGCTCTTTGCTTGAACTTAAAACAGGCGTTGCAGCAGATTCTTACAATAAAAACCCAAATGGCGGCGGTATTGCAGATTTCAAATCATATTTGGATACTAACAGCAAACAAACTGCTTCAATACTCAAAATATTTGGATTTAGCGGCTCAGATAAATCTGCAACAAGTGATGAAGGCAAAAAGGCCAGAGAACTTGGTCCGACAAGAGCTTCATTTGCAGACTGCAACCTAAATAAAGAATGGAAAGAGATGGCTGTAGAAAATATGTGGCCGCTTGCTGTAGAAAAGCAAGAAACAGCTATAGACAGAATCTCCGGAACAGCTAAGAGGGGTTCATTAAGGCAGACTGAAATGGTGCCGGCCGGTGCTAAATTTGATTTCAGAGTCACATTTAAAATATTCGAAGACTCAGATAAAGAGCTTTTGAATATGTTAAAAGAAGGCATTGAACTGTTGCAGAAAGATGCAATAGGCGGCTACGGCAGCAGAGGTTACGGACGAATCAGAATCGAAGGACTAACAGAAGAATAAGGAGGCGTTATGAAAGTATACGAAGTTTGCATTAAGCCTACTTCTGACTTTGCAACTCCTTTGCAGGGAGACTGCTTGTTTGGGCAAATTTGCTGGCAAATTGCTCACGACAGCGAGCTTACCGGTGAAATATCAGAGTTGTTATCAGATTATGTCAATAACCCGTTTTGCATAGTATCAGATCCGGTTATGCGATTTGAAAAGCAGGACAAAACAGTTGAATACGTTATGCCAAAAGCGTTCTGCCCAGATTCTCGAAAAAAAACATCCGACGTTGATACTAAAAATGAAAATGATGAATACGATAAGCATAAAAAGAGCAAAAAAGCTTCCTGGGTCGTAGTTTCAAAGCAAAACAGACTTTCAGGAACATCGGTTGCAGATTTGGCTGACATTTGTTCCATTCGGCAGAGATTTTCGTTAGAACCTGATTGGCAGCCAAGATGGGATTTTCGTCAGAGTCACAACAGCATCGACAGAACTACAGGAACCACGGGGACAAGCGGTCAGTTTGCTCCATTTTCAACCGGTCGTATTTCATATGCTCCTGAGCTGGTAATGTCTGTATTTATCGGTCTGAGGGATGATGTGGTAAAATCCGGAATAGAAACAGCTTTGAAGAGAATAGGTCTCTTTGGCTACGGAGCCGATGCCTCAACCGGAAAAGGCAGATTTGAAATAGTTCGAGGAATGGTCGAGTTTAATCTTGCAGATTTGGGTGATGTAAGTGGCAACGCTCTTTATGCACTGTCAGCTATTGTTCCTGAAAAAGACAAGTATCCAAAAATCTATTTTGAGCCATTTGTCAGGTTTGGCAGACATGGAGATGCACGTGCCAATTCTGATTGTCCCTTCAAACAGCCGGTTCTGAAGGCTTCTGCCGGTGCCGTGTTGATTCGTAAGTCAGCAGATAGAGCAAGCGAAGTCTATGCAGGACGGGGCATAACCGGTTTGAGCAAGTTCGATGAAACCGTTGAACAGGGCTATTCACTCGTTATACCTATGAAAGTTGAGTCAATCTCGTGATAAAACATTACAAAATTAAACTGCATACTTTAAGTCAGATTCACATCGGTTCTGGAGAAGTGTATGACCCGACTCAGTTTGTGATAAATGAAGATGGAATGTGCGTTTTTGATCGGGATGATTTTATTAAATCGTTGAATGATGATCAGTTAAAAGAACTATCTAAGCTGTCTCTTGACTCGAACAAACCGGTGTCTGTTTTCAGATTCTTCAAAGATAAGTTTGACAAAACAAAGGTTAAGCATCGAGTTATTAAAATTTCAAAAGATTTAAGAGAGGGCTATCAAAAGCTCTGTAATTCAGGGGCTCTCGACAAATCTGTTATCAATCAATTCGAATTAAAACGAAACATATTTAATCCAATAAAGGGTATGCCATATATTCCCGGTTCTTCATTGAAAGGCTGCATTAAAACATTCTGGATGAGCGAACAAAACAAATTGCAAGCCAAGATCAAGAATGAATCGAATATTAAGAAATTAGAAAATTCAATACTTGAAGGCAGTTTTGGAAATGATCCTTTCAGATTTGTTAAGGTTTCTGACTTGTATCCCGTTGTTGAAGATAATAATGAAGAGGCTTTAACCGAAATTGTTTATGCGGTAATGATTCCGAAAAAAGCAGATAAAGAAGCCAGAAGCGAACTGACTGTTGCTCTTGAGGTAATAAAGAAAGGCGTAGTTTTTAAAGGGACAATTTCGATAGATGACCAAGGTGAGTTGCCCTCTAGACAAGCCGTTCAAATTGCAGGAATAGAAACACTAATGCAAACTTCTAAAAACTATTATGTAAAAAAGATGCTTAGTGAAAATGACTTGTTGGGCAAGCTTGGAGCGATGAGGCTTAGCGTTGACAAGGAATTTGCAGGAAAGCTTTACAAATCTTCATTTTTGGTTCGTCTGGGACATCATTCAAGTGCGGAGTTTATTACTATAGATGACAATAAGAAGATTAAAATCTCGCCGCCTCGAGTGAATGAAAAAGTGTTTGCTGAGTCCGCGACTACCATTTGGCTGTCTTCGAATATAAAAAAGCCACAAGGTCAGAAGGGAATGAAGTCCTTCGGCTGGGGATTAATCGAATTCGAGCAAGAGCAGTAGTATAAGAAGAATAAGCAATGAAAAAGATAAGTGTTTGCATAATTTCTGCGCAGCTTGCTCCGAACTATTTGTTCTTGCAGGAAACAAAAGAATTAGCTGACGAAGTTTTATTGATCGCTTCTAAAGGTTTTGAGGATAAGGCAAAAAGGTTACACGATTTAATAAAGCCTCTTAATTACAAAAATATAGAGGTTTTGACCTTTTCTGAAAAGGATGTTGAAGAAAAGTGGAACCAAATGGTTAGTGAAATCGAGAAGCGTTTGGATAAACAAAACCGTTATTTTGTAAATCTGACCGGCGGAACGAAGTATATGTCGCTGGCGGTACAAAAGGTTTTTGAAGATTACAAGAGCGACTTCTTTTATATTCCTTCACCCAAGAATTACTTTATTAAACCGATGAGAGATGATACCAAAGTAACTATTAAACATCGGATAAAAGTAAAAGAGGGACTGGGTATATTTGGGGTTGAAGTTAAAAGTGCCGAAACGGATATAGTTGATTGCGATTACACTAATAAATATTTCGGTATGTTTATCGAAGGCAGGCTGGATTTCGGAGTAATTGAAGAATTACGAAAATTTCGCAGAAAAAAACATGTTCTGATTGAATCTGTTGATAATTTGAGCAAATTCTTCGAACAGTCTGAGTTCTCGCCAAAAAATGAAGGAAGTCTCAGTCGCAAAGAGGTTGAATACTTAACAGGCGGTTGGTTTGAGGAATACATATATAATCACATCAAAGAATATGTAAAACCCGATGATATTTTGCTGAATTTGGAAATTACCAAAGCGGCGAAAACCGGGGGCTCGAATAACATAAATGAATTTGATGTTTGTTTTACTTTAAAGAATAAGTTTTATGTAATCGAGTGTAAAACCGGTGGAACTGACAAGAAGTCAGATTTTAACCAAATTGCGTATAAGGCTAAAGCTTTAAAAGAGACTCTTATGGGGTTGGCGACTGAAGTGTATATCTTTAGTCTTGGAGATGTTCATGATCGTGCCGACGAAATGGGTATAAAAAGCTTTGGCAGAGAGTACTTTAAAGATAAAGATAAGTTTCGGGCTTTGATGCAAAGGTTATCCGGAAAGTAAAAAAGGAAAACCTGCTGAAAATTCAGCAGGTTTTTGCAATTTTAAGGTCATTTTCGGTAAACCTCAAGGCACCCCCGCAAACCCGCATTCTACCGTTTAGGTTTACCGGTCAAGGAATTCAGTGCTGATGCCGGTTTACAGAAACCGTGTCTTTTTCACACGTCGAAAAACTAAAAAATCGGGGAGGTTGACCATTTTAGCCTCGCATGTTATGATTACGACAGGTCTAAAAAGTGCCATAGTCCGAAAGGGCTCCCCATTATCTCGGGGATTGAAACTAAGTTTGCCACTCTTCCCAAGCTTGCAAAAATTCGGGTCCGAAAGGGCTCCCCATTATCTCGGGGATTGAAACTCACGAATGGGTGGTCCTGGAACCAGGACATCGTCCCGTCCGAAAGGGCTCCCC
>MWDD01000039.1 GCA_002070375.1 bacterium ADurb.Bin157 | reverse complement strand
TTGATCAATGCGGTTCTGATTGTTTTTTTGTATGTCGATTTATTATTTTTCGCTGTGAGCAAAAATCATATTTCTATTTCTCATTTGAGATATATAAATAAACTTTGCGGTGACTTTGTGTCGGGGTTTATTCATTTTGAACAAAATGGTGTCGCAGTTATATTGTCTCTCTTTGCATTGGTATTTTTTCCGCTTTTATTTTGTATTAAAAATGTCATACAAATTGAATTGTGCAAAAAAAACAGCGTTGCAAACCTATTGATTTCATTTATACTGCTTGTTTCTGTTTATGCATCTTTCGATTTTTCGTGCACAAAAACCGGTATAGAAAGATATCTGGCGCTACGCCCGGCCATGTCAACTTTATATTTGCCCGAGCATCCTTTTTTTAGAAACTCAGAGCATTTGAAAGGTCTTATTATCTCGCCATTCCAAATAGACTATAATAAATGTTACCCTGAAATTTCCATGCATAAGCGCGAAGAGTTCAAAAATGAGAATATGCTGTTTTTAATTGTTAAAAGCTTAAGAAAAAGTGATTTTAATTACTTAATGCCCAATATGTCTTCTTATGCTAAGAGGGGTTTGGTTTTAAATAAACATCAGTCTGTTTCAAATGGGTCTTTGAGCGCAATGCACAGTATCTTTAATGCCTCACTCCCTTTAAATATTGTTGAGCAACTGCCCCAAAGAAACTATGGCGAGCTTGCGGTATTTCTGAAGAATAATGGCTATACAAGCCATTTAATTGCGCCTGAAATAGAGCCGATATCTGTTAATCAATGGGTAGCTCGTCATAATATTGTTTCTGAAAAAAAATCTAACGTGAGCAAAGATGTTATAGATAAAATTGAAGACATCATCAGAGTGCCGGGCAAAAAGTTTGTGTGCGCTTATTTATATAATACTCATTTTAATTATTATTATCCCGAAGAAGACGAGATATACAAGCCGGTAGCCGATGAAGGCATTAATATATTTGCCCTGGAACCCAAGACCAATAATCCAGAAATGATCAAGTTGAAAAATAGGTATAATAATTCTTTGGTTCACTTAGACAGAATTTTGGGTGAATTTTTTAACCGGCTTGATGCAAGGGGTATTTTATTGGACACATTGGTTGTTTTCATCGGAGACCATGGAGAATCGTTTGGTGAGGGCGGTTTAGTTGGGCATTTTACGGGGTCCCATAGAAAGCAGTATGAGGTTCCGGCCTTTTCTTTTGGGATCGGATTACCGCATGAAACCATCGATATTGCGACGACTCACGCAGACTTTTTCCCTTTAATAACTGAAAGAATCGGGCTGACTTATCTTGTAAATAATAAAAAACCTGAGCTGAGCGGATACCCTCTTTTACAACTTGATGATTCCTTAATGGGGAGACTTATCGTTCGCCGAGAAGACACAGTTTCTATTTTTGATATAACCGGCAATACACTGAAATGGATAATTACGGCAGATGAAAACGGCGAGATAAGGGGCAAGGTTGCCGATTTATATCAAGGTTCCGGCTTTAAGGCCTTGGCAGAGCAAATAGCCGCAGACAGGGAATTTATTAAAAAGCGAATTGGAATGAATTGATTTAAGATCAGCGCTATGAACCGGTTTAAACAATCATAAACAAACGCAAACATAAATAAATGTAAAAATATTTAAAAAAACAAAAAATGATATAAATTGACAAGAGAATTGTGCCGATATAATATATGGTTATGAGTAATTTTACGGTGACAACTGCAATAAGCAAAGATGTTTTTATTGTTCGGCCCTGTGGCTACGTTGACGAAAACGGCGGTGCCAAGTTGGCAAAGGCTGTCAATGAGGCTTTATCCGAAGAGCGCAAAAAGGTTGTAATAAACTTCAGCGAATCGCCGGTTATAAATTCGCAGGGTATAGCGCAGATAATTGAGATCGCAGAAATTATTGTAGATGAAATCGGCGGAGATTTGGCTTTTGTGGGCTTGAGCGAGTTAGCATCCGGAGTTTTTAAGATGGTTGGCTTGTTGCAAATGGCAGATTTATATGGCAGCGAAAGCGAAGCGGTTGATGGAATAGCCGATTAGTCTCTGTTTTGACAAAATCAGGTAAACATTGCTATAATAAGTATAGAGACAAGGAGGTCTTTTTTATGGTAGTAGGCACAACAAATTCTACTTTCAACAAACTTCATAATAATCTTTTGCGTTCTGATTCGAATTTGAATTCTTCGATCGAACGGATTTCTTCCGGTAAAAAAATCACCAAGGCTTCGGACAGTCCAAGCGAATTGGCTGTTTTAGCCGCTTTACAGGCTCAAACTCGCGGTATAACTCAACAGATCAGTAACGGGATGTCTGAAATATCCATGTTGCAGACCGCAGAAGGAGCTTTGGGTTCCACTTCTCAAAGCTTACAGCGCATGAGCGAGTTATCGGTTCAAGCAGCTAACGGTACCTTAACGGACAGCGACAGATCAGCTATTATGGCAGAGATCAAAGAATTATCTGCCGGAATTGATAAAACAGCTTCGAGCACAGAGTTTAACAGCAAAAAACTTCTTGACGGCTCTCTTTCGGTTACATTGACCGGTGGCAGAGATTTTTCTCAAGGAGCCGTCGATGTTGCATCACTGGGCTTATCGAAAATTTCGGTTGCCAACCAAGCCGATGCCTCAAAGGCTATCGAAAGTGTAAAATCAGCCATTGATAAGGTGTCTTCATACAGAAGTCAAATCGGTGCTACTGTTAATGGAATTAACTCAGAAATATCTAACTATCAGACAAGTCTAATAAATACGGTTTCGGCTCAGTCACAAATTGAAGATGTTGATATGGCGGCCGAAATAATAAACATGAATCGTGAGAGCTTACAGTCTAAGTTTGCAATTAAAGCCTTTGATATGCAAAATATCACCGCAAGCAAAGTTTTAAATTTGTTGGGGTAATTAATAAGAATACATGCCGCAGGCTATAATGCCTGCGGCTTTTATTTTTAGTCTTGGCAGCTGTGCAGAGTATACATTCAAAAAAGTTGTGGACTACGTGATTGGAGCGTGTTATACTTTCGCTACTTCCCAAGACATGGAGGGCAATAAATGTCAGGTCATAATAAGTGGGCCAAAGTAAAACACGTTAAGGCTAAAGTAGACGCTATAAGAGGGCGCCAGTTCACTAAAGTAATCAAAGAAATTACTATTGCAGCAAGATTGGGCGGAGGAGACCCGAGCTCTAATCCGCGCTTAAGAACTGCTTTGCTTGCAGCAAGAGATTGCAATATGCCTAAAGATAATATTGAACGTGCCGTGAAAAAGGGCACCGGAGAACTCGAAGGTGTAAATTACGAAGAAGTTGCTTATGAAGGTTACGCACCCGGCGGAGTAGCTGTTATTGCAAAATGCCTAACCGACAATACAAATCGCACGGTGGCAGAAGTTAATAAAATTTACAGCAAAGCCGGTGGCAACATGGGTGTTCCGGGTTGTGTGTCGTTTATGTTTGATACAAAAGGTTTTTTCTTTGTTCCCAAAGAAGCTAACCCCGGACTGACAGAAGACACGCTCATGGAAATGGTATTAGAAGCCGGCGGCGATGACATGAAAACGCTTGATGACGGCTTTGAAGTGTACACTTCGCCCAGCGAATTTTATAATGTTCGCCAGGTGTTCGAAGACAAAAACATTAAAACTGAAGAAGCCAAAGTAACAGCTATAGCCAAAACAACCGTAAAGGTTACCGGCGAAGATGTTAAAAAAGTTTTGAAACTTATTGATGCTCTTGAAGAACACGATGATGTTCAAGATGTTTACTACAATTACGACATATCCGACGAGGATATGGAAGCTGCGATGGCTGAGATGTAAGCTTGCTTTAAAATTAAAAGCTCCTCACCACTGAGGAGCTTTTTTTAAAATAGGGAATGATTGGTGTAAAATGATAGATTATATAACCGGGACGCTTCAGGTTAAGCAGCCTCATCGTGTAGTCGTGGACTATCGAGGAATGGGAGTCGAGATTCTTGTTCCTTTTTCAACGAGCAAAGATTTACCTGAAAAGGGACTTCAAGTTAAGTTGCTTTGCCACCTGCATTGGCGTCAGGAAGACGGGCCTCAGCTTTTTGGTTTTTCTTGCGAAAACGAACGGCAGATCTTTCGCATCCTTACCGGTGTTAACAAGGTTGGTCCAAAGATGGCGTTGAATATAATGTCTGCGACAACTCCCGAGGCACTGGCAACGATGATATTGTCAGAAAATATTGCCGGCCTTCAATCTTTAAAGGGAGTCGGCCCAAAACTTGCTTCCAGACTGATTGTTGAGCTCAAGGACCAAATCGTGAAAATGGGTATTGGCAATGTTGACGGTGCAAGGCCGGAACAATCTGAAAGCCATATCATACCTTTTGAAGACGATGTCAGAGAGGCACTTGAGAACTTGGGTTATTCTGCGAAAGAAATCAGTGCTTGTCTTAAAAGAGTCGCAAAAGAGCTGCCTGCAGATTCGAGCATTGAAGATACTATCGGCGCCGTGTTACGCGCCTTTGCCGGGTGATCATGAGTAAGAAAACAAAATACGACGATTTTGAAGAAGACTTTTTTGATGATAGCGATCAGGTATTGTCACGAACTGTGTTGCCTGACGACGAAGAGATTATTTTGCCCAGCATCAGACCCCGCAAGTTCGATGAATTTGTGGGTCAGGCATCTATTGTCGAAAAACTCAGAATTTTTATAGCGGCGGCTCGCGAGCGCAACGAGCCGTTAGATCACACCCTGCTGCTTGGCCCTCCGGGGCTGGGCAAAACGACGTTGGCAAATATTATTGCGGCTGAAATGGGTGTTCAAATTAAAATAACATCGGGCCCTGTTTTAAATCGCGCCGGTGATGTTGCCGCATTGTTGACCGGTTTAAGGTCCGGTGACGTTCTTTTTATAGATGAAATTCACCGTTTGAATAAAAATGTTGAAGAAGTGCTTTATCCGGCAATGGAAGACTATCATTTCGATGTGTTAATCGGGAAGGGGCCAACGGCACGCAGTCTGCGTATGAAAGTTCAGCCTTTTACGCTTATCGGTGCCACAACACGCGAAGGAGACATTTCTGCGCCTCTTCGCACAAGATTTGGAGTAATTTCAAGAATAGATTACTATTCTGTTGAAGAGTTGACTTCTCTGATTGAAGCAGTTTCCAGAAGACTGCAATATCCCGTTGCTGCCGATGCCGCGCGCGAAATAGCCGGCAGAGCACGTGGCACGCCCCGCGTGGCAATACGCATGTTTAGGCGAATGCGCGATGTGGCTCAGGTAAACAGAAAACCTTCTGTAGATACAGAAACAGTCGAAGCCGGTATGAGAATGCTTCAGGTAGATCGAATGGGATTAGATTATATTGACAGAAAAATCCTGGAAGTTTTATTAAAACGATTTGACGGCGGCCCGGTCAGTTTAGACACGCTTGCAGTATCTGTCGGGGAAGAAGCCGATACAATTTACGATGTTTATGAAAGTTTTTTAATTCAAATCGGTTTTTTGGCGCGAACGGGGAGGGGAAGAATAGCTACAAGAGCTGCCTGGGAATACATGGGCTTAAAATATCCTGAAACAGACGCGGCAAAACAAAACGCCGATTATATGCAAGATTTATTTAACTTTGACGACTTAATCTAAGGGAACTAATGTGGATACCGAACTTGAAACCAGACAAAACTCAGATTCAGCTTTAACGCCTTTGATGCAGCAATATGTAGATTTAAAAAACGAAAATCCGTCGGCAATATTACTTTTCAGATGCGGCGATTTTTACGAAACGTTTTTTGAGGACGCGGTTTTGGTTTCTAAAGAGCTTCAAATCACTTTGACCGCAAGAGGAAAAACAAGCAGTAATCCCGTTCCGTTGGCGGGAGTACCATATCACAGCATTGACGGTTATATTTCCAAATTGGTTCAAAAAGGCTTTACGGTTGCTATCTGCGAGCAGCTTGAAGACCCAAAAAAAGCTAAGGGGCTTGTTAAGCGCGATGTGGTCAGAATTATAACTCCGGGCACTGTTACCGACCCTACCATGCTAGATGAAAGCTCAAATAACTATCTGACATCTTTTGCGATCGGTAATGAGCGATTTTGTTTGGCCTCTGCCGAATTAAGTACCGGGGAAGTTATAGTAACGACAGGCGACAGAACAGAAATGGAAATGTTGCCCGAAGAGCTGACAAGGCTTATGCCGCGAGAAATAATCTGTTTAACCGATTCAAGCGGGTTAGCGCCTGCTTTTGTTCCGTGGCGGCATATTAAATCAGAAGTTCATTATAAAAAAATAAGTGAAAATGAAGCTGTCGAAATGCTTGCCAATCTTTATCCGAATCAGCATAAGGCAACATTCTTGGGGCTGCCGCCGCTGACTTTAAAGGCTTTGGGTATTTTAGCCGATCATTTGTTAGACACGCAAAGATGCTCTTTAAGCCATTTGAGCTTGCCAAAAGATTATCGGTTAGGCGACGGAATGGTATTAGACGAATCGACGCTTGCTAACTTGGAGCTTATGCCCGATGGCAGAAACCGTAATATTGGCGGCACTTTATTCGACGTATTGAATCGAACAAAAACTGCTATGGGCGCGCGCATGCTAAAAAAATGGCTTTTGAAACCTTTGGTAGAGCCTGATTCTGTAAATAAGCGTTTAGATATGGTTGAATGCTTTGTGAATAATGCTTTGCTTTTGGCAGAAACCCGCGAATTGTTAAAGGGCATAACCGACTTAGAGAGGCTGTTAAGCAAAGTGGCGTTGGGAAGCAGAAACCCGCGCGATATTCAGGCGCTTGCGTTAGGACTTTCCCGGGTACCTGAATTAAAAAGAACCTTGAATGACGAGAAACAAAGCGATTTAGCCGGAAATTTTGAAGAATTGACAGCGCTGACCGACTATGTAGATTCGATGCTTGCCGATGAACTGCCTCCTAATTTGGGCGACGGCGGGGTTATCAGAGACGGTGTCAGTGCTGAGTTAGACGAGTTGAGAGGGTTGCTGCGGGACGGCAGCATTTGGTTGAAGACATTTGAAGAAGAAGAGCGGGCGCGAACCGGAATTAAAACTCTTAAAGTGCGTAAGAACAGCGTTTTCGGGTTTTTTATTGAGATTTCGAAGGGCCAGGCTGATCAGGCACCCGATAATTACATCAGAAAACAGACTTTGACTACAGGGGAAAGATACATTACCGCAGAGCTTAAAGACTATGAAAATAAGGTGTTTACGGCGGACGAGAAGTCTACGGCTATTGAAAAAGACATTTTTGAGTTAGTGGTGGCGCGGGTTTTAGAAAATACCGAGGCTATTAAGAAAAACGCATTTGCAATTGCGAAGACTGACGTAATTGCTTCGTTGGCGCAATTGGCGGCTGAAAACCATTTTTGCAGGCCGGTTGTGAACGGCGGCGAAGTCATAGAAATAAAGGGCGGCAGGCACCCGGTTGTCGAGAAGTTTTTAGATAGCGGAAGGTTTACGCCGAATGACGTGTTTTTGAACGATAAGCGAAAGCAGGCCATAATTACGGGGCCCAATATGGCCGGTAAATCGACTTATTTGAGGCAAACCGCTTTAATCGTTTTGATGGCGCAGACGGGGTCGTTCGTGCCGGCTGATGCTGCCGAAATAGGTGTTGTCGACAGAATCTTTACTCGTGTGGGGGCTTCTGACAACCTTATAAGAGGGCAGTCGACGTTTATGGTCGAAATGATGGAAGCGTCGGCCATTTTGAAGAATGCAAGCGGCAGAAGTTTGCTGATATTAGATGAAATCGGGCGCGGAACATCAACTTTTGATGGATTGTCGCTGGCCTGGTCTATTTTAGAGCATATTGCATTAAAGCTTTCCGCAAGAACGCTTTTTGCAACGCACTACCATGAATTAACCGAGTTAGAAAAAGTTCATGAAGGAATTTTTAACCTTAATGTAAGCGTAGGAAGTGACCAAAAAACCGGAAACATGGTGTTTTTGCACAAAATTGAAGAAGGTTGTGCAAGCAAATCTTACGGTATTGAGGTTGCAAAGCTGGCGGGATTGCCGGTAGCAGTAATCGACAGAGCTCAAGAGATTTTGTTTGAACTGGAAAAAACGGAAACGGATGAGATTGAACGTGCTACAAGAGCTTTTGCGGTGAAAGGCCGAAAACAACAGCCTGTGCAGTTAAATTTGTTTTCGCCGGGAAATCAGCTCTTAGAGGCTGTGAACAGAGTAAATGTGAATAATATTACGCCGCTTGAGGCATTGAACATATTGCAAAGACTTAAGGATATGGCAAATGATGAGTGAATACTGGGCCGCAGTTTATGAGCGATTGCAAAATGATTATGATTTTTTGAAGTTGCTTTGTAATGATACAAGTAATTCTGAACTGTTAAAATGGATAACGCCAAACAAACTTTTGCAGTTGAAATGCGCACGTTTTATCAAAAAAGGCAAGATTGTCAGTAAAAGTGGGCTTGTAGATGAGCTTGTGAAGCATTCTGCGAATGAACCGGCATTGCGCAGAATAATACTTTTTAATTGGATAGAAAACAATCACCTGACAATGAAGTTCTTAGATGCCAATGTTGATGAAAAGATTGCGGATGAACTTAACAGCGGAAAATTCGGAAATATCCAAAAAATTGAGATTTTGTCAAAAATTGATCCCAGAGAGGGAGCCGGTAAAATTTACAGCAAGTATTTCGAATTGCATGAAAAACCGAGTTCAGCCGAAGCCGGGCCCGAAATATGTGACACCCGAACTGAGGGGGGGGCGGCAAAAAATACAGAAACGTCGGAATTGCGGATTAAGCAGCTTGAGCAAGCCTTAGATAGTGTTAAAAAAGATAATAAAGAGCTGAAAGAAAGCCTTGAACTCAGGGTGAAAGAAGTAGCAAAGCTCTCGGGAAAAATTGCGGAACAAACTGAGTGTTTGAATGAATGGCAGCAACAATCTGAACAGCTTAGAGCTAAGCTGGGCGAATTAAATGCTAAGCTTGAGTTTGAAACCAAAGCGGCTTGTGAATCAACAGATTTATTTGATAATGAGCAATCATTGATTATTAATGATCTGAGAGTTTATTCTGATTCTTTAAAAACAGAAGTGGCAAATCTTAAACAGGCATTAGCCAACAGAGATGCTTCTGTTGCCAGGTTAGAAAAAGAAAATACAGAGTTAAAAGACATTGCAAAAACAGAAAGCGGATATAACAATACTATTGCGAATTTACAAGCTAAATTAGCTGAATTTGAGAAAAATGATTCTTCGGATATGATTGCCGGACAGCTTGTTTCAAAGCAATTGTTTCTGTCTCTTAGTAAAGAGCCTGTTGTTTTGCCCGAAGGTTTTACTCAAAAAACTGGGTTGGTATTTGATGAGTTCGCCCTGCTTTATGTTGATGAAAACGGGGTTCCGTTGAAAATCGAAAGTCTTGAACGTAATATTAAAAAAGAGATTATAGGTATAATTAAATCTGAACAGGGCAGTTTCTTTTTAGAGACCGAAGACGATAAATTTCAGGTAATGGTGCCGATTAGCGCCAAGTTTATAGGACGCCCGGTCAGAGGCGTGTTGTTGCCTGAAGCTGAAAGCCGTGTTGAGGGCGTGTATAGAGTAGATTCTTTGGAATCTGAGATGACCACCCCCCAAGCAGCCGGGCGGCGTGCTAAATCTTCAAAGCCTGCTTTGCGTAAAGAAAAAGATGTGATATTTAACGGTGAAAAAGTGTTAATAGTGGGCGGAGACAGAGTTGGGCACGAATATGAGCAAACTTTGGCTTCTCATGGGCTTGAAGTAGTTTGGAGAAGCGGTTTTGAGAGTATTAAAGATTTAAGAGGCGGATTATCTTCTTATAAAGCTGTTGCGGTAATTGTTAAGCAGCTTTCCCATACTTTGCTCAGAGAGATTATTTTGGCGGCCGAAAAAAGTGGGGTACAGATAATTTTTTGTGCAAAACGCGGGGTTTCAGGTGTTTTAGGCTGTCTAAAAGAGAATTTGTCGTCTTGTAAATAATTTTTAAATATAGTTAAATAAAATCAGACTTGCGCCGATTAGGTGCTCAGGTGCCCGTAAAAGGGTACACATCAACAATCGTGTCTATTACCCTTTTGGTAACTTCTCACAGAATCGGAGAACCAGATGGCAAGTCTTAATCGCAATAATTCTCATAACAATGAACGCGCTGATGAGAATCAGTTACTTAAAGACTACTTTAAGGATCTAAAAAAATATCCTCCTTTAACAAAAGAAGAAGAAATACTTCTTCTCAAACAAGTTAAGGAAGGCAATGAACGAGCCAAGAAAAGGCTCATTGTGGCTAATCTTCGTTTTGTAGTAGCTGTTGCAAAAAGATACCGTCATATAAATGAGGTTCCTTTTGAAGACTTAATTGCTGTGGGAAACCTCGGGTTAATGCGTGCTGCTCAAAGATTTGACGTAGATAAAAACGTAAGATTCATTTCATATGCCGTTTGGTGGATCCGACAGGCAATGATTCAAGTCGTTTCAAGCCATGGCAACCCGATTAGGTTGCCTCTTAACCGTATTCATACAGGGTTGCGAATCAGAAAAGTCGAAGAAACTCTCATTAAAAAGCTTAACAGGCGTCCGACACTAGAAGAGCTTGCTGAGGGCGTAATGATGAAACCCCAAGACTTAAGTAAGTTTTTGCGAGAAATTCCGAATGTGATTTCTATGGATTCTACAGCAGTTGATGCCGATGAGGATCTGTTTCTTCGTGATGTAATCACAGACAATGAAAGTGACCCGTTGGCAGAGGCAGAAAAGAAGGCTCTCGACGGAGAATTAGAAAAATTGCTTGATTCCTTGAACGAAAGAGAAAGAATAGTAGTTATGCACAGATTTGGTTTGGGTGACTTAAAACCATACACATTAGAAGAAATAGGAAAACTGTTGGGCGTAACCCGTGAAAGAGTGCGGCAGATAGAAGTGCAAGCTCTTGAGAAGCTGCGCAATCCCCGTCGATCTGAAGTATTACAAAATTATATAAATTAAGAGCTTAAAAAAAACACCCACCAATTTGGCGGGTGTTTTTTGTTATATGTTTAAACTTAGTCAACGGTTACCAATTCTTCGTGATAGGTGAAGCTATCGTGCGCAATTAAAACAATATAATTGCCGGGAGTCAAAAACAATTCATAATAGCCTTCGGCATTGGTTTGGGTAGTTCCGGCCGGAGTGTCTCCTGAAACATACGGGGCAGGGTAAGCTGTAACTATTGCATTTGCAATTGCCGTTCCGTCTGCTGAACTGGTTACTCTGCCGGTGATTCCGGTTGTGACCGAAAGAATTTCTTCGGCTGTTATGTCATCGATGAGCCACTCGTAACCGGCTTCTTTGACCATGTAGAAAATTACATCCAAACCGCCTGAAGCTGATGTGGAACCGAAATAGATGCTGGCATTAATTCTTGCTCTGTTGGAAGTTTCGTATACAACCCCATTGGCGGGGATTCTGAGTGTCCAAGTTCTGTTATTTAAATCGGTGAAGTCGATTGACCATGATTCTGCGGACGAGCTATCTTGTGATGTGTCTTCGTTAGGCAAGGGGGTTTCGCCGGGCAGTTCAAACCTTAAAGAGGCAGAGGTGCCGAGCTGTGCGTTAAAAGTCTTTAAATTAACCGCATTTGAAAGCGGAGTAAGAAGTTCACTCTGCTTATTTGCCGAAAGAGAAGCTCTCAGTGCTTCAATGGGTTCGTTTTTGTCTAAAACTAAAACTTTTTGAGAATTATTTGAGCAACCTGTGAAAATGACTGCGTATATCATTAGAAGGCTTGCCAGGCATACTTTGCTGAATCTTATTTGCATTTTTCTTACTCCGTTTAGAAAAATAGATGCTTATGTATTTGGTATACACCATATAATATATTCCGTTTAATCAAATAAGCAAACAAAAAATCTTTAGGTATTGTTGGAAGTTATTTAAACTCGTGTTATCATACTAAAAGCCGTCAGATGAAAGGAAAATTTATGGAACCTGCGGATTTTGCTGTTCAGATTGAAGAAATTATGGCCGAAGTCACATCGGAATACGAATGTGTGATACTTGACGAAAACGAGATAGGAATGCTGTGGACTTTTGTTATAGAAGACAGCATAAGCGGTTACATAGGAATAGAAGAAAACGAAGACGGGGTAAAAGTCAAAACCGTTTCGGTTGGTTTACATTTAAAAGACATAACAGATGTTTCAAAAGAAGAACTGATGGCGCTTTTTGAACTTAACGGCGAACTTATCAATGCTAATTTCAGTGTTGTAAAATATCCGGCTAAAGAATCAAATAAACCTGATGAACCGGTGTTTATAGAAGAGGGCGAAGATTATGACTACGAAGACAGCGACTCGCCGCCCGAATTAAGAGATTTGTTGATTATTCAGACCAGATTACCATACGAAGCCTTTTTACCCGAAGATTTCGAAGCTTTTGTGAATAATCTGATGTTTCAGGCTGACATGCTATTAAATGATCCCGGTGAAGACGGTGCCGATGAAACAATGGAGATTATCTGATGACATCGTCCGGTAGATTACCCGAAGAAATAAGAGAAGATGTCAGTATATATCTTTCGCCTGCAGAAAAAATATTAAAAGCTCTTACACCTTTTGAAGCTATTGAAGATGTTGAAGATAAAAGAGGGCATTTATGGGTTCTGCTGACAAATTTTTCGGTGATTTTTCATACCTGCGAAAAAAACAAAGAGCCTCTCATAGCTCTTATGGCGCGAAAAGACATTAAAGAGATTGAATATTACGAACGAGAAAAAGATATACAAATCACTTTTGTGCCCAAAAAAAATACTTTAAATGTTACTAAACTTACTTTTTCACAAACTAAACAAACAGAACTCGAAGATTTCTGCGAAGACTTAGCAGAACTTATTACCTACAAAAAAGAAAAAGACGGAATTGTTCAAGTATTTTGCGAATCTGTGGCAAAAAATACCGATGAAGTTTTATCAAAATCAGAAATTATTAAAAAAGAAGTTTCACTTGCGGAAAAAATCGCTTTTCTCACGACACAAGACAATTTGCTTAAAGAAGAAATTCTCGAAACAAAAAAGCGAATCCAATCTCCGTTGCCGCTGGTTTCTTCACTTGAACCTTTTACAAAGCTTTCTGACAGCAATTTAAAGCATACGGTTTCGTCTATAAACCTTGACAGTAATTCTTCATATACAAAGCCTCTCGTCGCACCTGTAAAAAATGAAAGAATAACGGTAAAAACTGTCGAGGCAACCGCAGTTGTGCAACCTGAGCGGCAATGTGACCCGCAACCCGAGCCTAAACGAGAAGCCGAAAAACAACTCGAAGAAGAATTTGACAGGCTTGCTTTGCCGCCGTTACGCAAAAAGCTCAATAACTCGTACGAAAAAGTTGAAATTCCTGAAACACTTTTTGACTCCCCTGAAACAGAAGCAGTTGAAACTCAGTTTGAAGATATAACACTCGAAGAAAACGAAACACGGCCGCTGCATATTTTTGCAACAACAGCCGTGTCTTTGTTGATCGCTTATATTTGGTATAAGTTTTTCAAATTTATCGAAAAAAATACTTAATTATTTATTTCGCAGTTCGTCGCGAATGCTCTTTGACTCGTTTTCTGACAGAATTCCCAGACGCTTCATCTTCGAAACGCATTTCAGAGCCTCTTTTGTGTTTCCACGCTCGGTGTAAAACCTTAATAGTTTGTGGTGTGCTGTGCTGTCTGTTTTATAATCTTTTCGCGTAAGCAAAATCTTTAGCGCAGTCTCTTGCAAACGATCATTCTCGCCGTAAAAGGCAATGTTATGTATTTCATCGTCGGATAAACTTGACTTTGTCTCTTTCTTCGGCGATTTCTCGCCATAAAGCCTAAAATTATCTTGCTGAAGCTTTTCTTTATAGTCTTGTTCAATAAGCTTTTTATCTTGGGCCGAAGTCGGGTTAATCTTGTTATAGCGCCTAAACCATTTAAGAGCTTCGTCGTAATAGCCACGCTCATTGTAATAATTCATTAAGCCTTTAATTGCGTCGGTGTTATTCTTATCGTAATCATATAAGGCTAAAAAATTACTTTCGATGACAGCATCAGATGAGCCGGTTTCGCTGATTTGCCGCTCAAGTTGGCGTTTTTCCGCTTCTTCTTTTATAGTTTTCAGTTCGGAAAGGGCCGCTCTTGCTTTTTCTTTATATTCAGGGTCTCTGCGCAGAAGCTCGTATGTAGACTTTGCCTTATCATAATCTTCGCGGTCGATGTATGTTTCGGCGGCGCTCATAATCTTGTCCGCATATTTTTTATCTTCGCTGTAGGCCTTAATATAATAGCTGATAGCATCATCTTCGCGCCCCAGAGACTCGTATATCTCGGCAAGCCCGTAATAACCGCTGCCCTTGTCTTCAAGGGTTTTTAGCGCTTTCTTATATTCTTTTTCGGCCTCTTCGATTTTTCCGCTCAAATATAGGTTTTTTGCCAGCGAATAACCGCTTTCACCTATTATAGCTTCGTTCTTTTTGCCGAGTTTCTTAGCTAAAGCGTAATGCTCTGAAGCTTTTAGAGAATTATTAAGCAAATCATAAGATTTTGCCAAATCAAGCTGAGTTTCGGCGTGTTTTTCATCAAACAAAATAGCCTGACTTAATACTTCTTGCGCTTCTGAACCACGTTTTTCGGCTATATATATTTTCCCTAATGTTCGCAAAGTTTCCAAATTCTCGGGCTGCATTTCTCTTGCTTTGATTAGCATATTTAATGCTTGACTCAGATTGCCTTTTTCGAACTCGGCTTTTGCGACTCTTGAAAGAGCGCCGGGTATCATTTGATTTATGCTCAGAGCTTTCTTGAAGTATTCAAGTGCTTCTTTGTTTTTGCCTTGTCTGTCGTATATTTCCCCAATTCTTGTGAGGATATCAGCTGAATCCGGCAAATATGACAACGCATTGCCAAAATGTTTCAGTCCTTCTTTGTCATCACCGAGTTCCGTGGTCATTATTCCTAAATAATAATGCGCCATATGCTCGGATTCACTTCTTTTAATTATTTTCTTTAAAGCTTCGATGACATCGCTTTTTTCTTTTGCACTTCCAAGCCGAAACTTTTTCCAAGCTCTTGAATAGTATGCATCAGAGACTTTGAGACCTTTTGTTTCTGCACTTTCTATGGCTTCTATATTTTGCTTTTTAGAATCGGTTGTTTTCTTTTTCTTAGGTGCGGCATCAATTTCGCCGCTCGCAACTATTAAGCCGGCCAAAACTATCAGTATTATTGCAGATTTTTTCATATTTTGAATTTACTCAGGTCGAAATCGTCTAAATTAAAAGGGGACTTTGTTTTTTTCTTTGTGTTATCAGCCTCAGAAGGCTCTGCGTCCAAATCAATTATAGTATTTAAGCCAAACGGATTATCATCATTTTGAGCCGGAGCTTTTTTTGTGGGCTTATTCATTGATGATGGCTGTGAATCCTGAGAATCGCCGGTTGAAATTATTTCCAAGTCTAGGTCTAGGTCAATATTACCAAACGGATTTTTATCTTTTAATAGATTTTTAGGCTTCTCGGGCGCAGGCTTTTTCATCGGAGGCAACGGAGTGTCGTCATCAAGGTTCAGATCACCGATATCAAATACCGGCGGTTCGCCTTCATTAGCGTCTTTTGATTCCGATTGAGGTTCTGATATGCCTGAAAGAAGCTCGTCAAAATTGAAATCCGGGACTTTCATAGAAGGCTTTTGTTTTGGCGGCAAAGAAACGGGCGGCGGGGAGTTTAAGGTTGGCGGGTTAGCCTCCGGCTCTGCAGGAACAATATTAGCCGGCAAGCTGTCAATGTTTTCGGGTATAGCAAACCCTGCAAATGGATCATCTGCTTGAGGAGAGGTGGGTGTTGAATCTATTTCTGATAAAGCAAATCCTGCAAACGGGTCTTCAACTTTTTTTTCGCTTGCTAAAGCAGGTTTTGAGGGCGCGTAAGGTTCGTCAATGTTTAATGACCCAAAAGGATTTATTGAATCAAATGTTTGTGAATTATCAGTTTCGGGCTTTTCTTCATCTGCTAATATATTATTATCCAAAGCAAAGTCTTGCTGAGGCATCACATCTTGCGGTGCTTGATCATCTTGTGAGTCTTGTGCAGGTATATTTAAATCAGAAAAGTTAAAATCGGCCAACGCTGAATCGGCCAACGCTGAATCCGGTTCTGCTTCAATAGGGTAGGTTGCCGAAGCGGGCAAATTTTCGATAATGTCTGAAGGCTGGGGAGTTACAATTGGCGCAGAAAAAGCCGGAACTATCGGCTCAGGGGAACCTGCTGAGAGTTGGGAGGCTACCCTCGGGGCCTGCGTGACCGGCGTGACCGGCGTGACAGGTGCCACCGGTATTGCTGATGTAATTGGCGCAATTGGTATAACAGGCGCAACATTTGCTGTGGCGGGGGGGGGCGTTATAACAGGCGCAACGGGTGGTGCGGGCGGTATATTCCTAATAACCGTGTTTTGCGCATCTGAGCCGTCAATTGGCATTAAAGGGGGTGCAGTCAGCGGTCGCTTTTTTCTGATGATCGGTTTAATAGGAGGAACCGGTCTTCGTTGTTTTGAGGCTGATGATGCACTGCCGTGTTTGGCTTCGCCTATCGGCTTGCCGCAACAAGGACAAAACCTGATTACATAGTCGCACTCAGAGCAAACAATTCCTTCGCCCTCAACACGAATAGGTGAACCTGATTTTGCCGATTCGCATTCCCATACGCCGGCTTCACTTTTTGCCCAGTTGCTAAGTGCAAAGTTGATTTCTTTTACCCCGGCAATACTGCGAATACTTGACTCAATAAATTTAAGTTCAATTGCAGTTTCGTCAATGGTTTTGCTCAACCCGACAAACGAGAGCTCGCCCTCCAGAGTTACCACTCCGGCCATTACAGGAAACTTAATTTTTGACAAATCAACACGCCGACCGGCTAATTCACGCCTGATGCCGGCGCCGATTCCAAGATCTGACGCTTCCCTCAACTTTGGCCTCCAGTTCAGTTAATAAATTACAATTCACTGCTATAATCGGCAAAGCCTCTGTAAATATTAACTAATAACTTCAAAAAATTACAATTCTTTCAGAGCAGCGGTTATTTCGCTCATTACAAGATCATCGGGGTCATCACCTGCATCAAGTAAAATATCTTTAACTTCTTTTGGATAATCGGTAAATGCCGACAGGGCTCTGACAGCAATAATTCTTACTTCGGGGTTAGGGTCATAAAGCAGATCTTCAATTTTACGCAAGCCCTCTTTGCCCAGGCTTTTAAAATATTCTATTGCCTTTTCTTTTTCAGTAATGTCTCCCCCTACTAAAACATCTATATTATCTTCCATCGTTTGGGGAATTGGGGAGTAAGCCGGCTCAGGCTCAGGCTGTTGCATCGGTTCAGGTTTCGGTTCGTAAATGGGGGTTGTCGGTGAGGGTTGCACCGGGTTTTGATCGGATTTCGCTGCCGAAACTTGGTGAAGTGTCGGCTCGGAAATTGGCTTGGGCTTTATTTCAATAAGGATTTTTTCGTCACTTTTGGCTTTAGCCCTTTCAGCCGCTTTTTCTTGTTTAATTTTTGCTTCGACAAGTTCATAAGCGTAATCTTTTTTTAATGCCTCAAGTTTTTCTAGGGCCGGTTGATAACCGGGGTCAAGTTGAGCGGCTTGTCTGTATGCTTTGGCTGCGTTGGCGTATTTCCCGTTAAATTTGTATATATCCCCGAGAATCGTGCGCGGTCTCGGGTTGCGAGGCGAAGACTGAGCAGCTTTTATGAGAGTGCGGTTGGCTTCTCCGCTATTGCCAAGACCTACGTAAGCAGATGTTAATACGCAGTAGTAATTGCATAAAGTTTCTTTGTCGAGTTCGCGTTCGCCGCGTTTTAAGGCCGGTTCAAGCAGTTCTATGGCGCGGCCGTAAATCTTCAGATTTGAGTATATTTCACCTAACTCAAGGTGAGCAATTGTAAGTGATGGTGCAATTTCTAATATTTTCCAATATTCTGAAATGGCAGGGTTAACATTGCCTTTAGCGTAGGTTTTGCGAGCCTTTTGAAGCAGTGCGTCGATTTGAGCGTTAAACTTCGAGTCATTTGTTTGGGCATATAGGGTGTGGAGCTGTGTGAAACCAAGCAGCGTTAAAAAAACTGCCAAAAATTTGATGATCTTTTTTTTGTTAATTATCATTTTATTCCTCATAATTAAGGCAAACTACTTAGGATTATACCACATTTTTAACGGGTTGACTTTTTTTATGCCTACTGATATTTTGATTTTATGAAATAATCAAATTGCCCGACTAATTTATTTTTTTTGTTTGATGCCCTTTTTGGCGGTTGTGTTTTTTGGAGGCAATTATGTTATTGGTCAATGGTTCAAATGTGTGTTTTTCTTACCCCGGTTCTCCCGAAATAATTTTCGAAGGCATTTCATTTTCTGTTTATTCAGGAGCAAAAATAGGGATAGTCGGCTCAAATGGGAGCGGAAAAACTACTCTGCTTAAAATAATTCAAAATAGTGCTGAAAAACTAAAAGTGGGTTATCTCAGTCAAGAGATATGCTTTTCTGATAATCAAAGTATCAGAAGTTATATTTTAAGTGCTTTTACTGACTTGGGAGAAATTTACGAGAAAATTTCTTTGCTTGAGTCCAAAATTGAATTGTCTGAGGCCGAAGGTTTTATTTTAGCAAGTTTATACACTGATTACAGCGAAAAAGACGGATTTACAATCGAAGCAGAGATAGATAAAAAAATACCTTTGATGGGGCTTGAGTATTGTGATTTGAACGGCAAAATGCATTTGTTAAGCGGCGGCGAAAAAACAAAAGTTGCTTTGCTGCGCCTTTTAATTACAAATCCGGATATTCTGATATTGGACGAACCGACAAACCATCTTGACACAGAGACTCTTGACCGGCTCGAAGGTTTTCTTGGAGAATCAAATACCGGTTACTTAATTGTCAGTCATGACAGAAAATTTTTAGATTCCTGCTGCACAGAAATATGGGAAATCAAGGACAAAAAAATAAATATTTATTCCGGCAATTACTCTGATTATAAAAAATGCAAAAATGAAAAATTTTTACGTGCTTTAGAAACCTCTAAACAACTTGAAAAACAAATATCAAAACTTGAAATTGCAGTCGATAAAACCCGCACTGAAGCAAATAAAATGGAAAACTTCAAACCAAAAAGAAGTTTTGGGAAAGGCAAAAAAATATGCAAGCGAGATGCAGGATCGGGTAAAGCACTTCTCAGAACTCAAAACAAGCAACGTGCGGCTAACGCAATGAGCCTGCGACTCGGAAGAATGACAGAGCTGTCTGATAAGCTTAAACCTTTTATTGAAAAAAAGCGCTCTCTGTCTTTTGGCGAGAACAATTTGAGAAATAATACCGTTTTAAAAATTGAAAAAATAAGCAAAAAATACGGCGATAACACTCTTTTTGACGAGTTTTCGCTGATTGTTTCAAACAGAGACAGATTGGCAATAACAGGCCCTAACGGCAGCGGAAAGAGCACTTTGCTTAAGATGCTCATGGGAATTGAAAAAGTTGATTCAGGCAGTTATTCGTGGGCTTTGCAAGCATCAATTGGTTATTATTCTCAGGAATTAGAACTCTTAGATCCACAAAAAACTGTTTTGGAAAGTGTTTTGAAAGGGCAATTAACCGAAGAATCAAGAGCGAGAACAATTTTGGGCTGTTTGCGTCTCGAGAAAGATGCTGTATTAAAAAAGACAAGTGAGATCAGTTCAGGTGAAAAAAGCAAAACTATGTTAGCTTCTTTATTATTTGATTCGCCTGATGTGCTTGTGTTAGACGAGCCGACAAACCATCTCGAAATAGAAGCAAGAGAAGCCTTAGAATCAGCCCTTGAGAATTATGGCGGCACCCTGATTTTCGTTTCTCACGACAGATATTTTGTTGAAAAGCTTGCCAATAATGTTTTGGAGCTAAGCTGAAATAAGAAAACACCTCAAATAAACCGCCTCAAAATTTAATTTGAGGCGGTTTATATCAGTTACTTATTTTTTATATCGGTTACTTATTTCTTTTTGCCTTTTTTGGCTGTTGCCTTTGGAGCTTCAACTTTGGCAGATTTCAGTTCTTTCATTGCTTTCAAAACCTTTTCGGCAGTGAAGGGAGGCTGGGTTAAGCGAACTCCGACAGCGTTTTTGATCGCGTTGCCAATGGCAGGCAGAGCACCGTTTATGCTTATTTCACTAACACTCTTCGCGCCGTAGGGGCCGGTGTTTTCATAAGTGTCAACCAAGAAGGTTTGGAGATTGGGCATATCTTTGGTTCCCCAAATTTTGTAGTTGCCAAAAGTTGAGTTCAGCATTTTACCGTTATCGAATATGTATTCTTCGGTGAGCGCAAAGCTAATGCCGTTCATGCAAGCGCCCTGAGTTTGGCCGTCAGCCAATTGAGGGTTAATTGCTGTACCGCAGTCAACTCCGGCTACATAACTCAACAGCTTAACTTCGCCTGTTTCGGTGTCAACTTCAACTTCTGCGAAATGAGCCGCAAAGGGCGGGGGAGAAGCGTGGCTGATGTGGCTGCCGATTGCGCCGATTTGGAACTGTTTGTTTTCATAGAGCGAATATTTTGAAACATCGCTGAATGATACTTTGTTCTTTTTGCCTTTTCCGTAGCAAATACCGTCTGCTATGGTTATATCTTCGATTTTTTCACCCATCTTGAGAGCAGCAACCGAAATAATCTGGTCGCGTACTTTTTTGGCGGTAGTAATTACGGCTCCGCCTGTCAGATAGGTTGTAGAAGATGCATAAGCGCCTACGTCAAAGGGAGTCATGTCTGTGTCTGAACTGTAAACAATCATGTCAGTGTGTTTGCAACCGAGTGTTTCAGCCGCAATTTGTGCCATAACTGTGTCAGAGCCTGTGCCTAAGTCGGTTGCACCTAATAGCATGTTGAATGATCCGTCTTCATTCATTTTAATGAAAACAGAGCCCATATCAATTTCGGGAATAGAGCTTCCTTGCATTAAGCAGCACATGCCAAGACCACGGCGTTTGGTGCCGGTGCCTTTTTTGCCGTATTTCTTTTGCCAATCAATTATTTTCATGCCCTTGGTTATGCATTCTGCCAAACCGCATGAACCGATTGCCATATCGACACCTTCGCGTCCTTCGCCCAATGCTTTAAAGATTGGTGAAGATTCGCCTTCTACGATGTGATTCATCTGTCTGAATTTGATGGGGTCCATGCCAATGGCTTCGGCCATGTCGTCCATTAAGCTTTCGGTGCCGAAACAAGCCTGGGTCGCGCCGTATCCGCGATAAGCTCCGCCAACGGGAAGATTGGTATATACGGTATCGCCCACAAACTCGATGTTGTCAGTTCTGTAAAGAGGAAGAACTTTAGAACCACAGTTGCTTAATACGGTCAAAGCATGAGAACCGTAGGCACCTGTATTGCTTATGATGCGCATTGAGAGGGCTGTAATAGTTCCGTCTTTTTTTGCGCCCATTTTGATTTTAACAACCATAGGGTGTCTTGTTCGCGATGACATGAATTCTTCGCTTCTTGTGAGAGCCAGTTTGCATGGTCTGCGGGTTCTTAAGGTAACAAGACCGCAAATATCTTCTAAAAGAACTTCTTGTTTCGCACCAAAAGCTCCGCCGACTCTGGGTTTAATAACTCTGATTTTTTTTATGGGAATCTGAAGAGTTTGAGCTGTAATTCTGCGTGCGTGGAAGGGAACCTGAGTGGATGTTCTCAAAACAAGGCGATCGTTTTCGTCGAGCCATGCTATGCAGATATGAGGTTCGATTGGGCAATGCTGAGCGTAATGAGGGTAAAATTTCTTCTCTAATACAACATCAGCTTGTTTATAGCCTTTTTCTACATCGCCTACTTTTGTTTCAACGTGCGAAGCGTGGTTGCGTGATTTA
The DNA here is from genome assembly GCA_002070375.1 of bacterium ADurb.Bin157. Classification (GTDB taxonomy): domain Bacteria; phylum Muiribacteriota; class Ozemobacteria; order Ozemobacterales; family Ozemobacteraceae; genus MWDD01. Next base: position 1,175 of record MWDD01000039.1, on the reverse strand, counting down.
TCATAAAATATGGGAATCGGCACATAAGCATCTTTTTCATCGTGAATTACCGGAGCACCCTTATCCATGGCTTTTTCAGGGTCAAAGACAGCTTCAAGCACTTCGTATTCAACTTTGATTTTCTTGCAGGCTTCTTCGGCTTGTTCAATTGTTTCTGCCGCAACTATTGCAACTCTGTCGCCAACAAATCTGACTTTGCTGTCTAAAAGGTAGGTGTCATACGGAGAAGGTTCGGGCCAGCCTTGTCCTGCGGTGGTTCTCGGTACTCTCGGAACATCTTTGTAAGTGTATATAGCCACAACGCCCGGCAATTTTAGCGCGTCGTTCGTATTGATACTTTTAATGCGTGCGTGAGCGTGAGGACTGCCTAAAACCTTAACGTGAAGAAGATTCGGCAGGTCGATGTCTCCTACATATTTTTGAGTTCCGCATACTAACCCGAGGGCGTCAACTTTTTCTAATGAATGTTTTACTTGTTCGAATTTTTCGGGTCTTTCGAATACAAGAGGTGATTCGGGAATAGCACTTTCGACAGCTGCCTTTGTTTTAGGGGCTGCTTTTTGGGCACCGGTTTTTTTTACAGCCGGCTTTTTGGCTGTGGTAGTTGCTTTTTTGGGGGCTGCTTTTTTAACGGTTTCTTTTTTTGTTGTATTAGCCATTATTTCTTTCCTTTGGTGCCTTTCTGTATAATTTTGGCAGCATCAAGAACTGCTTCTATGCGTTTCACATAACCGGTGCAGCGACAAAGATTGCCATCGAGAGCATCTTTTACGTCCGCTTCTGTCGGTTTCGGGTTTTTATCAAGCAGAGCCTTGACGGAAATTAAAGAGCCGGGATTGCAATAACCGCACTGGGTTGAACCATGATCAACAAAAGATCTTTGCAGAATATGAGGCGTTTCGGGGTTCCCTAAGCCTTCAGCCGTTAAGATTTCTGAGTTTTGAACTTGACCGGCGAGAATAATGCAAGAGTTTTTCGGTCGTCCGTCTATCATTACGGCACAAGCGCCGCAACTACCTTCACTGCAGCCGTTTTTTACGCTTTTAAAACCGGCATCGCGAAGAACGTCGATTAACATTGCATTGGGATTAACTTCCAAATCAAACTTTTTTCCATTTATTTTTACGTTAAGTTTCATTCTAATTTCCTTATTTACCAGCTTTTGCGATTGATTC
>MWDD01000038.1 GCA_002070375.1 bacterium ADurb.Bin157 | reverse complement strand
CGCAGTACAAAAAACCGCGGTTAGCAGAAACATTATTTCTGCAGAAAATCTTACTCTTTTTTGTCTGGTCTTTTTAAGTTCTTCGCTCATGTTTTGGTTTAATCTCAGAAACTGAGCAGTGTGCCCGGTTTCTGAGAAGTTTCTTTCTTAAAGCTTAGTCTGCTTTTTCTTCCTTCGAGGGAATTCTGACTACAGATATCAGCTTATCATTATTGTCGAGGGTAATCAACTTAACGCCGGAAGCTGCTCTGCCCGTGTTTCTTATAGAATCGGAGCTTAGTCTGACAACTTTGCCGTTAGTGGTGACTACCATCAGTTCATCACCGTTAAACATGCGTTTAATGGCGAGAACTTCACCGGTCTTATCCATTATTTTCAGATTTATAACACCTTTGCCGCCGCGATGAGTGACTCTGTAGCTGTTTATGTCGGTCTTTTTGCCAAAGCCCAAAGCGGAAACGGTAAGCAGAGTGCCTTCGTAGTTGCTGTCGTCTTCGGGAATATCGCTCAAGTCTTCGTCAGGTGCGATTCCTTCGTCAACAATTTCCTCAACTTCCCCGTCATTCGGTTCATCCGATTTTACGGTTTCTATTTCGGCTACCATTTCTTGTTGTTCGTCGATCATTATAACTTCGCCGTTTTCGGTAACCTGCATGTCCCGGGTTTCTTCGCCTGTGCTGCGGCTAAAAACTTCCATGCCTATTACTTCGTCGTTTTTGCTTCTGAACGTGATGGCTTTTACGCCGCGTGCAGAGCGCCCCATTACCCTTACTTCATTTTCGGGGAAACGTATAGCGTAGCCGTTTTTAGTAGCTATTACTACCTGCTCTCCTCCGTGTATGGGCTTAACTCCAATTAATTCATCGCCGTCGTCAAGCTTTATTGCGATGATGCCCCGAGCGGTAGGTCTTGAGAATGCAGAAAGCATAACCATCTTAGAAATACCTTTTTTGGTTACCATGAATACACGCCGCTCATCGTCAAATTTCCTGATCGGCATTATAGCAGTAAGCATTTCGTTTTCTTCAAACTGAAGAAGGTTTACCATAGCTCTGCCGCCCGCCTGCCTGCCGCCTTCGGGAATCTGATATCCTTTTATCCAATGCACCTTGCCTATTGAAGTGAATACCATTAAATATGAGTGTGTGGTGGCTAAGAACATATGTTCAACAACGTCTTCGTCTTTTACACCCATAACATTGCTGCCTTTGCTGCCACGGCCGATTTGTCTGAACACGGTAGGACTCATTCTCTTAACATAACCGTTTTTGGTTAATGTTATGATAATGTCTTCTTCCTGCATTAAATCTTCAATATCAAGTTTTTCCGCGGTAGAAGCGGTTATCTGAGTGCGTCGCTTGTCTCCGAATCTGGCTTTGATGTCTGATAATTCGGTTTTGACGATTTCTTTTATTTTTTCGTCAGACTCCAAAATGCCTTTCAATTTTTGAATTAAAGCGAGAGTTTCGTGATATTCGGCTGTGATTTTGTCTCTTTCTAACCCTGTCAGTCTTTGTAAGCGCATGTCCAAAATGGCTTGAGCCTGTCTGTCAGAAAGCATGAATGTGTCTATAAGACTCTGCTTGGCTTCGGCAGGATCATTTGCGCTTTTTATTAAATCGATTACCGCATCAAGATTGTCTAGGGCTATGGTTAAACCTTCGAGTATGTGTGCCTTTTCTTCCGCCTTTTTAAGCTGGAATACGGTGCGCCGTCTGATAACCTCGCATGAGTGCTTAATGTAATATTCCATCAAGCGCTTGATATCTAATACCAACGGGCGGTTATCAACCAAAACCAAATTTATTACACCAAAAGTCGTTTGCATCTGAGTGTGTTTATAAAGTTGGTTTAATATAACATCAGTGTTTACGCCTTTGCGCAATTCGATGCAAACACGCATGCCCTCACGGCTGGATTCATCGCGAAGATCTGTGATGCCGTCGATCTTTTTGTCTTTAATTAAATCCGCAATAGAAGCAACCAATCGTGCTTTGTTAACCTGATAAGGCAGTTCTGTTACAACTATTCTGTCGCGCCCTTTGTTAAATTCTTCTATTTCTACGACACTTCGTATAGTTATGCTGCCACGACCGGTTTTGTAAGCCGACTCAATTCCTTCGGTTCCCATGATGATTCCGCCTGTCGGAAAATCGGGGCCGGGAACATATTCCATTATTTCGTCAATAGACAGTTCAGGTTCGTTTATAAGAGCAACAATACCGTCAATGGTCTCGTTTAAATTGTGCGAAGGCATGTTGGTTGCCATACCTACCGCAATGCCTGACGAACCGTTTACCAACAAATTCGGAAATTTGCTGGGCAGAACAAGAGGTTCGTTTAAAGAGCCGTCAAAGTTAGGCATCCAATCAACGGTTTCCATTTCAAGGTCGCGAAGCAATTCTTCTGCCAGCGCTTCCAGTCTTGCTTCGGTGTAACGCATCGCTGCCGGTTGGTCGCCGTCAACCGATCCGAAGTTGCCGTGTCCGTTAATCAAAGTATAACGTAGACTGAAATCTTGAGCCATTCTGACTAAAGTGTCGTATACAGCCGAATCGCCATGTGGGTGATACTTGCCCAAAACTTCACCGACAGCACGCGCAGCCTTAACATAAGGTTTTTTGCTGGTTATGCCCTGATCGTACATAGCGTAAAGAACACGTCGGTGAACAGGTTTTAACCCATCTCTTACGTCGGGAAGCGCGCGCCCTACGATAACGCTCATGGCGTAATCTATGTAGGAAGCTTTCATGTCGTCTTCAATGTTTATGTGTTTGTTATACCCACCCGGACCGCCTGTGCCGCCGCCCGCCGGAGGTATCGAGCAACCGTCTCCGCCGGCTTCGATGTCGGCTAAATCTAAAATTTCGGCGTCTTCTATATTTTCATTTATTATATCGTTATCCATTTGTTTTCCCTGCTATATTCACTTAAATATCAAGGTTTTTAACCTGTTTTGCATACTGTGTGATAAAGTCGCGGCGAGGCTCAACCTTGTCGCCCATGAGTACCGAGAAAATTCTGTCAGCTTCAGTTTCATCATCCGCTTTAACTTGTTTCAAAATTCTCGATTCTGGATTCATGGTGGTTTCCCATAACTGCTCGGGATTCATTTCACCAAGACCTTTGTATCTTTGCATGGTGACTTTGTCGGGGCCGCCAAAATCTTCTTCTATAATTTTGTCTTTCTCTTCGTCACTAAATGCGTATTTTTCGATTTTACCCTTCTTTAATTTGAAAAGAGGCGGTTGGGCTGCGTATAAATAGCCATTCTGTATGATTTCGGGCATATACCTGAAGAAAAAGGTCAGCAGCAGAGTTCTGATATGGGCCCCGTCAACATCCGCATCTGTCATGATAACTACTTTGTGGTATCTGATTTTGTTAATGTCAAAATCATCTTTGCCAACGTTAGTCCCAATGGCGTTAATGAGGTCTCTTATGGTTTCGCTGCCTAAAACTCTTTCTAAACGAGTCTTTTCAACATTGAGTATTTTACCTCGCAACGGAAGTATAGCTTGTATACGCCTGTCACGGCCCTGCTTTGCAGAACCGCCTGCCGAGTTCCCTTCGACTATGAATAATTCACATTTTGCAGGATCTTTTTCTGAGCAGTCTGCCAGTTTGCCGGGAAGCGAACCGCCCTCAAGAGCAGTTTTGCGACGCGTGAGCTCACGCGCTTTTTGTGCCGCCATACGCGCTTTCATCGACAAAAGTATTTTGTCCATTAAAGGACGCGCGGTATTCGGATTCTGCTCGAAATAATCATATAATACATCGCTTACAGCCTGATCAACGATAGCCCTTACTTCGGGATTACCAAGTTTGCCTTTGGTTTGTCCTTCAAACTGAGGTTCGGGAACACGTATGGACAAAACAGCTATCAAGCCTTCGCGAGTGTCTTCGGTGGTAAGCTTAATTTCCCCGGCTTTGGCTTTTTCTTTGCCCAATATGTCGGGGTTCTCTTTTAAGTATTTGTTAAATACCTTTGTTAATGCACTTCTAAAACCGACTACGTGTGTGCCGCCGTCTGTGGTGCTGATATTGTTTACAAATGCATAAAATTGTTCCGCGTAGCCATCGTTATAAGACATGGCAACATCTATTTCTATGTTGTCTTTTTCTTTGTTAAAAGCTATAACGTCTTTGAAAATAGGGGTTTTGGTTTCGTTTAAAAAGTCTACAAAACTCGAAATGCCGCCAACATACTCAAAAGTATGACATTTTTGAGTTGAACGCTGTCTTAAAACAATCTTAACACCCTTGTTCAAAAATGCCATTTCGCGTAAGCGTTTTGACAAGATTTCATAGCTGAATTCGGTGTTTTCAAATATTTCTGAGTCGGGTTTAAAGCGAATTCTTGTGCCTGTTCTCGTTGCACCTTCGGTTATTGTCATTTCGCCGTTTGTAAAACCGCGCCTGAATGATTGCTGAAATATTTTGCCGTCACGCCAAACAGTTACGTCAAGCCATTCTGAAAGCGCATTAACAACCGAAATGCCTACGCCATGAAGACCGCCGCTGTATTTATAACTCTTTTTGTCAAATTTGCCGCCTGAATGCAAAACAGTCAGAATAATTTCTAATGCAGGTTTTCCGGTCGGTTCATGTATGTCCGTCGGAATACCGCGACCGTCGTCTAGAATAGACAAAGAACCGTCTTCATGCATATTTACTAAAACTGTCGAGGCATGCTTTGCCAAAACTTCGTCGATGCTGTTGTCTACTATTTCCCAGACCAGGTGGTGAAGACCGTCGCTGCCGGTGCCGCCGATATACATCCCCGGGCGTTTTCTGACAGCCTCAAGGCCTTCGAGAACCTTAATGTTACGTGCTGAATATTCATCGTCAAAACCCGGCCCCAAATTGTCGTTTGAAGCAGAAATAACGGCGATTTCATCTGTTTCTTTGATGGGATCGTCCTGCCGGCTTTCGCCGGTAATTTCCGATTGTGTCATTTATATAACTCCTTGGTTACTGTAACAAGAATCTTTAACTGAATCATCTTTGCTGTAATAAGCTTGGTCGAACGGACTCAAAAGACATCGCTGCGAAAGAGCGTCTGACGAAAGAACTGAACCGAACCATTTTCCGTCGACGGTTTTTATGGCTGATCTAAGCTCTGAAACAGGCTTTTCTGATATGATTTGTGATAATATTTGAGTCTTTCCCTTATCATCAATAGTCTGAAGATTGATGATCAACTCGCAATTATCAAGGTTTATAAAATCATTTTGACCTATGTGTATAAGCATTTAGCCTCCTTCGCCAATAAAAGGCTTAAGGTATTTGTACCACCGCGCATCGAAAAATTCTAAACTCTTTATATCTGAAAGATCTACTCGGTCAGGCATACAACCGGTTCTGAGAATAATGGCTCTGGTTATTTCTTTTTGAAGCTGAGCAAAAGTCTCTTCATCAAACTCAACTGATAAATCTTTGCCAAGCTCGGTGATAAGAGAGTCTGAGGCACTGTAAAGATCCTCTTTTATGCTGTTGTATTCCAACTCTGATAGACCTAAACCGCTTTCTGATACTTCTTCGTAGGTCAGCCAAGGCATTTCTGATATCAATGTCATCGCTTTGAGCCGAGTCGATTCTTGGCTTTTATATAAACACATGGCACATACTCCGTCGCTTGAACGGGTAGGTACGGCCCGACAAATTATGCAAAGCTTGTAGCCCTTGTCGGTGAGACCCTTTATCCGGGCAGAGCTTTTTTGACAGCACCGTTTGATGCCTTCTGCCAAGTCTTTGTCTTTTACGCCTTTAACTTCTGTTATGGGTTCTTCTCTCCAGTCGGGCCAAATGGACTCTTCGATATTCCTTTTGACTTCTTCGGGAATAACGCCGACTCTCGCGCATATCTCCGTTATTTTCATATCGGGAAAAGTATTGTTCAGTTTTGAAATAATCTCTGATCTCAAAAATGTTAAAGTCTGCATCCACTGACTGTCTGATACGGCTAAAAACAATCTTCCTTTTATTAGCCTGTAAGGATAAGTGTGAGAGGCGAGCACAATTCCGACTACATCTTTCCAGCTGTTTATAAGTCTTCCGAGGGCCAGCATACTTTTGGCAATCACATAACGCTTTTTAATGTCGCCGCCGTCTTTTCTTAAAGATGCTATGGCTTTTATCAAACCTTGTTGCAACGGCTTAATCACTTGGCCGCTGCTTTTTTTGTTTTTCTCGAAATTTTCCATCAATGGATTTTTTGGTGCTTTGTTTAAAGATGTAATCAAATTTTTACCTCTCTATACATATACTACAGAGAAGAAAAAATCACGATAGGCTATACTACCCCAAAACACTCAAAATTTCAACTTAAACTTCTTTGTGCTTATATCGTTTACTTCTTCAAAAACGGCTCGTTTTTGAAATGAAAGGGTCGTTTGCGAACTCGGTCACAGGGTTTGTTTTTTAAATTAAAATTTGCCCTCTATTTTAGTTTTCTGTTTTTTAATAAATCGTATTTGATTTCCGCCATTGTCCAATCTTCTTCGTTGTCTATGTCTTGAGCTTCACTTTCGGGGGTTTCTATTCCCAATAAATTCATGTCCAGCAGAGAACCGTCTTTTTTTATCTGCGAGGTTTTTAGCCAATAATACTGGCCTGCATCATAAAAAGAAGGCTCAAGATCTTGAGACCTAAACTTGCCAAATTCAGGGCATTTCATTTTAATAAAGCCGGTTTCGCTTTTGATAAGCGCCCTTTGTATGGGAGTAGAAAACCTTATGACAGGAAAAGCTCCGTTAGCGTCTGTTTCTCGTATCTGTCGAAAAACCTCACAAAGCTTCTTTGAAGTTACAAAAACGGCAGTCGGGTAAATGCAGCATAAATAATCAAAATGTTCGCCCCGTTTTTCAAGCTCATCTAAAACTTCGATTACTACGTCAAGAGTTCCCGATGTGTCGTTTGAATTTTGTTCGCTCCTGAAAAACGGCATTTCGGCCCCATATTTTACAGCGATATCGGCAATTTCACGGTCATCTGTCGAAACCATTACTTTGTCAAAAATCTTACTTTCTAAGGCGGCCTCAATAGGGTAAGACATTATAGGTTTACCGAAAAAATTCTTTATGTTTTTGCGCGGAATTCTCTTAGAACCTCCTCTTGCAGTTATTAAAGCCAGAGCTTTCATTTAATGTCTTCCTTTCTTAACGGAGTTCCTTTTGCTAGCCCTTTTGCCGCCGCTTTACCTATTGTTGCCTCATAATATCGCGGGTGTAAGCCGTAACCGGGCCTGATGCACCTGATGTTTTGCTCTGTAAACGCTTCGCCGGCCTTAATGTCTTCACAAACATAAATTGACCTGCGAAAAACAAGCGATTTTTTCTCTGATTCACTTAACTCGTAGTTGATTTTTCCGCGAGCTTTGTAAGCCCTCTTAGCTTCGATTACAAGCGTTTTTAACTCGTCGGGCTCAAGCGAAAAAGCGCTGTCAACGCCTCCGTCGGCTCTCGATAAAGTGAAATGCTTTTCGATTGCCTCGGCTCCCAAAGCAACGGCTCCCACGGCAACCCCAATACCCGTGGTATGGTCGGAAAGACCTATTTTGCATTGGGGAAACTTTTGCGCCAGATCGCAGATGGTCAGCAAATTCGCGTGTTCAGGCGGCGCCGGGTAGCTGCTTGTGCATTTTAAAAGGGTGATATCTTCGCATCCGTTTTCTTTTAATACATTTACCGATTCGCGGATTTCTTCCAAGCTTATCATGCCCAAAGACATTATTACGGGCTTTTTCTTCGAAGCGATGTGCTTCAGAAGAGGCAAATCGCCGTTCTCAAAGGCGGCAATTTTGTATATAGGCGTTTGCAAACTCTCGAGAAAATCCGCCGCAGTTTTGTCAAACGGGGTAGAAAAAGCGATTATTCCAAGGCTTTTGGCGTAGTCAAATATTGGTTTGTGCCATTCCCAGGGCGTGTGCGCCTTTTCGTAAAGAGAATACAAATTTTCTTTATACCACAAACTCTTAGGGTCATTTATTAAAAAATCCCCGCCCCTCAAGTTTAGCGTCATGGTATCTGCCGTGTAAGTCTGCAATTTTATGGCATCCGCACCCGCCGCAGCAGCAGCTTCTACTATTTCTAGCGCTCGCTCAAGCGATTGATTGTGGTTTCCCGACATTTCTGCAATAATAAACGGCTTTTCCATTATATTTCCTTTACATAGCAATAACTGCCGTCAATGATGTGTTCTTGTATGAAACCGGCATTTTTAAAGCAACTCGAAGATTTTATGTTCTCCGGTTTAATATAAGCTTTAAGACGACACCCTTTGTGAGCGCGGCAAAACAGGTCTGTCTGCTTTTTTAAAATGTGCGATGCGACGCCGCTTCCCCTGAATGTCGCCGATATCGAAAAAGAAACAACGAAATCTCTCTCGTTTTCTCTGTCAAAACGCATTTGCCCTACAAAATCTTTGTTCGCGCTTTCGGCTGTAAATAATAATTTGTCTTTTGAGCTTAAAACTGTCGAAAACCATTTAACATGATCCTCGTATTCTACTTTTTTATTGCTAAATGAGTTTTTTACCGTTTCTGCATCGTTTCTTAGATTGAACAAGTTTTCTAAATCTTCTTTCACTGCTTTGCGCCACGAAATGTCAAATTTCTTGGCGTGCATAATGTCCGCCTCGAAATCACTTAAAGAATCAGCAAATTCCTTCTCGGTTTCGAGTGTTATTTTTGCGCTGTCGGCCAACCCCGACAAAAGTCTCCCGATCTTGAGCTTTCCGGCGCTTAAATGCATGTGTGAATCGTATTCTGAGGCCGGATCTCTTACGTTGCTCAGGTGATACATCGTGGGTTTGAGCTCCATAAAGCTTCGTATGTGCTCGTATATGTCCTTTTTAAGGGAATTAGCCGAACAGACTGCGTGTACAAAATCGAGGCAAAACCCGCAGCCGACGCTTTTCGTCACCCTCTCTATTTCGTTTTTATCATAGCCGCGGCAAGTTATTGTTGCATTGCTTTTCGGCACGTAACCCGGGGGTAAAATCGCCAAATAAGGCTTGTTTTCAATAATGGCCCTGGAATCGTTTAAAAGCGTAAATTGGCGGGCAGTTTCGTTTATGTCGCCCCCTATGCCGCCGTGCACAACTATGATCCGCGCATCAAGCGCGTCTGCGTATAGACGTGTTTCTTCAAACAATTTAAGGTTCTCTGATTCCGATTCCTTAGACGCTAAATTAAAGCCATGAGCAGAATGCGGACAATGTATAACAAAAGGTATATCAAGTTTTTTCCATTTTTCTATGTGCTCAAGAGTGTGGGGCACCGCATAGAGCTCGATGTAAGAATAAACACCTTTTTCATACAGCCGGCGCGCTTCGGCAAGATAATAGTCGGTGTTAATCGACCAAAGTTTTAATCCGAATTCCATGTCTCGTTTCAGTGCCTCTCTTCTTTTGACAAACCTTCATCAAGCTTCGCGGTATTTTATCACAATTCCCTTTAAATCGCAAAATCCTCGCCCTTAACTTCGCCCCTTAAATTACAACCTTTTTGATGAGCGCAATTAGTATCAGATGATAATCTTCCACCGGTATTTTTACAAAATAATTGGCCCCGTCTATCGGATTAAACTCTAAAAAAATGCTGTGATAGAGCATAAATAAGTTAGTATCAGAAAATCTGAGCTTGTTCGATTTTAAAAATCTTACACTTTGCGCCGAATAATTTTTTATTTCTTCATCGCTTATGTTCGAATTCATAATTAAATTCATCAGCCCGGCAAGCTTGATGCGTATGGCTGAAAGCTTTGTCGGGTCCTCTTTTAATACTTCGTTTGCCCAATGCACCTGTTCGTGATGCATGCCTAACCGCGCGGCGGTTTGTGCTGTAAGAAATTTGTCTTCCCTGTAAGTTGAAGTGTCAGACGCGTTAAAATATGAACTGAAAGCCAAAAAAGCGGCTAAAGATGCAAAACAAAGAGGCTTGATAGCTTTTTTAAGGCCGATATCTCGGTAGTGTTTCGGAGAAATACTGTATGCTCCGCTGCCAACGCAAATCATCAAAGGCACAAGCAGCAGTCTGAATTTTGCGCTTGCAAATAACAGGGCGCTTCCTAGGCCCATAAATAAAATGCCCGCAGCTATTATTCGAATTAATCGCCTTTGTTCTTTATTACACAATCTTCGGTTGGTTACAGAAAAAGCGAATAATACGAATACAAAACCGAAACATAACGGGTTATATTTTAGTACCGGCGATAAATCTTTATGAAAAGAAAAGGTTTTGTTGTTATATTGCTCAAAATTATTCATGAGATAATACACGCGTTTGCCTGTCAGTTTAAGCAATTCATAGGGGTTGTTCTTTGCTGTCGCAAGAAACTTGTCGAACCAAAATTTGTTAAATGCGTTTATGTCTTCAGATGCTTTCTTCTTTGTTTCGGCGTAATAAACAACCTCAGATTCAAGGCGCGCAGAGTTTGTTGTTTGTGCTTCGTCTGCTAAGTTCAATGTGCTTTTATAGTATTTGCCGTTTGCCCCTTCTTTGTTTGCGGCGTAAAACAAATAACCGCTTTGCCAGGGCAAAAGCCTGAATTCTTCACTCAGGTAATAGCCGGCTCCGCCGCACGCCGCCAAAATAAGAAGCAGCGTTAAAATAGATTTGGGAACCTTTTTTGTTACGTAGGTTTCACCGGGCAGGATTCCGGCCAGCATAACTGTGTTGGTTCTGCAAAGAACGCTTAAACCAAGAAAAATACCGGAAACAGCAAAGTTTGTTTCTTTTTCGCCCCTAAAACCTTTAATAAAGAAAACTACAAAAATAAGCATAAAAGTAATGGCTAAGGTCGTGTCAACCGGTTCTGCCGCATAAAATATCAAAGGCGGGTAAAGACCGTAAATCAGAGAAGTTATGTAAAATACTATTTTATTGTTCCATAATTTGTAAGATATATAACCTGTTAAAAATGCGTTAAATACGTGCATGAAAATGCCGGTTATGCTCGCGATAAACATTATTTCATGGCTGTCAAGCCCGAATAATCGCCAAAAACTTAAGAAGCATTGATACAGCATCGGACGATAAAAAGGCTCTGAGGGCAAATTCCCGGTATATATTTGCTCAGAGAGTAAAATGTTTTCAGCTCCGTCTAATACGGCTTCAAGCCCGAGAGGGGTCTGCCATAAGAAGAAGAGATAAACAAAACAATACAATATGATAATGGTAAAAACATGTTTCATAAGTAATAGTAATTTATTCTGTTTGATATAAAAAGCAACACAATATAGTATCTTTGACAAGAAACGACGTTTGTAATATTATACTGCTGATGAATAGCGATAAAAACACGACTTTGGTAACCACAAAAGACTTGGTTGTTCAGCATAATGAACAGCCGATGCCGCCTGTTGCCGAAAATTCATTTTTAGGGCTTATAGGTAACTCTTTGGCTATGCAAAGAGTCTTTGACAAAGTCAGAATGTATGCACTCTCAGATGCGTCCGTTCTGATAACGGGTGAAACGGGTGCCGGAAAAGAAGGAATTGCGGCGGCGCTGCACAGACTCAGCAAAAGAACAGACGGTCCGTTTATTACCATGAATTGTTCTGCTATTACAGATACGCTCTTTGAAAGCGAATTGTTCGGGCACGAGAAAGGCTCCTTTACCGGGGCGTTAAAAGCTCATAAGGGGCGTTTTGAACGGGCCGATAAAGGAACTCTGTTTTTAGATGAATTAGGGGATTTGCCGCCGCTTTCGCAGGCTAAACTGCTAAGAGCGCTTGAAACTTCTCAAATAGAGCGCGTTGGAGCAGAGTCGCCGATAAAGGTTAATGTAAGAGTTGTGGCGGCTACAAATCATAATCTCGAAAAAGAAAGTCACGAAAATTTATTCAGGGCAGATTTGTTTTACAGATTAAATGCTTTGCAAATCAATGTGCCGCCATTAAGGGCGAGGCCCGAAGATATTGAACCTTTAATTCAGCATTTTATAAAATTGCTTAACAAAAAATATGATCGAGCGGTGGTTTGCTTAACCAAAGAAGCGGTTCAGTTGCTAAAGCAATATCAATGGCCCGGGAATGTCAGAGAACTCAGAAACCTCATGGAAAGACTCTTCGCAGAGAATATGACAGAAATAATAGGTCTGAGAGCTCTTAAAGAATGGTATGAAGAAAGAATCGGCGCTGCGGGTTATGTTGTTGCCAATAACTACAAAGAAACGGTCATTACTCCCGATAAGTCAGCCATAAGACTTGGAATGGTAATCGAAGACAAAAAACTTGATCAAGAAGACTTAAAAAATGCTTTTGCGGCTGCAGAAGGCAATATAACCAAGGCTTCCCGGATTTTAAATGTTCACAAAACAACATTTTATAGAGCAATGAAAGAGTTTGGGCTTTCAAGAGAGAATTTAGGAAACCTTTAATGGATCTTTTTACCCTGCAAAAACATATTTTAGAACTTCAAGGCATGCTTGAGGATAAACCTTTTGTACAGAGGGTGTTCTCGGGGCTGGGCAGAACAATAAATTTCAGACTGAGATTTAAAGAAAATACTGCCGATTTATCGCTGACACTCGATTTGCCGGCACAAGGCCCCCGATTGGCCAATTCCTGTAAAGAAACGGATAAAAATCATTCGATTGTGAAAACATTAAATCGATTGGTCAATAACGCGAGGCTTAACTCGATTAAGTGTTTACCGAATGACAGGGTTGTCAGAATTCACTTTGTGGCAATAGATGCGTATTTTGGAAATCGCCGCGATTATTATTTAATATGCGAATTTACGGGAAGAGTTTGCGATATTTACATTTGCGACGAGGATCTTAAAATTATAGACCGGCTGGGAACCGCTTCAAATAACCGTCTCGGTGCGGTGTATTCGCCTCTCTCACCCGCTGACGCTCTGCCGCCGATTTATGTTAAGGAAGCAACGTTCAGAAACTGTTCTGTTGAAGAATTGCTGGGTGAAACGACAAATTCGGTGTTTTTATATGTGTCGGGCAATAAATTGCGCGCTTTTAGTATTTATGAGCTCAGACATTTAGCAGAGAAGCCTACCGAAACTTTTAAACTTGTTAATGAGGCTTTGAATTATACCGAAGATGTGCTTTGCGCTCCCGGCAGGTTTAGGCAGCTTAAAGAGCGGGTTGCCGCTTCAATCAATAAAGAACTGAAACATAAAAAAGAACTGTTGCAAAAGCAGGCTGACTTGAAAGAAAAATACGCGGATGCAGATAAAATGCAGACATTAGGAAACCTCATAATTGCAAATCTTTACAGAATAAAGCCCGGAATGTCATCAATAGAGGCGGAAAACTGGGAAACACAAGAAAACGTAACAATTGAGCTTGATTTGTCAAAAACACCCGCGGCGAATGCAAAAAAATATTTCAATCTCGCGAAAAAGGCAAAAAGAGGAATAGTAGAGGTCGAAAAAAGAATCAACGAATTGGAAAACGATGTTATGTGGCTCGAAGAAGAGCTGTGGCTGGCAGAAAACGCAACCGAAGAAAGCGATTTGCTTATAGAAAAGTCTAAATATCAAAATAAAGACAAAACAAGAGAAAAAAATAAAATTAAGGCACTTAAGCCCGATTTTGAGACCGATAATTGCATGTATTTTATAGGAAGAAGCGCTAAACAAAACGATTTTTTAACGTTTAAAGTTGCAAAAAGCGAAGATTATTGGTTTCACGCCAAAGATGTGCCGGGTGCGCATGTAATTTTGAAATTAAAAGAGGGCACCGTTAATGAGAGTAATATTTTAACCGGAGCAATATTGGCGGCCAAAAACAGTTTTGCTAAAAATTCAGACAAGGTGCTGGTTGAATACACTAAGGTGAAAAATGTTAGGCGAGTGCCTAGTGGAGGCTTAGGGAGAGTGTTTTATATTAATCAAAAATCAATATTGGTTAACCCTCTAAAATAAATAACTTGTACTTTTTTTATATTTTTGTAAAATAGGTAAAGTTTGAAGACAATTATGATTGGTGGTGAACAATGATTGATACTGTTTATTATAAGCACGACACTGGGCGGCTTGAGCTTATTGATCAGACCCTTTTGCCTGTTGAAACTCGCAACATTGAGTGTGGCACCGAGCATGAAGTTGCTTTTGCCATAAAAACTTTGCAAGTCAGAGGCGCACCCGCAATAGGGGTGGCGGCAGCTTATGGGGTTGCTATAGGACTTGCCGGTTCAGATAATCAAAACGAGCCGTTAGAAGTTTCGCTTGATAAAATTTGCAAATTATTGATTTCAGTAAGACCTACGGCGGTAAATCTGTCGTGGGCGGTTAAAAGAGTGCAAAAAGCCGTATTAAAGGCGAATCTGCAGAATAATTTCGAAAAGGCTGTAAAAATCGCCGTAAAAGAAGCGGATAAAATTAAAAAAGAAGATATCGAAATGTGCCGTAATATAGGTAAGTTCGGAGCTGAGCTTATTAAAGACGGCGACTCGTGGCTGACGCACTGCAACGCGGGCGCATTAGCGACGGCCGGCTACGGAACGGCCCTCGGAGTTTTCAGGGCCGCAAAAGAAATGGGTAAAAATTTTAAAGTTTATGTGGACGAAACAAGGCCGCTCTTACAAGGGGCAAGGCTTACCGCCTGGGAGCTGATGCAAGAAAAAATAGATTCTGTTTTGATATGCGACAATATGGCAGGAAGCTTGATCAGAGCCGATAAAGTTCAGGGTATTGTTGTGGGCGCGGACAGAATTACTTCTAAGGGATTTGTTGCGAATAAAATTGGAACATACTCTTTGGCTGTTCTAGCGAAGTATAACGGTGTTCCCTTTTATGTGGCGGCGCCGACTTCAACTTTTGATTTGTCTTTATCTTACGATGATGAAATAGTTATAGAAGAGCGAGACCCTGATGAAGTCAGATACATTAAAGGTGTGCAGATTGCGCCGGCCGATATGCCTGTTTATAACCCGGCTTTCGACATAACTCCGCCCGAACTGATTACAGGTATTATAACCGATAAAGGAATTATCAGGCCTATTTACGGGCAAACAATTCCTGAAATAATCAAAAGTTAAACAACGGAGAAAAAATAATGAATATTTCTTCCGGTTGTATTGTTGAATACAACGCGAAAGGTTCTGTGCCCGAAATAGGAGCAGTGCTGAGCAACGCCGCCGGCACGATCAGGCTTCTTCTACTTAACGGCAAAGAAACGACTATTCCCGAAAAAAAAGTTTTGTATTCGACAAAAAGAGCCGTAATCCCCACATCTGACAGAGAACGTTGTAAACAGCTGCTGATTGAGGCAAACAACAAAAGAAACGAAGCGGCCGCGCAAATCAACTTAGAGGATTTGCACGAGCTGTTGGCAGGCGAACCAAAGGGGTATAAGTTTGAAGAAATAGCAGAATTTATCTTTTCGAAAGATGACGAAGATTCTGTTGCGGCAATGCTCAGAAAACTGAGCGAAGACCGTATTTATTTTAAATCGAAAAATGATCTTTTTGCGCCTGTTTCTGATGATGAACTGAAACAGGCTATTGAACAGCAAAATAAAAAAGAGCGGGCAGAAAAAGAAGAAGCAGAGCTGCTTGAAGGATTAAAAAATCTTTCTGAAGGCCGGGTTATACCCGCTTTAAATGAGCATATAAATTCGTTAAAAGAATATGCCGCCTGCGGAGCAGAAGCAAAGTTGCCAAAACGGCTGCTGAATGCAATTGAAAAGTCAGATGCTTCTGTGCCGGTAAAAATGTTCAGAGCACTTGTTACGGCAGGAGTTGTCGGCGAAGATGAAAATTTGGAAATCATTAGATCCCGATTGCCAACCGTGTTTTCGAAAGAGCAAATCGCCGAAGCGCAAAAAATTTGCGAGGCGGGGTTAAATACATCTGTACGCAAAGATTTAACGGCTCTAAAAGCTTGGGCAATAGATACTCCCGAAAGCAAAGACAGAGACGACGCTTTTTCGTTTGAATATAACAATAACGGCACTGCAACACTTTGGGTGCATATTTCTGATCCTGCGGAAGTTATAAAACCTGATGATTTATTGGACAAAGAAGCAAAATGCCGCGGAACAAGCGTCTATATGCCGGATTCAAGAATACATATGCTGCCTGATAATCTTTCAGAAAACTTTTTAAGCTTAGACGAGGGAAGCGTTCGGGGCGCTTTGTCTTTTAAAATGACTTTTGACAACCTTTGCAGCTTAAGTGATTTTGAAATCTTTGAATCAATTATTCAAATTGAAAAGGCCACTGATTACGACACCGCAAACACAATGTTGAACGATAACGAATGGCTTAAAGCGGCGTATGATTTTTCTCAAAAACTTAAACAAAAGCGCGTTGAGAACGGCGCTGTGATTATACCAAGACAGCCCGAGCCCGAAGTTAAGGTTCGTGATGGTGTTATAACAGTTGAATTCAGAGACAGAGACTCTTTGTGCGCAGGTATGATATCAGAATTTATGATATGGACAAACCATGTCGCTGCGGAATGGTTCAAGAAAAATGAGATTCCAAGCCTATATAGATCCCAAGACGGCGATGAAAACGCTAAAAAAGAATTCAAAGAGGACTTTGACCCTTTGACTTTTTGGCAGGTATTGAGAACTTTTCGAAAAACAGTTGTGGGAACATCTGCCAAAAAACATTTTTCGTTGGGAGTTAATAGCTACACTCAGGTAACATCGCCGTTAAGACGTTATTCCGACCTCGTTTTGCATAGACAGATAAAGAATTTTATTCGTGAAAAAAAGAATTTATACACTGAAGACGAGTTGACGCAAGAAGTTCTGATTTCGGATATTTCGGTAGGAAGAGCCGAAGATGTTATGCAAAGACGCGAAAGATATTTTATGCTTAAATATTTGAAAAATGAACGACAAAAAATGTCTAAACAGAAAAAAGACTTGTTGCTGGATGGCGTTGTGGTAGACACTTCAAGTAATAATGAAGTGACTTTTTATGTCGACTTTTTGTGCGGTTTCAGACATTGCCGAAAACCTGATTTTGATGTGTCGCCGGGCCGAAAAGTTTCTGTAAAAGTGAATCAAATAGATTTATATGACGGAATAATCAGATTTGACCTGCTGCCTTTGGAAAGTTAATTTATTTTCAAATGTCCCGACACTCGGTTATGAACGAGGCAAAAACAGACTTTTGGCAATATGAGAAACGCTCGGCGACTATGCTTTTTTGTTGCCTATGGCTATAAACTGATGATCGTCGGGCATTAAGGCTTTCGGTTGTATCGGCCTGTTATTGCAGCCAAAAATGTCGTTAATTTTCAGACCGACCCGATTGACCATTCTTGTTAATTCGGCCGGAGTGTAATACCTGAATGTTTGCTGCGGGTTCTCTTCATTTGTTTGTGTTTGAAGCCAAATATTTGCCGCGTTATTTTCAATTTCTGCATCAGACAGCGAACGCAGAAATTTTGAGGCATTCAGCAGAGTTATCAAAAAACGGCCGTTGGGTTTGAGTGTGTCTGATAAGTTGCCCAATATGGCCATATCTTTTCCCCAGATATTATCATTGTCGTCGAAAACACAAAATGAGCTGCCAAAAATAGACAGTGCAGCGTCATATGTTTCGTTTGTTTGATAATCTTTTATGGGGCAATTAACGCTTAAAATTTTGTCATTCTTTTTCTTTAATGATTCAAGTATTGCAATGTCGTTGTCAATGCAGGTTACTTTACACCCAAAGTCTGCAAGTTCTGTGGCTAAATCTGAACCGGTTTTGCACCCCAAGAAAAGAAGCGAATCTTGGGGTTTTAGATTTAGTTCTTTTATTATAAAATCAACTTCTTTTGAATGAGATATCATTCGTTAGACTCTGTTAATTTATTTTTTTTGGTAAAATTTTTGATAACTTCTATTAGATCGTTTTTAACAAGGCTATCCGTATTAAAATTTTCATCGATGTCTTCTAAAGTGTTTTCGCCGGCAATTTTTGTAATTGCGGCAATAGCCCTTTTCATGTTGTCGGCTGAAATTTCTGAGGCCAGATCACTGCCATAACCCAAAAGAATTTTAACGCCGTCGCCATTTTTAACGCCTTGAGATTCTTCTTCCGCCGATGTTTTATCTCTGAGTTCTTGTGAAGCTTCTTGAAGAATTGCAGTAAAACTTGCTAACTGACTGTGAGATATTTTTTTTGCATACATCGCAGATATAACTTTTTTGATCGAATTTTGATCCTCGGCCGATATTTGTGTCCCCGATGCCGTGCTTTGGTTATATAAGCCAACAAGTGAATATTTGGCGTAAAAATCTTGGTCAAACGTGTTTGATATATTCAGGCAAAGGTCTATAAAGCCAACCTCTTTATTGCGTATTTTGTCTGTTAATGCTTTTGTGCTTGCCAAAACTTCTTGACGCACAAGTTCATCAGAAATTCCTTTCTCGCTGACTGATTCAATAGTCGTGTCAATGCCTTTTGCAAGCATCTCGCGCCCTTGGTTTTGTAAGAAATTGTATGATACGTAGACAGTTACAACCAATAAAATGATGAAAACAACACAACCGCCGCCAAAACACCCTAAACAACCTTTTTTCATAATATTTTACCGTTCATTGTTTTAAATTATTTACTTCTTCAACAGGAACAATCTGATAAACCTCATCGTTTTCTCTTACAATTTCAGAGAGCTTAACTCCTACAACCGTATTTTTTTCGGCTCTTTCAACAGGCTTTTCATCGCTTTCTATAGACAGCGCTTCAAGCGATTTTACGCCGGTGCTTTTGCCGATGAACAAAAGTTCGTCACCTTTGTTAAAACCTCTGTTTGTTATTTTTATTTCTGCAACGCCGACTTTTTTGAAGAAATTAGTCACAACTCCGATGTGAACCTTGCGATGAGTTGCTTTTGAACCGTTGCCGCCGCTCCAGTCTTCTATCCGGCGACCAAAAAAGAAACCGTCCGAAAAACCCCTATGAAAAACAGAATCAAGTTTTTCTGTTAAAGTTATTTTCAAATCTGAGATTTTTGATTCAAAGTCAGGTTTATTTTTGTTTTCAAAATAAAAATCTATGAATTTTCTGTAACACTCGGTTACTGTTTTGACATATTCGGGGCTGCGGCCGCGACCCTCGATTTTGAGGCTTTCAATGCCGCTGTCTATGAGCTTATCTAAAAAAGGCATGGTGCAAAGATCTTTAGGGCTCATTACATAATCTTTGCCTATTAAAAACTCTTTGCCGTCACGAATGTCTTTTATATAATACTCTCTGCGACAAGGCTGCCTGCATTCGCCACGGTTGGCCGAAGAATTAAAGGCATATTGTGACATAAAACATCTGCCGCTGACAGATACACACATGGCACCGTGCGCAAAAACTTCTATCTCTATTTCGTCGCTTTTATCACCCAATTTGCTTTTAAGATTCTGTTTAATTGAAATGATTTCTTCTAAAGTGCATTCACGCGCTAACACAAAACGCTTTATTCCAAAATTTTTATATAAAAAAATCAAAGACTCAGAATTTGCAACAGACATTTGTGTCGATAAAAATATGGGCAATCCTATTTTTAAAGCTTCGGCGATAATTGCAAAGTCCCAGCATATTACCGCATCTATGCCGGCTTTTGCGGCAGCGGAAATAATGTTTTGTGCTTTGTTGATTTCATGGTCGTATATGATTGTATTAAGAGCCAAATATGATTTCGCGCCGTATTTTTTGCAAGTTGAGCTGATTAAGGGCAGGTCTTCTGTGGTGAAATTTTTTGCTGCGGCACGCATGTTCATTTCGCTTATGCCAAAATATATCGCGTCGGCACCTGCTTCTAATGCTGATGTTAAACTTGTTGTGTCTCCCGCCGGAGCCATGAGTTCAGGTTTCTTCAAGATTTTGCCTCGTTGCTTAGCTTTTTTTTGTATTTTATCCCGTCTTCAAGATCAAGACCTTTGTCTAAGTTACCATAATAACATGGCAATAGGCCTATCTCTTTGTAACCGCTTTTAATAAACATTTTGCGTGAAGGAGTGTTGCTGATTCTTACTTCTGCAAAAGAAAACTGCATTTTTTTTCTTAAAAACCAAGACTCCATTTCTTGTAAAAGCAAACTGCCTATACCTTTTTGTTTTAAGGCGGGCGATACGCCGATTTTATAAATTCTGCCTGACGGAACTTTAAAATGCCTTAAAAAACCTGTGGCAGAGGCTAATATATTGCCTTTTTTGTCTTTTATAATTGTTATTCTGCAAGTCGCAGATTTAATCTGATTTGTTATGTTTTTAGGTGAAAACCGGTCTGTTACACAGACAAAACACTTTTTCTCGAACTCAATAATCCCGGCAACATCTTTTATGCCGGCTTCAGTTATCTTAATGTTCAAAGTTCCGTTCCGCCTTATACGTATTGCCCTCAGTCTACATCAAAAGTAAAATAAAATAAATAGCCGAGCACCTTAATATTTTCTTTAAATTATGTACATTTTTGAGGTTGCGGGTTCGCTTTTTTTTATTTATACTTAAAAGAAGTCTCAAGGTTATAAGAGACAAATAAGTTCTATAAAGTTCAGGGAGAACATGATGAAACGAGTATCGAGTATAGTTTTGGCAGTATTGCTCCTTTTCACAGCCGTTTCGGCTGATGCAGCTGCCGCTAAACCTAAAAGAGCAGTAAAAGAATGGACTGTTGCTGTGTTCCTTAATGCCGACAACAATCTTGACCCGTTTGGCATGGAAGACCAAAAAGAAATGAGTAAAATTGGTTCTAACGAGTATATGAACATAGTTACACTCATTGACCGTGAACGGGGCCCCGCACAAATCAATTACATCGAAAAAGGTAAAGTTACCAAGATAAAAGATATGGGCGAGCTTGATATGGGCGATTACAAAGAATTTGTAAAATTCGCTAAATTCATAAAAACAAACTACCCCGCTAAGCATTATTCATTCACACTCTGGAATCACGGCTCAGGTTGGAAAAATAAAAATGAGAATGCCGTATTCAGAGGTATTTCTTATGACGATTCTTCAAATAATCATATCACAAATAATCAGCTGACCATCGCTTTAAAGCAGATCACAGCCGCTTTGGGGCAAAAAGTTGATATACTCAATTTCGATGCTTGCTTGATGCAAATGGTAGAAGTTGCTCACGCAGTAAGAGACCATGTTAATTTCATGGTTGCTTCAGAAGAACTCGAACCCGGAAAAGGCGCTCCCTACGATGATATCCTCAGAGGCGTCAAAAAGGGTATGAGCCCCAAAGATTTCGCAATAAATTGGGTAAATGCTTTTTATAAATCATATAACGGCGGTAGCCAAGGTCATGATGATTCAACACAATCTGCCCTTGATTTAAGTAAGTTTTCCGCTTTGCTTGATTCTTTGAACGGCCTTGCAAAAACTGCGATGAGCGGTAAATACGCAGATGTGTTTAAAAAAGCTTTGCTAAGAACTCAAAAGTTTGATTTTCCCGAAAATATAGATTTAATTCATTTCCTCGAATTGCTTAAACCCATGGCAGCATCTGACAATTCTCTTAAAACAGCTGTTGATAAAGCTCTTGCCGCATCTAAAGCAATTGTTGTTGAAAACAAAACTACAGGCTCTACTCTTAAGAATTCAAAAGGCCTCGCTATTTATTTGCCGGCAAGCTTCCGATTAGAACAAAAATATACAACACTCGATTTTGCAAAAGAAACAATGTGGGATGACATGATTCTTGCTCTTGCCAAACGCGAAGTTGTCGATAATCTCCTAAAAGAAGTTAAAGCAGGTAAGTTAACCGAACTGAAAAAAATTGTTGCCGCCGCTAAGAAAAATCCTAAAAACGACCTCTATCGTATGGCACTCCGCGAGCTTAACTTCGTATCTTCAACCGAAAGATCTGTTCCAAAAGCTTCTCAAGCAGAATTCGAAAAACTTCTCGAAAGCTTGAAAACAGCATTGCAAACTCGCAGATAAAACTCTCGAATAACAAGAATAAAAATTTAAAGCCGCTTTTGGCAAAAAGCCAAGAGCGGTTTTTTTTATGTAACTTACAGAGCCGATTATTCCGATATTAGATGATAAAGTATAATAACTCGGAGCTGAAATGTCTGAAGAATTGTTAGAACAGTTCTTAAACTATTTATCCATTGAGAAAGGGCTGAGGCCTAAATCATTGGAAGCCTATAAGCGAGATCTGCAAGATTGGCTCGGTTTTGCCGCAAAACGTGGTAGGCTTGTTACCGGCCCCTTAACAGACAGCGTTTTAAGCTTGTTTATGGTTGATATGCACGATAAAGGCCTCTCACCGCGCTCTATGGCGCGTAAATCATCAGCTTTAAAAGGTTTTTACAGATTTTTGCTCAGAGAAGGAATTATTGACAAAGATCCGACTGCGCTGCTTGAGAGACCTAGAATCGGCAGGCCCCTTCCAAAGGTTTTGAGCAGACAAGAAATTGAATTGATTTTGCAACAGCCCAATTTGTCGAATGCCTACGGACTGCGTGATAAAGCTATTCTTGAGGTGTTATACGCCACCGGGATAAGAGAGTCTGAACTAATCGGACTGAATTTACACAGCCTGAATACCGAAGCAGAATTTTTAACAGTTGTGGGAAAGGGCGGGCGCGAGCGTATAGTGCCGGTCGGTTCTTATGCAATGACGGCGATACGTGAGTATTTGTTGAAGGGAAGAAACAGTTTTTGTAAAAACATTACCGAGCGAACAATGTTTTTAAACCCCCTAGGAAAACCAATATCCAGAATGGGGTTATGGAAAATTATCAGAAAATATGCCTTGATGGCCGGCATTAAGGTCGAAGTTTCGCCGCACATTTTTAGGCATTCCTGCGCAACCCATATGCTTGAGGGCGGGGCAAGCATTATGGCTGTTCAAGAGATGTTAGGCCACGTAGATGTTTCTACAACCCAAATATACACTCACTTGACCGCGAAAGATTTAAAAAATATACACCGGAGTGCCCACCCGAGGGGGAAGCTTCAAAGGTCCGATTAACTAAAGATCTCTAACATAAATAAATGATAGGCAAACAAAACATTAAAAAGATTATAAAACAACACAAAACCCGGACATTAATTATGTCAGCGGTGCTTTTACTGTTTATTCTGTTGGTGTTTGCCGATAAAAGTTTTGCTCAAGTCGTCTATTATGAGCCCACATACTTGACTCCACAAGAAATCGATTCGTTTAATAAGGGCGAAGAACTCAATTTTTTTGAGGCAGGCGATCAAGACGCCCCCGAAAGCGCGCCTCAGCCCACAGACGGAACTTTGATTCCCTATGAGCCCGAACCAATGTCGCCCGAAGAAGCAGAAAAACTTGGAATAGTAATTCCTGAATTGGCAATTGAACCTTTTGTGCCCGAAACAGAGCCGGTTTCGCTAAATGCTTCAGAGGCGGCTGCTATTGAGCCTGATAAAGAGCAGGTTATGGAATACGCAAAGAATTTTTGGGATGAAGACGACAGCGAAAAAAAGAAAAAAACCGAACTTAATATTTCGGGAAGCAAAACGTTTGAAATCAAACAATCTGACGTTAAGGGTGATATAAGCCACTTTTCGACAGAACAATTTGACAGCTACCCGGGATTTAAAATGGATCAAAGCTTGCATTTAGAAATTGATGGTCATATTAACGAAAATTCCACGGTAAATGCTGTGTTAGACGATAAAGAAGATGAGGACAGAAGATTTACCGTAAATATTAATACACCAAAGTGGAAGTTTGTCTTGGGAGATTTTCAAGTTAATCTTGAAAATACAGAATTGACGCTCTTCAGTAAAGAAGTGCGCGGTATAATTGCGCAGGGAAACATGAC
>MWDD01000037.1 GCA_002070375.1 bacterium ADurb.Bin157 | reverse complement strand
TGCATATTTTAAAGTTTGGCAATTATTATCGAAGTATAGATGAGCTACCGGAGGAACTTAGAAGCGAAGAAGGCATATGCGAGGTGATAAGTAACATGAGTAACGCAAACACAGATGAAATAACCCGGCACGAACTTTTCGCCAGAGACCTGTTTCTGAGCGACCGCGCAACCGAACTCGACGCCGCAGAAAAAAAAGGCAAAGCAGAAGGCAAAGCAGAAGGTGAGATTCAAAGAGCAAAAAAGGTTGCGCTTAAAATGCTGGCCAAAGGTATGGCTTACGAAATAATCAGCGAAGTCACCGACTTATCTGTTGCTATAATTGAATCATTGGCAAGCAACGACAAAGTCTGCGAACCTACAGCCGAATACAACTCTAATAAGCCGCGAAAAAAACGAAAATAACATATAAAAAAGTTAAGTCAATTTCACCCGGTTTCACTATTGAATCCGGGGGGCACAGATTCGAATCTTCGATCATTTCTTCGATTGATATGGCACTGCAGCGCAAGGTCGGATACATATTCTCTTTTTGAATGTAATGGTTGCCACGATATTCATTTGGAAAAAGTTGTTTGCTTTTCTGAATGGGATTATAATAGAAAGCTTACTAATAAATTATTCTTTAAATAAGAATGCTGATGAGTTAAATGAAATTACTCCAAAAAGAAATAATAAAAAATGATGTTAAAACAAAAGGAGTCACGAATGGAAGATCTAGCTAAATCAATATTCTCATCGGCTTGTATGTATTCGAAGGCTGCGCGTCTTATGAATGAGGCATTTCACAAAGATCCGAGCCTTTTGTTGCCAAGCTTCGTAAATGCGGCCCTAGCGCTGGAGCTTTATTTTAAATCTCTTTACTTCATAGAAAATAACCGTGACTTCAAGGTTAATGGACGGCATTCCCATGATTTTCATACACTATTTAGTGAACTATCTAAAGAATCTAAGGAGAAGCTGCTCTGTCGGTTTCAATCTGCAATCTCATCTCGTGACATGACTGATGTGTCTACACTTGAGAACGAAGTAAAAGTTCAAGTTCCGCTGGACTTCGAAGGTAATCTGCAATCATGGAGCGGTGTGTTTACTAAAGTTCGATATGTGTATGAAAAACGAGAAAAGCCTGTGACGATGATGTTTTTCGATGAAATTGAGCAGACAATAAGAGGCGTGATCATCAGTCTTAGGCCTGAATTAAAGTCTTTACAATCGGCTCATGGATTTTAGCTGCTTTCTAGCCCTCAACCTGATAAGGAAATAATTGTATGAGTTCATCCCTAACACCCTATGCAACTGGCGTAATATAGCCAGACAGCATAGATAACTTTTGACTGATTGTGAGAAAAACCGGAAGACTGGTCTATTCAAGATAAATTCGCCCGCTAGTTGAGGTTGTATCAATTAAAGATTCACTCAATCCTTTAATTGTCTTGCATTTATATCACAGCTAATTTATGATTTTTACACTATCACGAAATCATTCCACATAAAAAATGTAAAAACATGTTTATAAAATTAAAGGCTCTAATTTCAAAAATGTTGCCGGGACCCGGCTTAGCCCGCAATATTACATTATTGGTCGGTGGCACAGCCGGGGCGCAAGGTTTGGTTATTTTGTCTGCTCCCATAATTACGAGATTGTATGACCCCGGCCATTTTGGTCTGTTAGCAGCCTATACTGCTCTGTTCTCGATTTTTGGCGTTATCGACACATTAAGGTATGAACTTGCAATACCTTTGCCCGAAGAAGATAAGAGCGCCGCAAATCTTGTTGCAATATGTATAATTTCAAATGCTTTTTATACAATTTTAACCTCTGTAATCATATATCTTTACAAAACTGAAATCGCTTTATTTATGAAACTGCCCGAGTTGGCCGATTACCTTTGGCTTTTGCCACTCGGCATTTTGTTAAGCGGAACCAATAAAACTTTCAGTTACTGGGCAATTCGCAAAAAATCATTTAAAGTCGTTGCCTCCACTCGCATAAAACAATCGATTGCAACGGGTTTCATTCAAGTTCTCGCATATAAACTTCAAGGTCTTGGCTTACTTCTCGGCCAAGCCTGTAGCCATGCCGTCGGCATGTTTCAGTTAGGAAAAACATTTTTTTCGGCGAGGGGCTTATAAAGATTGCAGATAATCGCGGTTCCGATGCCGAGTTCGATGAGAGAAACGAATGCAATTATGTTCGAAAAAAGGCCGTTGATGCCCAATACTGTGAACCCGAGCGTGTCGACGAATACCTTGCGCGAAAAAAAGCCCAAGCCGATTAATACGGCTTGCAGAGTGACGCCTGACATAATATTGAGCAAAGATTTGCCGGTTCTTGTTGTGACAGAATTCATGACACCTCTTCTACAGGGCGTAAATGACGGCTTCGCAGTAGGAGCTGCCATAGACTCTGAAAAATAGTTTGTAATCGGGTCTGATTTTTTTAATCTGAAAAGCCAGTTTATGCGCGTCGTCGGGTTTATGGTAAGCGCATACGGCCAGTTTAGGCTTATGGTTCAAAATATGGTTTTCGGCACCTTTTAAGGTGGCGCTTTCGGCGCCTTCGATGTCCATTTTAATAAATGTCAGCGGTTCTTTTACGATGTTATCGAGTGTGTCGACAATTATTTTTTTTGTTCCGGATTGAGTGATATGGCCGCCCGCGCCCCGGCATTCAAACGCGACTTCGCCTTTGGAATCGCCCGATGCGCACTCGCAATAGATAATGTTTTCAAAATCTTTGAGCGCATTTTTTGCGTTTTTAGAATTTTCGGGATCAGGTTCAATAAAATAATATTTTTTTATGGGAACATGTAATCTAAAGGCTGCTATTGCTGTGTCACCGCTAAAGCCTCCGCAATCGGCAAAAACTTCGCCTTCTGGGTTAAATCTGATAATTTCGGGATCGAAATACTGGTCGATAGTGAATCGTTCGATTTGTTTAAGATATTGATAGTTCTGAGTAAGTTTAAAACACATAACCGCGAGCAGTGTTTTTTTCGAAGTTTCGTCCTCGAGGAGCTTGTAGAGTTTGCGGTAATCTAATTCGTTTTCGATAATATCTTTAGCAAAATCAAATTTAGAATTTCCTATTAAAATCGGGCACATCATATTTTTTCTGAGCCAGTAATATTTAACAGGTTTAAATTTAAGCAAAATTTCTTTGAATTTATTTTGCAGATCGTTGAGTTTAATTTGCAAAGCGCTTTCCATAAAGCCGCCGCAGTATAAATACTTTTTGTCAAAAGTCTTATAGAATTCATCTATGTCAGAAATTTCGCGCATGCTTGCACCTTTCTTATTTTTTAACTCGTTCTAATATCATTTTTTTTAATGGTGCGCATTTACGGCGCAGTTCTTTATAAAGGGAGCTTTTTAAGATCAGCCTGACAGGTTCGAATATCAGGTAAAGTTTACATAACATGGAAGTTAAAGCTGATTTATTTAAAGTTTTACCGGGTAAAATATAAAACGGGAACTCGGTGTTTTTCAACAATCTGTTTAAATAAAAAGTGTTAAACCATTTGACGCTGCATCTTTTAATAAAAAGCATTTGATTAAAGTAAATGACACCCTCGTCAATAATATTATTCGCAGAATAAGCCGCAAAAATACATATTCTTGAGTGCGTTAACTCAACAATCTCATTTGAAATGTAAAACATATTTGCCGCTTTCATTATATACACCACAAAAAAATCTTCTTCAAATTCATTTCCTCGTTAACTCAAGCACTGAGTATATACGCACCGCAAAATATATGCAACCGCAGTAAATGCTTTCGTATTTTGTTTGCCCGCACTGATATCACACATTTGTTTGTGTTATAATATGTGTGTAGGTGAAATATAAGTCAGGGCGGAAATAATGAAAACTCTTAATGATTTTAAGCAATACTCAAAAATCATTAAAATAGAATTATATTGAAAAGTATAAACAATTGCTTTGACGGGAGTGAGATGTGCGCGTATCGATTGTGATGGCCGTATATAACGGTGAGAAGTATTTGTCGGCTCAATTGGAGAGCATTCGCGAGCAGACTGTTTTGCCTTTTGAATTGATTGCGGTTGATGATTGTTCGACCGACTCTTCGCCCGCAATTTTAAGCGAATTTGCTAAGATGGCGCCATTCAGCGTGCGAATAATCAGAACACCCGGCAATTTGGGCGGCGGCTCGAAATTCGGATACGGTCAGGTTTTCATGGTCGGCATGGAATCAGCGCGGGGCGATGTCGTTTTTTTTTCCGACCAGGATGATTATTGGTTCAAAGAAAAGCTTAGCAAGCATTTAGAGATCTATCAAGAGTTTCCGGAGGTGGCCTGTGTAATAAACGACGCGATATTAGCCGATGGCAAGCTTGATCACAGCGGATTCACTCAGTTTGACCTTTTTAAGCTTCGCAAACTTGATAATGCTCACAATGTTTTGGGCAGCTGCACGAGCGTAAAGCGAAGTCTGATGCAGCTTTTTATGCCTGTCCCCAGGTTTATGGCCCACGATGCTTTATTGGGTCAGTGTATGACTTCATATGGTCTGCGTTACGAACTGCGTTCGCCTTTGCAGTATTACCGCCGTCATGTTCATTCTGCCATGTCGGGAATGTTCAAAGGGTTCATTCTCAATCGTTTAAGTTTCGCTAATACCGTTCACAAGCCGGGAGCTTCGCTATTATTTTTGTCCGACTGGTATGTGAGGCTGTCATTTTTTCTTTCTGCCTCAAAGTCAGGTTACGAATCTGAGTTAATGGCTCTAACCGAAACTCATAAATTCGGAACCCGTCTTTTATCTGAGAGGGACTTAGAAATACTCATAAACAAAGAGCAAGTCTTGTCGCAGATTGCAGACATAGAGTCAAAAATAAATCTGTTACGAGAAGAAATCGACCTGAGCGGCTTAAGCTTCGTCAATCGTTTAAAGCGCGTATTGGGTTTCATAAAATCAAACCGCCTGCCAAAAAACAAAAGCGGCATCTTAAGAGCGATCAAAGATCTATTCTACCCCACCCTGCGCAAAGACTGATCATTTAAGAACTAAAAAAAACTAACTCTTGAACAAATCTTCTTTTTTGTGCTATATGGTGCGGAATATGAAGCGAAATCAAGCTAGCGTTATATAACAAAAGGGTAAGCATGAAAAATGTAATTATTGGCTTTGGCTTAGGGGTATTTTTTAGCTTGTCGTTATTTTTTGGATATATTGCCCTTAGTGGTGATAGCGAATTCGAAAAGGGCAGAGCTCAAGGTGTATTGGATGGCAAACGGTTAGTAATAGATAAAGTTGAACCATATTTACCTTTGGTGAATAGCGAAAAAAACGTCGATATATTGCTTTCATTCAAAACTATTGATTTAGTCGTCTACATGACCGAAGGAGGAAGACAGCTCGGTATACGCAAATAACTGTTACACAACAAAGCGTTTAAGACGTATTTACAGAGCATGGTATTCGTTAAATGAAGAATTATTTTGATAGCCCGTTCAAAGGAAAGCCTCTGATAGAACAAATTAAGAACCCAAATATCAAGGTGGGTCGTTATAGTTATTATTCAGGC
The DNA here is from genome assembly GCA_002070375.1 of bacterium ADurb.Bin157. Lineage (GTDB taxonomy): Bacteria > Muiribacteriota > Ozemobacteria > Ozemobacterales > Ozemobacteraceae > MWDD01. Next base: position 18,253 of record MWDD01000037.1, on the reverse strand, counting down.
TATTATCATGGACACTCATTTGATAATTGCGTTCGCTTCCTCATGCCGGATCGCGATGACGTTGACAAATTGATAATTGGAAGCTTTTGCTCCATTGGAACGGGAGCCTCTTTTATCATGGCCGGAAATCAAGGTCACCGACATGATTGGGTTACATCATTCCCTTTTTTCTATATGAATGAAGAACCCGCATTTTCGGAATCAATTGATGCTTTCCGGAAGGCCGGTGATACCGTCATAGGAAGCGACGTGTGGATTGGTGCTGAAGCAATGATTATGCCCGGAGTTAAGGTCGGTCATGGAGCGGTAATTGGCAGTCGTGCTTTGGTCACCAAAGATGTAGAGCCTTACACAATTGTTGGTGGCAACCCTGCAAAAGCTATAAGGACGCGCTTTTCAGAGCGAGAAATTTCAATGTTGCTAGATATGAAATGGTGGGATTGGACGTTGGAGCAAATTAAAGAAGCGATGCCTCTTTTGTGTTCGTCTGATATTGAGGGTTTATACCATTATTGGCAGCGTTCAAGTGCTTAGCAAAAGATTGTTGTTGCCCCTTCGGGTATATTCATGATAAATTTTAATACATTAAGGAGTTTCAAATTAGCCCAGTAGCCCACTTACTTATTTCTTGGTCTGCCTCTTTCGCTTTGTTAAAAGAAACGACAAGGCGGGAAAGAATTATATTGAGCGTATCAGGTATGTCGCCAGACATTGATGGGCTCGGCTTAATTATTGATTTTTCCGGCAATATTACCGGAATAACAACAGACTATTGGAGCCAGTTTCACCACGAATTACATACATTACCCTTTGCTTTATTCATTGCTGTTATTTCAGCATATTGCGCTAGAGGGAGGAAGCTTTTGATCGGTTGTAGTTCATTTTTGATGTTTCACTTACACTTGTTGTGTGATATTGTCGGCTCTAAAGGTCCAGACGGATATCAGTGGCCAATTCCGTATTTGAGCCCTTTATATACAGAAATTAATCTTAGTGTGCCCTGGCAATGGGAGCTAAACGCCTGGCAAAACATAGTGATTGCTATCATATTTTTTGTGATTACTTACAAACTAATAAAAATCAAAGGTGAATCCCCTTTGGAGTTAGTGTCAAAGCGAATGAATCGAGCGCTAGTGAAAATAGTAAAAAAAGAGACCGTGTAACAACAACTGTATCTCTGATTCAAAGCGAATTATCGATCTCATGAGACTGGTATGCAAATCTCTTTCTAAATTCTCGCGGTGTCAGGCCCATGGTTTTTATAAATATCTTTCTAAACGAGCTTACATCAACATAACCGACCTTATCACAGATTGTTTCGAAAGAGTCATCAGAATTTTCAAGAAAATCGCATGCCTTTTGTATTCTGACGCGCTGTAAGTAGTTTATGGGAACCATGCCGGTGGCTTTTTTGAACCTGCGAAGTAATGTTTTTTCGCTCAAACATATAGATTCAGCGATTTCTTTGATATTGACCTGGTGAAAGTAATTTTCATGAATAAAATTTTGAGCAGCAATCATGATTGAATCGCCATGGGAAAAACTTGGCGAAAAGCTTTGATAATAACGTTGCTCTCTGTGACCTGTATCGAATATAAGTTGCTTGCCCATAAGCCTCATTATTGCCGGTCCTGCAAACAATGCTACAAGTTCTAGGCTAAGATCTATCCAGGCCGTAATCCCACCCGCCGTTACAATATCTCCGTCATTGATTAAAATTCGCTCAGAGTTGATTATTGCATCCGGGAATTGCTTCTGCAGGTCATAAGCAAGTCCCCAGTGGGTTGTAGCCGGTCTTCCTTTTAGTAAACCGGTTTCAGCGAGAATAAATGCGCCGGCACAAACAGAACAGAGTCTGGCACCATTTTTATGCTGATAAAGTAGCAATTCAAGTCGCAGCAATCGCTTCAGAAGCTAAAGTTATCGCCGTTCACATGGAAGCTCTGGATCATTGTGAAACAAGCAGAAAAAATCTTCAGCAATCTGCAACTGCCGCAGGTTTCTCAAGCAATAGAATCATTATTCCTGAAGATGGGGAAACGATAGGATTTTAATGATCTACACGAACTTATGAGCCTGAGCAGCTGCAATATTTGAAACAGATGTTTCGAGCGCTGAGTCTTTGTCGTATGGAATCTCAAAAGCAAGCTTTGCTTTGTCTTGTCGGTCGTGATGTTGATGTGGTATTTTGTTTTTTAGATAAAATAAAAAGAGGCTTATATGCAAATAACGAAATATTTACAAGGATACGTTGATCGGGTTGTTGGAAAAGTTGTTGTGGTGTTGATTCACGAAGAAGATGAAATGGGCGAAGAAAGTTTTACAGAGTTAAAAGTTCCGCTGAGCAGGTTTGGCGGCGAGCCCGCTGAAGGTGACTTAGTGCCTGTCTATAACGACAAGTCTGATATAGTGGTTGTCAATAATGGCGACATTATATACTGCGAAGTAGAATTTCTGCTAATCGGCGGAGACGATGAACTTAAAAAAGCTTTATTCGAAGAAAAGTGTAAGCTCAGCGGTCTTTACAATAATCCTACTGACTTTGCAAAAATCAAAAAAACGCGTAAAAAAATCTGGCGCCTGTGTCTAAAAGAAAAAGAATTTCTGGAAAAAGATACAAATAAAGACGTTTTTATCAAAAAAAGCACCTACTGGACCAACAAATTCGCCGACAAAGAACAATTTACATCATTTATAAAATACGTTGGCTACGAACCCAACCAAAACATGCACGTTTCAGAAGCCGGTAAAGATACAGTGCCAAATTCATTTTAATTATCTATAATACATACGCTCATTATTTGAGTGTTTTTCTCAGGGAAAATGTGTGCTCATGTTCGAAGCTCTATCGCAGGTTTGCCATTGCCAAGCTTCATAATTGTCTTTGCATATTCAGATGGCATGTAGCGTTCGCCTGAATGTTCTGCTCCATCAAAAACAGTTAACTGAGCATTGATAAGCTTGGTTTGCATGTCGGCAGCAATTGCAGAAGGAATTAGATTGTCCTCTGTGCCGGCCAGAAGCAGGGTTTTGTTAGTAATATTTTTCAGTCGATCATAAGTGCCTGAGCGGAAGATCTGAAATCAAAAATCCTTCTGAAGTATCGTCTGAATCAGAGTTCTGACTAAGACTACAACCCGTTAATAAAGACAACAAGATTATTGCAAACAAAAACTGTTTCAAATATTTCATAAAGTAAATTTAAATAAAGTTATGATATGTAGGTTTTTAACCGAATAAATCAGAATGGGAGCCGGTTCTCTCAAAAAATATAGAATCTTCTGTGATTCTATAAATGAGAAGCCAATCAGATTCAATATGACATTCTCGTCTTGCGACAAAGTTGCCAATTAATGGATGATCTTTATGAATAACATCCAATTTTTTGCCGGCAAGCAATGAGGCTAGGATTATCTTGATTTTATCAATGCTTTTGCCACGTCTTGCAACTTTTTTAAGATCCTTTTCAAACTGCTTTGTATAAACCGGCTTAAGCATTATATACCAAGTTTGTTAAACATATCTTCGGCATCTTTGCATTCAATCAGATCCTTTCCGGATTCTGAGTCCCGGAACGTTTTTAATGTTGTCTCATTGGGAACTTTCAGCTCAAAAGGAAGTCCATTGTTTAGCTCAACTTGCTTGTAAAATAAATTAATAGCTTGAGTTGCGTTCAATCCTAATTTTTCGAAAATCTTTTCGACCTGATCCTTCAAAGAAGGTTCTACTCTGGCCCGAATCGTTGCGGTTTTTGACATTTTAATCACCTTCCTATATATATGGTAGCCCAAATGAGGAACAAAGTCAATCCCGTTTCTTTGATTGATGTCACTTCATTAATTCACTCACCGAGTATATACGCTCATTATTTGAGTATTTGTATCAGGGAAAATGTGTTCTCTCATGCCCTCATCAGAGAAAACAATTTGCAACGCGTAGAAATAAGTCATATAATATGTAAAGTTGGATTAAACGAATCAACCATTGGAAGATTATCAACAAAACTGTTTAATAACTTGTTATGCCTAAAAGGAGTCGACATTGAACTTCCTAAAATATGATCTGGGAAATTTGAAAAGAGGTGAAGTGGTTGAGGTTACCTTGACTAGTGGAGCAAACGTCCGGCTCATGGATAGCTCAAACTTTAACAACTACAAAAACAGAAGAAAGCATAAATACTACGGTGGTTTGGCTAGGCAATCGCCCGTAAGAATTGCTATTCCAAATTCCGGGTATTGGTATGTGGCTATAGATATGCAGGGGTTGCGTGGTAGTACAAATGCTTCCGTTCGTGTTGTCCCAGGGGCATTGCCTGAAATTCGAGAGCGCCCACTTTCCGAAATACCCAGTTTGGTACGTGATAACATTCCGCCACCGGCTGAAACTGGTGGCGAGACACATGATGTATTTATATCGCACGCCTCCGAGGATAAGGATGATTTTGTCAGACCACTTGCAAATGCCCTGATAAGGGAAGGATTGCACGTTTGGTACGACGAAATGACGCTGAGGATCGGGGATAGCCTAAGGCAAAAAATAGACAGGGGGTTAGCCAATAGTCGCGTTGGGTTGGTGGTTTTGTCCCCATCATTCATTTCAAAGGGCTGGACTAATTATGAGCTTGACGGCATCGTTACAAGAACGGTGTCTGGAGAACAGGTTCTACTTCCAATTTGGCATAACATAACTAAACAACAGGTTGTCGATTATAGCCCGTCTTTAGCCGACAAAGTTGCTAGGAGCACCGCAACTCATACCATTGATGAAATAGCAGCTGAGATTGCCGAGCTTATAAGGTCGAGGGTATAACAACTTGTGCTCTTGGAAAAATTACTCGCTACGCTCCCAATTTACCGGTGAGCAAGGCGTTATACAGGAAAAAAGCGAATGAAGAAAAATAGACCAATATATACTTTTGAGGAATGCAAAGAAGAAGCATCAAAATTTAACAACAAAACTTCTTTTAAAGTTCAGTCGGGCAGTATTTATAGTTATGCTTATATGCATGGTTGGTTAAATGACATTTGTAGCCATATGCCAGAGAAAAAAAAGATAAATGGATATTGGACAAAAGAAGAGTGCCTTATAGAAGCAAACAAACACCAAACTAGAGCTGAATTTAGTGAAAAGTCACCAAGTGGTTATTCAATAGCAAAAAGGAATGGTTGGCTGGAGGAATGCTGCAAACATATGCCTGTAGTAGGAAGTAAAGTTAAACGAGCAATATATGTATTTGAATTTTTAGATAATCATGCATATGTCGGCTTGACCTATAATTTAGAAGTAAGAAAGAATCAGCATATAACATCCACAAATAGTGCTGTTTATAAGCATTTTCAGCAAACAGCATCTTCATATAAGTTTAAGCAACTAACTGAATATCTTGAGATTGAAGAAGCTGTTAAACTAGAAGCTTACTATATTGAAAAGTATGGTAAAGAAGGTTGGAATCTTCTAAATTCAAAAAGTGCCGGTGCTACAGGTGGTTCAATATTAATTTGGAATTTTGACAAATGTTTAGAAGAAGCTCTTGAATATGAGACACGAAAAGAATTCAAAGAAAATTCTGCTAGCGCATATGGTTCGGCCCGAAAAAATAAATGGTTAGATGAAATATGTTCTCATATGAAATCGAATATCAACCCTAAAAATTATTGGACTAAAAAACGTTGCCATGAAGAGGCTTTGAAATATAAAAGCAGAACGGAGTTTAATCGAAAATCCGGTAGTGCTTATTCTGCTGCAATCAAACTTGGGATTCTTGATACGATATGTTTGCATATGGATAAAAAACCTTGGGGAATCTGGACAAAAGAAAAGTGTCATAAAGAAGCTTTAAAGTATAAAACAAAAAAAGACTTCAAAACTGGTTGTTCATCCGCATATTATTCTGCAACAAAAAATGGATTCCTTGATGAGATTTGCCGTCACATGATTCCGTTCAGAAAACCTAAAGGATTTTGGACCTTTGAACAATGTAAAAAAGAAGCTGTTAAATTTGAAACAAGGTCTGAATTTCAAAAAGAGAATATAAGTGCATATCGAGAAGCTTTAAATAATGGATGGTTAGATAAAATTTGTTCTCATATGATGCCGGAGAAAAGACCTAAAAATTATTGGACTAAAAAACGTTGTCATGAAGAGGCTTTGAAATATGATACTAGAAGTCAGTTTCAAAAACACTCAAACACAGCATATTGTAAAGCTACACGTGAAAAATGGCTGGATGAAATATGTTCTCATATGAGACCTAAAAATTATTGGACAAAAGAAAAGTGTGCAGAAATATCAATTCAATTTAAATTAAAATCTGAATTTAGAAAAAAACATCCGAATGTATATGCTCAAGCACATCAAAATGGATTTTTAGATGAAATATGTTCTCATATGAAGCCGGAAAAAAGACCTGCAAATTATTGGACTAAGGAAAATATCATTAAAGAAATGACAAAATATAAAACAAGGTCCGATTTCAATAAAAACTCAGGAGGAGCTGCATTGGTAGCCCGTGGGTACGATTGGTATGACGAACTTTGGGAATTAGCACATAAAGTTGATTAAAATAGTAAAATGGCAAATGTCTTACACTTATACGTTGAGAATTGCATGAATCATAGCATCAAGTTGCTCGGCGCCCGGTGCATTGATACTATATGTCGGTGATGACAAAACCAGTCGGCTTACCTTTTCAGGATACAAGTGAAAAGCCTGTCAGCTTCTGTAATCATCTCCTTTAAGTCCGAAGAAAGCTTTTCGAGGAGCTCTGTGTCAACTATTTCCATGGTGTCTCCGGGCGTGTGCGTGTGATTTATCCCCTTTTCGAACAGATTGTCCGATGTCGCGGCCACTCACGGAATCTTCCGGTTAATGAATATTGTATGGTCGCCGGCATACCATTCTTTGCACTTTTGCAAGTGCTTCGTTCCCGCGAGCAGCTGTTCCTGTCGCGTTAAATCAATGTTATAAAACGAAACGGCGTTTTGCGACCCCAGAAACCCCGGAGAATCTATGTTGAACACGCTTACTATAGGCAGTTCTTTCTCTTTAATATAATCTAAGTATTTAAGCTGCCCCGGTATACCGTAATTCTCTTCTCCGTTAAACGGAACAAAATGAATCGTCGAACCCGTCTTCTCATCTTTAAGCTTTTCAAATAGCCTATAAAGGGAAAATACGCCCGCCGCGTTGTCGAGCGCTCCCGGTGTCGCATATTTCGAGTCCATGTGCGCGCACACCAAAATAACCGAATCCTTTTCGCCCTTTTTCTCAAAAAACGGCTGCGACGTGCTCTCAATTGAACATTCCGAGTTTATTTCAACATAAGCTTCGGTTTGACCTTCAAAAAACTCGTCGCTGTCTTTGTAAGCGTAAGCGAACTGCAGGTTCCCGTCTTCAAAATACGTCTTCCCGCTCTCGGTTATAATACACTTGGGGTTGACCTCTTTGATAATATTATACTTCTCATCATGCTCCGGCGGGAAATACACCGGAAAATTCACCGGCATCAACATCTCACCGCACATGCCTTTTCTTAAAACGACTATAGAATCCGAGTTGTTTCTCACGTCGTTCCAATTATTGCACAAAGCAACTTTTGCCATCCCCGAGAATGCTCCCGAAAATGGCCCCGGGTATAGTTCAACCTTTCTGCTCCCGTTTTCGGCAAACGAATACTTCTTGTTCCACAGCTTCGTCTCAAAGGACAGCTTTATCACCTTAAGCCCCTGCCCTTCTGCCTCTCTGCAAAGAAGTTCCGCCACTTTTTCGTCGTTTTTGCTTCCTGTCGGCCTTTCGACTGCCAGATCACTGAATAAAAGGGTATTTTTCATTTTACGCAAAGCCCTTCATCATATAAAACTTATATACAAATCACTAAACATTAAGTTATCAACGGTTGCAGAGGCGGATGTAATTGGCCTTGTCGCCGTATGCTTTTGCTGAGTCCGGGCGCCCGGTTTTAGAGTAGACATCATACAGAAGTCCGTAAATGAGAGCAGGTCTTCTTTCTGACATAGCTAATTGGCCTTTGATATCATCAAGAATAAATGATAAAATAAAAAGCAAATATATAAATTCAGGAGCTGAAAATGTCTGATATGAAAGAAAATGTGAAGCAGGAAATATCTTGGTATAATAATGAGATTGAAAGATTTAAAAGTTTCTTATCCAATTGGCTTGAAGAATTGAATTATAAAGTTCAGATCAGATCCGAACAAGTTACAAGGAATGAAGAGTTTAGCGGTCAATATGAGACAAAGGAATATCAATTTATAATTGGCGATAATCTTAAGATTACTGTTAAGCCCTTTGCCATTCGTATAATCGGCGCAAAAGGCCGAATTGACGTAGACGGTCCATCCGGTTCAGAAAAGTTTGTGTATCTCACAGGTGATGGGCCGAATGTTCAGACACAAATCGGAGATAACACAAACAGCAAAAGATTTTTTTCAAACGCAAATGAAGCCGGCTGGTATTGGTATGATGATAGTTCATACAGAAAAGTCAGCAAATTTTCAAAAGAAATACTTGAACCTCTGCTGGAGAGGCTCCAATGAATGAAAATATATTAAATGAAGTTTTCTCTGTTTATGAAATTTTAAAAGATTCAATGAAGATTACAAGACGATCTATTGCTCAAGATCTTTTTAAACTTCACGGTAGTACTGTTTTCTTTTCCGAGCAAAAGGATAAAATGCTTAAGAAGATGTCCGATTCAGAAAAAGAACTTGAAAATCTAATGATCCTTTCACTTTTTGCTTCTTTCGAACGTGAACTGAGAGTTTCGATTCAAAATATTATAGATTTTAATGTCAATAAGACAAATTCGACTGTTAACAAATTAACAAGCTTAGCCAAATCTTCAATAGAGCGATGGACAGTCCCTGACATGGTTGATGCGTTTTCAGAAGTAGTAGATGAACCTTTGCGCAGCAGGGTTAAAGAGATTTACGCATACCGGAACTGGATTGCGCATGGAAAAAATCAAAATAAGCAACCCTCGTTTAAAACTGATCCGAAAACTGTTCAGAAGAATTTGGTCGATTTTATATCACAGGCAAACCAAGCTTTGCAGGATTCGCAGAATCCCAATTTGTAAGCCGGGCCGACATGGGCAGATTAAATAAAAGCGAACGATCTTTTAAGATACTTAAAATATATTCAACATATGCTCTAATTATTTGAGTATTTGTATCAGGGAATATCTATTTTCATGCCCGAAGCCAGAGAAAAGTTTTTAAAGGGTCTGGGAGAAGACAAATAGATTAAGTGCTTGCATATCATCATCTGAAAAATAACGCTGTTTACTGCCGGCAATTCAACTCATCGGCCGGTCGGCGGACATGATTGAATAGTCGTATGAATTTTTTTAACACCCGAAATTAGCACGTTAAAACTGGCTGATCTGTTTGAACCATCTAGTTTTAAAAATGGCGCAATCATGCGAGAACCTTGGATTTTTTGATAAGTGGAACCGGAGAGTTTGGTTAAAACTTCTGAGGCATTAGTTAAATGATCAGGGTTACGATATCTTTTGTTGTTTTGCATTTTTGCAAGATTTTTAATTTTCAGGCCTTTTTCAACCGCTTCAAGATCACCCAGATAAAAGCTTTCTAATTCGTGACAAGCTATACGTATAATTGTATTTTCGGTCTTTTTACTATTTTTTACCTTGCCTATTAAACTATCTTTTAATTTAACGCAGTTCCCTGAGTCCTGGTCCCTTAAGATGAGAAAATATGAGTTTGGCGCTTGCCAGCCACGTAATTTCCCTTCGAGTTGCTTTTCTAGGTCTTGTTTGCCTTCGAATACTATGTAGCGAAAATTAACATTATTTGGTAGGAGCTTTGGAAGCACCACTTTCAGCATTTCCTTAGCCGAGGGCTCTTCTAACATGCAGACAAAGTTAAACATTCGGATCTACCTTGTCAAAAAGCCCCTGTTTCCACAGGTAACCCATTTGGTCGCCTTCAGCCATATATGCTTTAATTTGTTCGTTTTCGCTCGCTCTTATGATTTTACTGTAACCGCCTTCTTTTTCGAGCCAAAATACTTCTTCGATGCGTGTGGCATTTAAAAAATCCGGGGAATGAGTAGAAACGAACACCTGTCCGCCTCGTATTGAATAATTTCGGAATTCTTCCGCAAGTTCGCAGAGCAATGCCGGATACAACTGGTTCTCCGGTTCTTCTACACAGAGCAGTGAGTGTGGTTGGGGGTCATAAAGCAAGGTCAGGTAAGCCAGCATTTTAATTGTTCCGTCAGAAACGTATCTGGCCAAAAATGGGTCTTCAAATGCTCCATCTCGGAATTTAAGAAGCACTCGCCCTTCTGTGGTTGTTTTGGCCTCGACATTTGTGATTCCGGGGATTCGCTGTTTTAAGAGCTCAAGTATTTTTTCAAAGATTGATCTATGATACTTGTAGAGATATTCAATAACGAGTGACAAGTTTTCGCCTTCTCTTGATAAGTGTTCGGCGTAGCCGGCCTCTTGTTCCGGCCTGGCTTTGCTAATGTGAAAATCGGAAACATGCCAGTTTTCAATTAGGTTGCCTAAAGCAACCACGGCCGGGAAGCGCTCAAACTGAGCCAGACCCTTTATAGCGAGTATATCGTTAGACTTTAGATTTTGTTCTTCTCGTTGTAGCTCGTTAACATTCTTAACATTGTCGAGTTCGTTAGTAACAGCGGTGCCTTTCCCGTCAGAGAAATCTAAAAAATGCCAAGGTTGTCCCTTTCCGCCGCGTCTGTATTTTAATATTTCTCTTTCAACGTAAGCTTTCTCACCTCTACCATTGATTTTTAAAAAATATGTAGTCAGAGGGCTCTCTGGTTGGGCCCTAAACTTTATCTCAATTTCGATTGGTTCGGTTGTGTTTCTGGAACGAACTTCCCGAAAGCCACGACTGCCACCTAAGCGAGATAGTGCTGTATTAACATTGCCACTCATGGCATCTTTTAAAAAGCCGAAAACGCTGAAGATGGTGCTCTTGCCTGAGCCGTTAGCGCCTACAATCACGCAGAAAGAGGGAATGTTTTCCATTTGAACACTTTTAAATGCTTTAAAATTTTTAAGAGAAATGGACTCTATCTTCATGGTTGTTACCCCTATTGGCTTAAATATTATTTTTAATAAGCACTCTACGATAATGGCACTGATTTACTGATATTCCGCTCAGACCGTAGGCATTTTATCATTTATTCTTGATAATATCAAAAAGTTTCTCTGGTTATTTGACTGATATTTTTTCCTTTATGAAAAGACTCATAAGCTTTTTAAGATCCTTTTCAAACTGCTTTGTATAAACCGACTTAACCATTATACGCCAAGTTTTTTAAACATATCTTCAGCATCTTTGCATTCAATCATGAAGTTAACATATATATACTCTCATTATTTAAGTATTTGTATTAGGGAAAATGTATGCTTAAGTTCGAAGCTCTATCGCAGGTTTGCCATTGCCAAGTTTCTTTCTGATATTGATATTATCTGTTGCTCTAATTGAATCACTGGCAAGCAATAACAAAGTCTGCGAACCTACAGCCGAATACAACTTTAAAAAGCCAAAACAAAAACGAAAATAATATATTAAAAAGTTCAACTAAGAAATCTCATAATTATCTTTGCATATTCAGAGGGCATGTAGCGTTCGCCTGAATGTTTTGCTCCGTCGATAACGGTTAACTGAGCATTGATAAGCTTGGGTTGCATGTCGGCAGCAATTGCAGAAGGAATTAGATTATCTTCTGTGCCTGCCAGGAGCAGGGTTTTGTTAGTAATATTTTTTAGTCGATCATAAGTGCCTGACCAGTTTAAATTTGCCTCAGCCTGCTTTCGAACTGTAATTGGTACCGCAAGATCATTGACAATTCCATGAATCATTGCATTAAGTGCCTCGGCGCCCGGCGCCGTGATACTATAAGTCGGTGATGACAAAACCAGTCGGCTTACCTTTTCAGGATACAAAAGAGCCAACTCTTGAGCAATTGAAGCGCCCATGGAACTGCCAAAAATATTGGCCTTTGATATTTTCAGGGCAGATAGCAGATCGGCGGCATCTTTTGTCAGCATCTCCATAGAAAATGCGGGCCCGGGATCGTTGGAAGCACCCAGGCCACGGTAATCGAAAAGTATGACTCGGTATCTGTTCGCCAGAGCTCTCACAAAAGTTTCGTTGAACATGCTCATATCCGCGCCAATTCCGGCTATAAGCAAAAGTGGTTCACCGATTCCCAGTTCTTTATATGCAATACTCGCACCGTTTACCGCAGCGTGCCTGAGCGGAAGATCTGAAATCAAAAATCCTTCTGAAGTATCGTCTGAATCAGAGTTCTGACTAAGACTACAACCCGTTAATAAAGACAACAAGATTATTGCAAACAAAAATTGTTTCAAATATTTCATAAAGTAAATCCTTTCTAACTTTTGTTATCAGCGGTTGCAGAGCCTGATGTAAGTGGCCTTGTCACCGTATGCTTTTGCTGAGTCAGAGCGCCCGGTTTTAGAGTAGACATCATACAGAAGTTCGTAGATGGTGGCATAGTCTTCTTCTATTGCTTCCGGGTTTTGGTCGTAAACTTTTATTGCGCTCATCAAAGTTTCTTCTCCTTTGTAGTATTTATCTTCGAGGTTGTAGAAGAATCCGAGGTCGATAAGGCTTTTTGCCACAGACTTGTGTGTCGGGCCAAATAGCTGCTTTTTGAGTTCGATGAGCTTTATATAGGCAGATTCAGCCTCGCTGCTATTTTCAGAGTGTCTGTAAAGGCTGACGAGGTTTGAGAGAGCTGTCTTCGCACGGGCTTTGCAGAGTTCCGTATCATCTTTGATGAGATTGAAGGCTTTGATCAGGTATGCCTCGGCTTTTTCGAATTCGGATATCCCTGTATACATCAGCCCATGTTGCTCAGGTCTTCGAACAGAGCGGGATTATCTGGGCCGTAAATCTCTTCGTTGATTTTTAGGATACGTTCGCAGTATGGTTCTGCTTTTTTGAATAAGTCTTTCTTAAAAAACACTTCTATAAGGCCTTTCATCGTTTGCAGCACTTGAGGGTGAGTGGAACCCAGTGCTGCTTCCTGAATTTGGAGCGCGCGGATGAAAGCATCTTCGGCTTCTTTGGCGGTTTCAATAGCTTTCTCTAAATTCTCATTCTCGTCAAACATCAAAATTTTGTTTTTGAGTTTCTCCCAATATGCCTTTTTGCCACCAAATAATTCATTGAAGTTTTCGAAGTTAAACATTTAATCAATTTCTCTTAGCCGCCACAAATAAACTACAAACTTTATAACCACACAACAATCATACTGCTTTAGCAAACGCGGGTCAAATAGTTAAATCGCTTAATTAACGCAATAAATTGTGATAGAATGTTTCAGCTTTGCAAAAGGAGAAAGAAGTGCGCGTTTCTATTATAATGGCTGTATACAATGGCGAAAAGCATTTGTGTGCTCAGTTAGAGAGCATTCGCAATCAGACTGTTTTGCCATATGAATTGATCGCAATAGATGACTGTTCAACTGATTCTTCTGCAGAGATTTTAAAAAAAATTGCGAAGAATGCTCCTTTTAGCGTAAAAATAATCAAAAACCAAAGAAATATGGGCGGGGCGTCTAAGTTCAGTTGCGGGCAGGTTTTCGGGCTTGGCATGAAAGAAAAGTCTTATGATTCTGCACAAATAGAAGATTTGGAATCAAGAATCAGTCTTTTAAAAGAAGAAATCGGCTTAAGTGATTTATGTTTTGTTAAAAGGCTAAGGCGTATATTAAGCTTTTATAAGTCGCAGCGTCTGCCGCATAACAAAAGCGGAGTGCTAAGGTCGATAAAAGATTTATTCTACCCTATAATGCGTAGATGACGGCTTCGCAGTATGAGCTTTGGTAAACTCTGAAGTATAGTTTATAGTCGGGCCTGAGTTCTTTAATTTGAAAAGCCAGTTTCCAGGCATCGTCGGGTTTGTGATATGCGCATACAGCCAGTTTTGGTTTGTGTTTAATTATTTGTTTTTTGGCGCCTTCGATTGTCTCGCTCTCGGAGCCTTCGATATCCATTTTTATGAATGTTATTGGTTCTTTAATAAGGTCATCGAGGGTCTCGATATTAATTTTAAGTTTACCGTTTTCGGTTAAGCACCCGCCGGCACCGTTAGCGTCGAATGTGGCTTCGCTTTTGGCTTTTCCTGTTGCGCAGCTGCAAAATACGATATTTTTAAATTCTTTAAGCGTATTTTTTGCTTTAGCTGTGTTTGCGGGGTCAGGCTCGATAAAGTAATATTTTTTGAGCGGCAGTTTTAATCGTTGAAACACAAGTGCTGTATCGCCTGTATAGCCTCCGCAATCTGCAAAGACCTCGCCTTCGGGGTTAAAGTTGACAATTTCGGGGTCAAAATATTGATCTATGGTGAATCTATCGATTTCTTTTATATAATCGTCATTTTGAGTAACTTTGTAGCACATTACTGCGAGCAATGTTTTCTTAGAAGTCTCGTCTTCGAGCATATCGTAGAGCTTGCGGTATTTATCTTCGCTTTCGATAATATCCTTAGCAAAGTCGAATTTAGAATACCCGATTAAAAAAGGGCTAAGCATGTTTTTTCTAAACCAGAATTTTTTAAAAGGTTTAAGCTTAAGGAGTATGTCTTTGAAGCCTTTTTCAGTTACTTTCAGCCTTATATTCAGTAAAGTGTTATCTAAAAATTTACTGCTATAGAGATAATCTTTATTAAACAGCTTATAAAACTCATTTATATCGTTAATTTTCATTGTTTATCCTTGGAATAAGCCTGCAGTAAAGGGATAATAATATATTTTCTAATAATTCGATATAGTTCAAATATCAAATAAGAATCAATAATCAGCTTATCTTTAGGAGTAATTGTCTTTACTTTACCGTTCACAACTTGATAAGGGTAGTTATAAGCTCTGAGAATTTTATTGGCTTTATAAATATGCTGGCGGCCAATTTGTCTTTTTTTAATAAAAAACATCTTTTTGTGGTTTTCTATATATGTTGATGTAGGATCTTCTGTTGATTTTACATCAAAGTAGCTAACAAGCTCATGCCCGTGTTTTTTTATCAGTTGTGATAGTCCGATTTCATATTTGACAATTATTTTAATCTTTGAGGATTCTTCTTTAACGTTTTGAAAGAAGTCTAAAAAATAGTTTTGTTTAAATATTTCAGCTCTTACTATGAAAAAATAAGATTGAATATGTGTTACCCAGGCAGGGACAATATTACCGGATTCATCAAATTTATGTCCGTAATAGTTTTTTGTGAGTCCAAAGATAGCAGGATTCCCTAAAGCATGCTTTTTGCTTATCACTTTGTCTAAAGGTTTATAAGGGCCAATAACGCTATCATTAGCAAAAATAATTTCATTAATCTGTTCAAAGTATGGCGAACTTTTAAGCAAGTCCAGTCCGATGCTATAGGAACCAAAATCGTATTTATTATGCTTAATAAAACGAGCAAAAACAACGTAGGGTTTAAGTTTTGCAAGTTCGGCGTCACTAATGGGATTATCTGCAACGAATATTATTCCATCACATATTTTAAGCAGTTCGTGCAAATAAAAAATCAGTGAATCTTCAATGGTATAAGTTTCGAGATGCGCAACAAATATGCAGATTCGTTTGTGGCTAATAATAACGCTAGCTGTTCTTGAATAAAACTGACTTTTAAGCTTATCACTCATTCAATCAGGTTAACTTTGGAAAGTAAAAATGTCAATACGCCCATTATTTGAGTATTTGTATCAGGGAAAATGTGTTCTAATTTTCAAAGCTATATCGCAGGTTTGCTATTGCTGAGCGACCGCGTAACCGAACTAGACGCCGCCGAAAAAAAAGGCAGAGCAGAGGGCAGAGCGGAAGGCGAGATTCAAAGAGCAAAGAAGGTTGCGCTTAAAATGCTTAATGATGGATTGTCGCCGGAACAAGTCGCAAAATACACCGATCTGACGCCTGAACAAATACAGTCTTTAAATAACAACAAGGTCTGCGAACCCACAGCCGAATACAACTCTAAAAAGCCCAAACAAAAACGAAAATAATATATTAATTGGCTGCGAACCCAACCAAATCGTTTTGAAGGTTTTTTTATGCTTAATAGCGCCTATTGTATGATATTTAAATTATCATGTTTTTTTACTGCCAGAAAAGTATAAGCGATTAAGCATATACTATGATTTATCTTATTCTGCAGTCCTGCGAAATTTGGTCCTATAGATCGAGAAACAATAAAAATGTGTTCTCATGCCGGGCTTTTTTATTTTTTCCTCTTCAAGAATAAAAGCTCAAGTATGCAAAAACATCTCAAAAAGAATTACGTTGGTTTAAAGTAATTTCGTCTTCTTTTCGCATCAAGTAAACAGTCAGCTTAATTATAAAAAGATAATAGCCAACCTGATTCAGAGATGCAACACGCTGAATTTTTCCATCCTTTATGCCATTGAATATAAGATTTTTGTCATAGGTATTTATGTATTCAAAATTAATATATTTTTCGGCCAATAGTGGATCAGGAAGATACATATAATCGAATATGCTGTTATTTTTTAAGTCTGTAATATCTTTCCCATTAAAGGGCTCTAATGACAAAACAGGCATTAACAATATATTTGCTTTTTGATCAACGTGACAGGAAGTAGATAAAACCATTGCTTCAGAAACAAAAAGTTTCTCTTTTCCATTATTATCGAAGTACAAAAAAGGAATTTTTGAAATAATATCACCTTGAGAAAGCTCATCCAAAGGATTATTGGACAAATAAGTTATTTTTTGTTTCGATTTTTCAAATTGAGCTATAGCCTCTTTGGCACCATCTCTAAAATCAGGTGAAACAGAGGGCAAAACAGAATCAACGAAATCAATAAATTCTTTCAGCATAAATCATAAAAGTTAAAACCGGTATCTGTAGAAATACTGTCTATGTATTGCTTTACGTCGTTTCTTTCTGATGATGTGGCATCTCGCATTGAACCAAATAAAGCTATGGCTTCTTTTTCCAATTTTGTTTTAGACTGTTGCTTATATATGTTGCCAATATCTAATAAAAAAGAGGGTCCGGACAAATTCTTGTCACAATAAGAAGTTTTTGCTCTCCAAATAGGAGGATTCTCACTTCTAATCGGACTTGTATTATTTATGCCAATGTGGGACAGACAAGCCAAACCAACCACACAAATTGTCCCGGTAAGATCTCTAAAACAATCGTTTTGTTTCATAAAGCTCAATAGACCCCATTATATATTAAATCTTGGAGTTTTCCATTCATTACATTAGTCATACAATCAGACAAGTTTTTTAGCATAGAACTGCTGCTCTTATAATCTCTGTTATTATTAAAACCATATCTGTCATTTATGTCGACAACAACACCTATGGATTCAGCTATTTGGTCGGACTCGCACAATGATCCCGGAATATTCACATTTATATCATTTTTAAACATTCTAGCATTTTGAAGCATGATATTAACAAATAGTTTTTTATCTTCAACAAAGGTGTATCTTATGTTTAAATCATAAATATCTTTAATATTATTAGTATTAAGAAGCACCTCAGAAATTTTTACTGCACCATCGCTTTTAATTTCATCACATAAGACATTAGTAACCAAACCAATATACTTATAGCTGTTACCTGTAAACAGATTAAGGAACTCAAAGACCTTTTCCATTCTTTTCATTATGTACTCAGAGCATAATCTCCAATTTCTTTCGTAATCACCATCATAGCGAACTTCGAAAGTTGAAGCCACTGGTGTGATAGTCAATTGAGCGTGCTCTCCCAAAGTTTTTATGATTATTCTCGGTATATCTAAGGGAGCTTCATCGGGAACAGGTAAAACAGTAGCTTCATTAAAGAATTCTTTCAGAATATGTTCATTATTATAGTAGGCTTTTTTCATGCCATCTATTTTTTCATAATTTATAGTTACAGAAGTTCCTTGAAATTTCATAAATAGTCTCCTCTTGAGATTATATATTATAAAATTACATATTTCAACAAACACAAAATGAAGATTTCTTCAATATCTATTCCACCACTTGTCTGTGAAAATGGCGGCTAGAAAGGTTTAAGGCGAAGGACTTGATCGAGGTGTTTGTGACATTGATATTATCAGTAGTCGCGCAACCGAACTCGACGCCGCAGAAAAAAAAGGCAAAGCAGAAGGCAGAGCAGAAGGTGAGATTCAAAGAGCAAAAAAGGTTGCGCTTAAAATGCTGGCCAAAGGTATGGCTTACGAAATAAT
>MWDD01000036.1 GCA_002070375.1 bacterium ADurb.Bin157 | reverse complement strand
ACCTAAGGTTACGGTTTTTTCTATGACCATATTGCCGCCAATATAAAGCAAAAGTATCATTCCGATGCCGACTAACAGGTTTATTGCGGGATGAAAAAATGCCTCAAAATCTGCCAGCTTAAGTTTTACTTTTACAAATTCTTTACCGCAGGCATCAAAGCGGCTAATTTCTTCTTGTTCGGTGCCAAAACCCTTGATTACTCTAATGCCCGACAGGTTTTCTTCCGCCCGTGAAGACAGATCTGACAGTCTTGATTGAATTTCTCTTGAGCGTTTGTGTATGACGGTCTTAGCTAAGGTCGCAAAAACAGTAATCAATGTAAAAGGTATAAGCGTGGCAGCTGTCAGCTTCGGAGACAAATAAATCATTATAAAAGGTACCGTCGAAAGATAAAAAAGTGCGTCTAAAAATATCAGGATACCCATACCAAGCATAAATTTTATTTCTTGAATATCGTTTGTCATGCGTGACATTATATCGCCCGTGCGGGTTCGCTTGAAGTAGTCAAAAGGCAGTTTAAGTAAATGATCAAAAAGCTGTTTTCTTAAGTCGTAGATTGCATGTTGCGAAGTGCCCTGAAAAAACTGCCGCCAATAAAATCTGAATACGCTTTGCAGAATTGCTATAAAAATAATTGTTATACTGCAATAAAACAGGGTGGGGCGTGCTGTCTCAGGATTATTAAAACTGTCGATTGCGAGTTTCAAACAAATCGGCGGAATTATATCGGCCATATTTACAATCAACAGCGATGCAAAACCTTTAAGTAAAAGCCCCTTATAAGGTTTAAGCAACTCTTTTAAGAGTTGCATAGGTTTGATAGTATTATCTTTCATTAAATTTTTAACTGTGAATTAAGGCGATCAATCTGATTTTGAAGAGAATCGCTGTCAGGTTGAAATTTTGGAATATCAAGACATTGTGAATAAAGCTCATAACGTTTTATGTCGGCGGCCTCTAAAGCGGTGGTGTCGCCTCCTGCCCCTCCGATGTTGCCAAGGGCGTTGGTGGCGCAGTCTAAAATCATCTGCTGCTCAAGGCTGTCTTTAAGCTGTCTGACTTGCTTTATGCTTTCAAAAAACTCTCTTGTTTCCGGAAACTTTTTGATTATTTCTTCAGAGGGAAGCGGTGCCGGCATTAGCTGTTCATGCCAAAAATAGCGCATTTTAAATGATAATTCGATTGGTACATTTTGAAAGCCTTCTTGATATGGCTCGTATAAAGGACCGTGCCCGCCTAATTGATTGCCTTCTATCATTTCTCGCCTAAATGATTCTTGGGTTTGACCATTGGGATCATTAACAAAAGATCTTAATGAATCGGCGATTGTGTTTAGATGCAGCATCCAGCAATATCTAAGAATTAAGGCTTCACCTTCTCTGATTTTGTTGTTTATTGATATGATCTTATCTTGAAAAGAGACTTTATCTTGAGCCACTATCGCGTAAACATTATTACGCCATATTATGCCGGTAGTTTCGAGGGAAATTCTGGCAAATTTTGTTATTCTTGTGGTTAAGGTTTTGATAGCCTGATAAAAATTATCAACGGACATTTTTTCGGTGTGCCCCATTGCCAACCAATTTTTATCGAAAAAAGATGTTAAAATCATTTGAAGCCCCGAGAACATTTGCCCAAGTTGTTCTTCAATTTTGAAATGAACGGAGTAAGGCGAAGTTCCGCCCTTCATTTGAAGTCTTGATACCAATAAGGACACGGTAACCGCTCTAAATAATGATATAAAATCATAAGCAATGTAAAGCAAAGCTGGCCAAAAGGCAAAAAAGCTGATAGGAAACCCAATGCCTGAAAACACCATAAACCCTGATACAAACATAACTATAGATGCAATGTAAAAGTTTTGGCTTGAAGAAAAATCTGCCAAATATTTTTTAAATTCATTTGTCAGGTTATAAGCCAGATTTTTTCGCGGGTTGACATTTGAGGGCATATAGTAATACTTTGCGGGAACAGCCGGCGGTCTTGTAAGATATTCTTTTTCGATGGCGGTTAAATTGTCGTAAACCGGTCTCGATATGCCGCATAAGGGACAAACATGCGCTGTCGAAGAAACCGATGCCCGGCATTGTCTGCAAGCACTTTTAAGCAAATAGTTTTTCATGTTTGACCCTTTCGGTTGTCTTTTAGTTGGAGGTAAGTCTTATCATTCTTAAGCTTAAAGCATAGCCTTCGGAAACGACTCTGAATGTGTTATTTCCCGAATAAGCGGCGGGTTGAGTAATTTTGAAAAATATAGCCGCACCCGGGTTTACGTATGTGTCAGCGGAACCGTTGCCCAAATCTATATCTTTGGTTAATTTATAGGCGGCACTTGTATTTAAAATAGCCGGAAACATAGTTTCAATGTATTTGTGCTTCGGGTCGGTAATCTGCGACTTTTGAATTAGGCCCCTAAATACAAGCACTTCATTTAAGGCGGCGGTTTTCCAATCTCTTACAACCTGATCAAAGTTTCGGCCGTCGCCCTGAGAGGTTAACAGATTATTAATATTTTGCTTGCCGATTAAGTTTGTACTATTGTGCATGGCTTTAATAAAGGCGCTGCCAAATTGTTCATACAAATAATAATTGAAAAGTCCTTTTTGTCCGTAATGATTATAGGCGCCTGCCCAAGATTCCATGCCAATGTTGCTGCTTTCAAGCCAGCTTCCGAATCTGTTGTCGTTCGCAACGCTGTCGGTTTGCGAGGTTTCATTATACCCGCTCAGAGTGGTTTTGCCTGCATCAGCCCGAAGCTTTCTGTATCGGGCTTCTACGCCGACCGACAAAGATTCGTCAAGCCATTCCGCTTCTAGGGTTGTAAAACCTTTTGCACTGTAATTGGCCGCATGCTGCATCTCGTGTGCAATGGTTTCGCGAGTTGCCGCACGCCAGTACTCGCCATGAAACTTTTCGCTGTATCCGGGCGCCCAAACACCTATCATGTCTCTGTTGTTGCCGTTGCTAACAAAGTCGGCAGGATTAAACAGGCCGGCGAAACCCAATCTGCTGTATTCTTTTGAAAAAACAATCGACAGTTTGCCGTCTCCGTCGACATCCAAGACCGGACTCACGCCCTGCACCGGACTGTAATGTTCGCTGAATAATGGGTAAATAAAACTTTCAAATTCATCGGCAAAATGGTTCAAATCATCATCTGTTATGTTGTATGTGCCCGAACAAGTAATGTCGACGAAAAATTTCGCGTGTTCGGAAATCTTTCGCAATTTGGTTGTGATATTGTTATAGGTGGTAGCAGTGCCGTCGGCTATAATTTTAATATCTACCGCGTCGTTCAGGTTTTCGTTCGAGTGACCGGGAACAGCCCTTAAGCTGCCCATTGCACCGCTTCTTTGAGACTGACTTCTGAATTGCCTTCTCAGATTCTCTTCTACCCGCGCCTTCGCCTCTAAGTTGCCCCATCTTGTGTTTGTCATGTCGGTTGAGGGAAGGGGCGCGTGATGCTGCTCGTAGATCGAGGCCTTAATCGAGGCGGCGGTTTCGTGGAATAGTCGAATACTTTGAGCTTCGGTGTGTTCATTATTAACTATAAGGCTGTAAACTACTTCTCTGTTGTTATCAACAGGCAGTTCAAGCGAAATACCTTCGGCGTATTCGCTTAACTCAAGAATTGCTCCCGATTGCGCGAGAATTGTTGCGCTGTCGGGAGCGATTATAAAGACTCCCGCGCCTCTCCTAATCTTCGCGTTTGGATCATTGTCGCCTGAGAGCGGTGTTACTGCTCCTGTCGATGAGCTGCTCGAATCAAAAAGTTTGCACCCTGTAATTAAGCTAGTGCTTATAAACAGAATAAAAACTAATGTTATGATTGCCGTTTTTTTCATTTAATTTGTTGCCTCGTTTTAAATCTTTAACGCTAATTATACTAATTAAGCGCTTGAATTGCCACTAAGGATTATTTATTTTTCACATGTTTGTCCAACCACTCAAACTGTTCGGACAATACGTGCAAAATAGATTCTCGCGCTTCATAACCATGCCCTTCGTGAGGTAACACCACAAGACGCGCAACCCCGCCGTGTCCTTTGATTGCGGCGAACATGCGTTCGCTCTGCATCGGGTAGGTTCCTGCGTTGGGATCGTCTTTGCCGTGAATCATCAAAATCGGTGTTTTGATTTTATCGGCGTATGAGAATGGCGACATTGTGTTATAAATGTTTTGGGCCTGCCAAAAAGTTCTTCTTTCGCCCTGAAAACCAAATGGGGTAAGAGTTCTGTTATAAGCCCCGCTTCTGGCTATGCCGGCATCGAACAAATCCGTGTGAGCGAGAAGATTTGCAACCATAAACGCGCCGTATGAATGTCCTGCCACCGCAATTTTTCCGCGTTGAGCTATACCTATTTCGATAAGCTTATTTACCGCCGCTTCGGCGCCGGCCGTCATTTGTTCGATAAAGGTATCGTTAGCCGTAAGGGGGTCTCCGACTATGGGTATCTCTGCGTTGTGAAGAACGGCATACCCTCGAAGCAAAAAGAACAAAATCGAACTCCCGCCTATTCTTGTGTATTTATTAGTTGTGCTTCTGACTTGCCCGGCTATTTCTTTGCTTGTGTATTCTCTTGGGTAGGCCCAAACAATGGTTGGGTATCTTTTGCCCGGTTTGTAGCCGAGAGGGTAATAAAGCGTGCCGCTTAAGGGAACGCCATCGTTGCGTTCATATTTTATGAGTTCTTTTTTTACCTCTGCCAATTCTTTGTTGGGTGAAGTGAAATTTGTTATCGCTTCGGGTTCTAACGCGACGTTATTCTTAACAGCCCTGATAAAATAATTCGGCGGTGTTTCGGGGTCTTCTCTTCTCGTTACTATGAGCTTTCTTTTGGGGTCTGCAAATCCGGTAAAATCCTCGAATTTATCGAGCCCGGAAACAAATATATCTTTGGTTTCGAGGGTTTTAAGACTGAATTTTCGTAAAAACGGCCTGTATCCGTCGGGAGTTGCTCCGCTTCCGGTCAGATAAATCCATTCGTCATTTTCTAATATGGCCGCTCTTTCCCCGTTGGGTTTGGTATAATAGAGCAGATCGCCCTTGTCATTATAGATATCGTTGTAGTTTCTTGAAAAAATAATACGGCATTCAGATGCGATATTAGTTTTTCCCATATCTATTTCTCGGGCTTGTATCCATTTGGTATCTCTGTCGTAATCCCAGATGAGGCCTAAATCTTGTTTGTCTAATGTGTCTAAGCCGGAGTATCTCATGGGCAGTTTGATTATTTCTCTGACCGGTTTGTCGAAGGGGGCATCATGAGCAAACATTATATCTCTGAATTCGGCCTTTATGTTTGGGTCTCCTTCGTCAAGAGCTTCAACCCAGCACAGAGTAGCAGGGCGTTTTTCCTGCCAAAAAAGGCTTCGCATACCTTTTGACACCCCTTCTATGGGGATTTCTTCGCCAACCGGTATGTGCGCCAGAACTTTAATAAGCTTCCCTTTGCTGTCCCATAATTCGTATCTTTTGGCAAATAGGCCTGCCGGCACATTTCGAGAAAATGGCGTTTCTAATATTCTTGCAACAGAATACCTGCCGTCGGGGCTTGTAGCTACATAGTTTATAAGGCCCGGCGTGCCAAACTTTGTTGTCTTGCCTGATTTTACGTTAATTTTATATAATTGTGAGGTTGCGTAATATTCAAAAACTTTTTCGTCATATGAAGTTTTTATTAAATCTTGGTAAGTTCTTACCTGCGAAACTCTTCCGCTTGCTTCTGAAATTTCGGGTGTTTCGGGTATCACAGGCGATTCTGGCAACTGACCGCGTTTTTCGTTCCAAAGGGGAACAAATATGTATTTGCTGTCATCGCTCCACCAAAAGGGCCCTAATAGCACCGAATTAACTCGCGGCGGCGACAGCTGTTTCCCTGAATCTTTACTTAAATCGAATAACCAAACAGATGAACCGCCGGCCTTGTATTGTACCGCTGCGAACTTTGTGCCGTCGGGCGACCAAATCGGAAAGCCCATTTTGGCTTCGGGCGGCAGTTTAATAGTTTTAGACTCGTTTGTTTTAAGGTCTGATACTTCGAGACCTTTGACAAAGTAACTTCTTTGCTTAACGTTATATCTTTTTAAGATACTTAAGCCGGCCACCTTCGCTTTAGGCTCAGCAAGGTCTTCAAGAGTAAGCTGTGTGGAATACTCAACCAAAATTGCTTTGCCTCCCTGTGGTGAAATGCTCAGCTGCGGCGGGTTCGGCGCGTCTACCAGTTTTACGATCTTTGCATCAGGTTCTTTGTATCCGAAATTTTCCATGGCAAAAGTTGTGGCTGCTGTGAGAATGATCATCAGTGCACCTAAAGT
Organism: bacterium ADurb.Bin157; assembly: GCA_002070375.1. GTDB lineage: Bacteria > Muiribacteriota > Ozemobacteria > Ozemobacterales > Ozemobacteraceae > MWDD01. Next base: position 18,374 of record MWDD01000036.1, on the reverse strand, counting down.
GCGAAAGAGCTTAGTAATGTTTCTCATGGCTTTCCTTTCATTTTTTTTCACCGATTATTCTATTGTAAAAGGCGAATAAACACAAGAAATATCCCGCGCGTGCTCGTAAGATAAATATGATAAAAAACCGGCCATGCAAAGCAAACGCTTTTACATGGCCGGTTTTTTAATTTAATATGTTATCAGAGTCAGTCTTTTCTGCCCAATATGAAATATGATATCAACCCTATTGGGCCTGTTATGACAGTAAAGGTAAGCCACTTAGGTCTTGCTGACTTGCATTTGACATCAAGAGCCACAAACCCGATTGCCAAAACCATAAATATTATGGCCGAGACAACATATGTCGCTGCTAACGGTGCGAAAAAGCCCATATGATTACCTTCCTTTCGTTTATTCGCTTATCTGAATACGTAGCCAAGCTTGTTAATAAAGTTGCCCGCCGCTGAAGCTACGCCCGAAAGTATGTTTCCTGCTGTTTTGCCGACTGCTCCGGCAATTTTAAGAGTGGTTCCCACTAATACCGCTCCGCCGCCGGCAATCTTGTTGGCTGCTCCTGACTGTGCGAAAGTACTCTTGCCCCAGTCATTTACTTTGTTGCCAAGACTGCTTACGCCTGTTGATACAACTCCTGCAGCCGCACCCGGTATGCCAAGCACGCATTTTGCGGTGCCGCCCAAAAATCTTGTTATATCAAAGTTTTTGAAGCCCGTTACAACGTCGTTGATGCCGTTAGCGATGTTGTCTTCTGTGGCTGTGCTGATGTTGAAGTTAAAAATGCTTGGGCTTTTGTCTTTTGTTTTGGTGCCTTTAATGTCTATCATTACATTTTTGTAGCCGACAAAGTTGCTGCCAAAGCCGCTGCCCAAAGGAGAATTCCATCTGCTTAAGAAGGTCGCGGTGTCCATTTTATAACCGCTCTTTGTGCCCCAATACGAATCGCGCATTTCAACGGAAACCACTTTGCCGTCCGTATCACAGTCGTATCCGTAAATGGTAACCCAATGCGGAGTTCCGTCTGCGGTTGACATCAAAACCATTGCCGGTAAGCCTGCATCGATTTTTTTAACTATGTCTGACAAACTTGCGTTTTGTTTTGAAACGGCATCAACGCCGTTCATATTCAAGTATTCAGTTATTGTGGTCGGAGCAGTAAAAATCCCGGCGGGGTTAGTGTCTTCGTAAATTTTTTGCGAATCGGCTGTAATGCCCAACCCTTTAAACACAGCTGTCATTGCGAATTGCCCGCAATAGTTGTTGCCGTTGATCGATATTTGCTGCTCTTCATAGCCTTCAAGCCGCTTTTTGGTGTTTGCCGAATTTTCGGTTGCCGTGCTTTCTCCGCCTCTGCCGATCGCGAAAACTTTTTTAACGGTGTCTGTTACTTTTGTGACGGCATTTTTTGCGTTTGTTTTTGTTTGATCGGAAGGAGTAAGCGCTGCGCGTGCTTCATCGTATCTTTTTTTCGCAAGCGCAACTTCTTTGCTTAGCTCGGCCGCCAAGCTGTTTTTTGAGTCTTGAATAGCTTGTGTGTATTCTCGGTATTTGCGTTCGTAGTCCATTTTCAGTTCTTCTATTTGCTGCGGAATACTGACCGCAATAACAGCAGGAACTGATAAAACAGCTAATGCAAACAAGATAAAGACCAAATATTTAAGTGTACTGACGCTTTTCATATAAACCTCCGAACTTTTGCCGGTTTCTTTTACAGATTTCTTTAAATATACGGATTTAACACGAAAGCGTCAATGTACCGTTTACTATTTTTTTTATTATTTTGTAAGCCATTTTTCCGCGTCGAGGGCAGCGGCACAACCCGTCCCCGCAGCGCGAACAGCCTGTCTGTATATCGGATCGGTAACGTCGCCGCACGCAAAAACGCCTTCAACAGACGTCTGAGTCGTGGGGGATTTTACTTTTATATATCCTCTTTCATCCAGTTCAAGGGCCCCGTTTAAAAATGCAACGTTAGGCGTGTGTCCGATTGCCATAAATAAACCCTTACATTCTAACGACCTGATTTCGCCTGTAATTACATTTTTAACTTTTAAGCCTGTTACAAATTTGTCGCCTACAACTTCTTCCAATACGCAGTCTAGCACAGGTTCAATCTTGGGGTGCGCCAAAGCCTTGTCTTGCATAGCCTTGCTTGCCCTAAAATCTTTTCGCCGGTGAATCAAAAACACCTTTGAGGCAAACCTTGTTAAAAAGGTGGCTTCCTCTAATGCCGTGTCGCCGCCGCCCACAACCGCCAACACCTGATTTCGATATATGGGCAACGCTCCGTCGCAAGTGGCACACGCAGAAATACCGCGGTTCCAAAACTCGTTAACGCTGGGCAATTCCAGTTTTTTTGCGCCCGCTCCGGTGGCTACAATAACTGATTCGGCCTCAATAATTCTGCTTGAATTTATAAGCTTAAACGGCTTGTTTGAAAAATCAACGCTGTCAATATCTTCCATTATAAAAGTTGTGCCAAATTTTTCGGCCTGTTTGCGCATGTTGGTCATGAGCTCTGCGCCGTGTATCCCTTCGGCAAAACCCGGAAAATTCTCAATCTCTGTTGTGGTCATGAGTTGCCCCCCCGGCTGACCGCCCTTCATAAAGCCTTCAATTACAAGCGGGGCTAACCCTGCCCTTGCCGCGTAAATAGCTGCCGTAAGCCCGGCAGGGCCTGAACCGATTATAACCAGTTTATGCATCGTTGTTCTCCTTTTTAATTTTTGCTGTATGGATCAATCTTTTATATTTGATTACTCTTCTCAGTATTATTTCGACCGGCTCTTTAACCATAACGGTTTTGCCGCCAATAAGTGTTATTACGGTGTCGGGCGTGGACTCAATATACTCAATCAATTCTGCGTTAAGATAAAACTTTTTGCCGTTGATTCTTGAGACTTCAATCATGTCTTACCTTAATTCTTTGATTTTTTCTTTAACAGCCTGCCATCCGGGAAGGGCGTCACGCAATTTTTCAAATATGTCCAAAGCTTTTTCTTTCTGTCCGAGTTTGAGGTAAATCGTCGCCAAATTATACTCTGACATTAGTTTTATATCGCTGTCTTTAAGGTTCTTTAGGTTTTCTTCAATGGGAACGGCTGTGTTGTTATTCACGGCGTTAAGCAAAGCAATGTTAAAGTTTATAAGGTCTTTGGCGACATTGATTGGTATCATGAAAGTGTCGCCATTGCCTTTTTCGAGTAACAGTGGCTTGTTACCCGTTTGCATGCGGTTTATTATCAGATCGCCGATTTTTTTAGCGTTAACATAATTTCTGTTGCTTGTAAAAGAAGCGAATGCCCTTAAACTTTCGGCTTCAAACCCTCTGCTTTGAACGGTTTTGGGGTTCCAAACATAATATTGTCGGCCGTCTTCAAAAGTCTCAAGTTCGGGAGCTGTTTCTTCAACGGCAAATAATGCATTATCTTTGCGCAAAAGTAAAGGTAAGATTTTGCCTATATAAATCGGCCCGTTCAGTTCTTTAACTTCATTTTGCATAACCGCCAACATTGAGGGGTTGTTGGCATACTGTTTATTAACAAGCTTAAGCATTTCATTTTTGTCGGGCAGACCTCTTATTACTGCATCTAGCCAAACCGAAGTCCCGACTTTAATGTTGAAGCTTTGTTCGAAAACTGTCGCTTCACCTTTTCTTAACAGTTTTACGAAATGTTTATCATTTTTATTTGCAATAGGAATTACGCTTTTTGACGGAGTAATATTGCAGCTCAAATCGCTGATGTCAGCAGAAAGCGCCGTAATTTTTGTCGAAATTGTAAGTTCGCTTTTGTTTGGATTCCAGTCAGAGACCGAGATATTATATTGATACCAATCAGGAAGAGTAACTCTGGGGGTCATTGCGCCTGCACCTGTAAAAATGCACAAAGAAAAGGCTGTAACAAACAATAAAATGGTTTTAACGGGCATAATTTGCTCCTGTCTTCGTTTAAGACTCTAAACGATTTTAATTCGGTGCATATCAAAAAACAAGCAATTAATTAACGATGAACATACATTCTTGACATTTCAGTCTCGCCGTCACCCCGAACTAAGCAAAAAAACTGCCACCCGTATCTTTCATAAAACGAATCATGCTCGGTGAGTAAATACAAAGTATCTATTCCTCTAGACTTCATATCACTGCAAACATGTCTTAGCAGTTTTCCCGCAATGCCTTTTTTGCGATACTCTTTTTCGACATAAACCGCGCAAACATTTGGGGTTAGATCTTTTCTGTTGTGAAAATCATTTTCTATAACGCCTATTCCGGCGATTATCCTGTCATCATCTTGAATTATGTACCACTCAGGCACAACAATGCCTGGTTTCAGGCTTTCGGCCATGCTTTCTTGGTGTTTTTGCACAGGAATTTTCCACTTTTCATGAAACCATTGTGCCGCTTTTTCTGCTAATTGGGCGTTTTGACTAATTTTAAATATTTCTTGCATGAATCGCTCCTGAAATAATTTAAAGCTTTTAGAAAAAAAATACAAACTATGTGGACGTACCCCAATAATTTTCTTATAATTAGTAAATATTACATAAGCAGGTATAACATGGCAATAACTTATCGCAATTTAAAACTAGGAGCTCTTTTGCTTTTCTTCATGATCAGCTCCGTTTTGTCGGTTTTTGCGGGCAATTTTATTTTAAAATATGAACAAGCTGTCACCGACTCATACGGTAACGAAATCGGTTATCGAACCTCTTCGATAACAAATATCAGTCAGTTGCCTGCCGGCTCTCCTTGGCGGAATTATTTGAATCTCAAACTTGATTCCGGAAAAACTATTTATGAATACGCCTCAAGTATATCTAAAAATTTGAATAAAGATTTTACTTTAACAATTAGCGATCGCGACAGTAACTCTTACAGTTGCAAAACCAAATCAGGCTATAATGTGAATTTATACACCTATGTTAACAATTACGCCTCTGATGCGAGCAAAACTTTTTTGTTCCTGCATGAGTTCGGTCATACCACCATGTTAAATTCTTACCCGCCGTCATATGATTTTAACGATTTAGATTACGGTTCTGATGGCGTTCATTATCTTGACGAAATACTTCCCAACTATAATACTGCTTGGGTAGAAGGTTGGGCAAATGCATTCGGTGCATATAACAATCGCGGAAAAGTGTTTTCTATTGACATAAATTCAGTTTCTTCGTTGTCATTCTTAAGCAGTAACACTTTTGAACAGATGACAAGAAATGAATTGTTTGTGAGTAAGGCCGTTTACGATTTCATGAAACGCATTCCCGGTGGGCAGGCTTCTGTTTACGATGCTTTTGCCAAAAGTGGCCCTCACAAGTCTCTTTATGAATTTTGTAATGCCTATGTTAAGCTGTATCCTGCTAATAAAGCTGCGGTAGCCCAGATTTTAGTTGAATGTTCACAGGGCAAAGCCACGCTCGATGACATCCTTATGTATGTGAACGGCGGTTCGCGCACAGTAAGCAGAGATCTGTATAACTACCTGACCGGAGCCGGTTTGATCAAAACGAGTGGCGGAAATCAGATCGCTTCAAATAACAATACGACGACCGCTAATACTCAAAAACAGTCTTTCTTCGGCAGAATATTCAACTGGTTTGCGGGTTTGTTCGGTTCTAAAGAAGGTGGCTCGGGAGCGGCTTCCGCAATCGGTTCCGTCGTTAACAGCGTTCTGGCGCCAAGCGGCACAAGTGTCGGACAAACTGCCGGCGGTGTAACTGATTACAAAATACCTCTCGACGGTAATCTCGCAGTTAAAGGCTCTGTAGGTCAAGGTTCGGGTTCAGTGTCTGCCGCCGCGCCTAATGTTGACGCGAATCTTTCGAGTGCTGATTATGATGATTATCCCGCTCTGCAAGAATTGTATTATGGTTATTTTGCAGAATACAATAAAATGATGCTTGATGGTAATGGCGATAAAGCGCGCATCAATACCGTCAGAGAAAAAATGATTGCTGTAAAAAATAAATTAAAAGAGCTTGAAAAAGGTCGATAAATGTTATAAGCTTGAAAACAGTTCTTAAATAAATAAGTTAGGAACTGTTTTTTTATTCGTTTTTGCGAAGATTATAATTAAGAGGTACGATAATGGCACCGAATTTAACCATAGAAGAAAGAGACGAAGCCAACCAGCACTTAGATCGTTCAATATCTTTTGCTTTCACCGGTAAATATGATTTGGCAATTGAAGCGGTTAAAAAGGCGATTCAGATTGACCCCGAGTTTGCCCAAGCTTACAACAAGCTAGGCGATTATTATGTCAGAAAAGGCATGAATAAAGAAGCGGCTTCGGCATACAGAACTTCTCTCGAGTTAGACGATAACAACGAAAACTCACATTTTGATTATGGCTGCACCCTTGCTTCGTTAGGCGATTATGATCTGGCAATGCACGAACTTGAAAAAGCTCTTCAAATGAAACCCGATCATTATGAAATATACAGCCATATTGCCAGAATATCTTACGAACGCGGCATGCATTCTGAAGCAATCGAAAACGCCAAAAAAGGTTTGTTTGCAAACGAAAACGATGTTATGGCAAGGTTTACCTTGGCCTGTGCTTATCTGGCACAGGGTTACACCAACAATGCTTACGAAAACTTCTCAAGAGTTGTAGAGCGATATTCCGAATTGGTAAAAGTTAAAACCAGATTTGCCGAAGGACACTACTATATCGGTCGTGCCTATTTTTTCATGGAAAAATATAAACTTGCCGTTGAAAATTTGCAGCGCGCGGTAGACTATGACACAGAGGCAGTGGACTATCACTACAGTTTCGGAATGTTGTACAGCGATGCTGACGCATTTTGTGCCTTAGCTGAAGCGCAGTTTGCGGCAGGAATGCTCGAACAAGCCAAAGAAAATATAAATAAAGCTCTTGCCTTATTGCCTGAAAGTGCACGATTTCAAAAAGTTAAAAAGACAATTTACGGATAACGACAAGGAACAGAAATGACGGTTCTTCCCATCTCTTCGGCACTGATAAGTCAGAAAACAGATGATTTGAGCGAAAAGCAAAAAAAAGAGCTTGAGCACCTAAAAAAGGCTTGTTCTGACTTTGAATCGATTTTTATGCACCAAATGCTAAAAGAGATGAGAAAAACTGTAAATCAAACAGGTATGATACACGGCGGACAGGCCGAAGAAATCTTTTCTGACATGCTTGACTCAGAAAGATCTAAAGAAATGAAAGTCGGTCTCGGTGACATGCTGTTTAACCAATTATCTCAAACAATAATAAAACCAAATAAGCCCCGTTAGTGGGTGTTGAACAAAGGACTACGCCATCGTGGAAAACAATAATCCATCATTTACCTATTTGCAGCTTTGCGAACAGCCTATCAAGAACTTAAAAGCAATTGCCGAGGCAATGGAATTGCCGGACATCAAAAAGATGAGAAAGCCCGAGCTTATTCACGCAATTTTAAAAAAGCAGCTTGAGTTTGATGGCCTGACGATAGCTGAAGGTGTTCTTGACATCGTAACAGATGGCTATGGTTTTATAAGAGTTGCCAGTTATATTGAAAACGACAATGACGTTTACGTATCTCCCTCACAAATTAAAAGATACGGTCTTGTCGCCGGAGATACCATTGTTGCCCAAGTCAGACTGCCTAAAGACGAAGAAAGCTACCACAGCTTGCTCAAAATAGAAGCCGTTAACGGAGTAGCCCCCGAAAGAGTTAAAAACAGAATAAACTTTGAAGAAGGGATCCCGGTATTCCCATCTGAAAGATTTAAATTAGAGACAGGCGAAGCAGATATTTCTACAAGAATATTTGATTTGGTTTGCCCCATAGGTAAAGGGCAGCGCGGTTTGATTGTCGCTCCTCCCAAAGCAGGCAAAACAGTGTTGCTCAAACAGTTGGCAAACGCTATTATTGCAAATCACCCCGAAGTGCTTGTTCTTATTTTACTGATTGATGAGCGTCCCGAAGAAGTAACAGACATGCGCAGGTCGGTTGATGCCGAAGTTGTTGCTTCAACTTTCGATGAACATATCAGTAATCATATTAAAGTTTCTGAATTATTGCTCGAAAAAGCGAAAAGATACGTTGAACTCGGAAGAGATGTAGTTATTTTATTAGACTCGATTACCAGATTGGCCCGCGCATATAATATTTCAATGCCCTCTGCGGGACAAACATTGTCAGGCGGTGTGAATCCATTCGCTCTTTATAAACCTAAAAAGTTCTTGGGAGCGGCAAGAAAAATTGAACACGGCGGCAGCTTGACAGTTATCGCCACTGCTCTGATTGACACCGGGTCTAAAATGGACGAAGTCATTTTTGAAGAGTTTAAGGGTACCGGTAACATGGAACTCCATCTCGACAGAAAACTGTTTAACAAGAGAATATTCCCCTGCATAGACGTGAAAATGTCCGGAACTCGAAAAGAAGAGCTCTTAATGGATAGCGAAGACCTCAAAAAGCTTATTATTCTTAGAAGAGCATTCGAAGATAAATCATCTCAAGAAGTCATTGAGATGCTCGCTAAAGGTGTTTCACAGACTAAAACAAACCGCGATTTCTTAAGTTTGATTAATCCTAATTATAAAGGCTCCACGTCAAAATCAACTGACTAATTATGTTCTCTGCCGCAAAATATAAATCAGAATATGTGCCTTTATCTCATGCGAAGCGATTTGCACTAATTTTGTGCGGTTTCATTCTTTTGCAACTTAGCGCTCAGAGAAATGTGCTTGATACTTTAGATTTATGCCGAAATTTTAATTTGCTGTCTTCTTCTTATGTATTGACTGCGCAAAAAGATATTTTTATGCCGGCGTCGCCGAAATTATCTGACTCAAAGCAGATCAGCAAAGACGGTGAAGATCTGTTTTTATACCCCCTTAAAGATGCAGTCGTTTCAAACGTAAAGCAAATTGTTGAAAGCTACGGAATAACGATCCCTCATAAAGATGAAGTTATCAAAAAGTGGAAAATAGTTAAAATTGAAACGAAAAAAATTACTGATGACGCCCCATGTTGGCCGGTAAAAGGTAAAATCACCTCTCCGTTCGGTATGAGATTGCATCCGGTTAGCAAAGTTAACAGATTTCATAACGGGATAGACATAAGAGCCGGGTATGGTACGCCGATTTTGTCTCCTGCCGATGGCGAAGTTATTGCCGCAGGAAGAGAAGGAGCCTTTGGCAGATTGGTAAGAATTAAAACTGCCGTTGGAAACAAAACACTTTTGTTTGGGCATTTGTATCGAATTAAGTGTAAGGTTGGGCAAAAGGTTAAAAAAGGACAACTCATCGGAACGGTAGGCTCTTCCGGCAGATCCACAGGCCCTCACCTCCACTTTGGGGTTTTAGACGGCAAAAAGAAATACGTAAATCCGATTCTTTATTTGAATTCGAGATAATCAGTTATTCTTAATATTTTGTGGTGCTTATGCCGATAGAATTAAGGGTTAACCTTATTTTACGGAGCATACTGATGCGAAGACACATTACTTTTTGCTTGTCAGCGGCTTTTGCTGCAATTTTTGCATTTACCGTTCCGACAAATTCCGCTTCTCTGAAAGATAAAGTAATGACTATTCCCAATCATGATTCAGAATTAGCTCTAAGAGCTTATGAAACAGGTTATAATCATTACAGAAACGGTAATTTTGAATTAGCTGAGGACTCTTATATCGAAGCTCTTTCAATGGAACCAAATCTAATAAAAGCTCACTATTGGCTGGGGAAACTTTATAAAGAGCAGGGCAGGCTAAATAATGCTAATTTTCATTGGGAAGAAGTGTCTCGACTTACAGAGCTTATAAAAGAACGCAGGATTGCCTTATCAACAGAAGATAACGAATACCCCGCCGCTCCGAAAATACCAAAAAATCAAGAAGTAATGAAGTCAGCTCGAGATGCTTTTGAGCGCGGCTTAAGATTATTAGACGGAGGGCATTGGGAGGGAGCTGTAATTGAATTTAAAAAAGCTCAAAAGCTTTATCCGGCAAATCATAAATATTTGTTGCAATTAGCCAGAACTTTATGCGATAAACAGGATATTCAAGAAGGAGTAAAATATTACAGAGATTTACTTTCTCTTCGTGATGTAAGCTTTCAAGATTTTAAAGAGGGTATAACTGTAATGCTCGGAGCAAATATGGATTACTTAGCGGCTCCTTTGGTCAGAAAGCAAAGCGGCAGATTTGCAAAGCTTAAGGGTTTTTCAGAGATTTCCGATTTGTTTAAACCGATCAAAAATAATCCGGTTGTGTCAATAGCTAAGATTGTTCAGAGAATGGACGGCCAGGTAATAATCAGTATAGGCATGGAAGAAGGGCTTAAACTTTCTGATGAATACAGTTTAGCTTTGCAGGCTTTTAAGCCGGGCAGCGAACTTTCTGAACCGGAAACCGGAAAACTCTTGGGGCGGGCTCCTAATATTGCTCTTGCGGAGCTTTTGGTTACGAAGGTATACAAAAACACGAGTTGGGCATTGATTCGAAAAGAATACGGATCAGGCGTGAAAGCAGGTGACTTAATTGAGTTCAAAAAAACAATCCGCTGAGGGTTCAAAACTGATTGCGGCAAATAAAAAAGCGCATTTTGATTATTTTATAATGGAAAAGCTTGAAGTCGGCATTGAGCTTAGAGGCTCTGAGTTGCGCCCATGCCGAGAAGGAAGAGTTAATCTTAAAGATGCTTACGTAGATGAAGAAAATGGGCAATTCTGGCTATATGATGTTCATATCGGTTCGAACCCTTTTTCTAACAGAAATGATCATGAGCCGGAACGAAAACGAAGATTGCTTGCTCATAAATCACAGATCATTAAATGGGGACAAAAGGTAAAAACTTCCGGAATGACAATTGTTCCTTTAAGAATGTATTTTACAGACGGCAAAGTTAAGCTTGAAATTGCCCTTGTAAAAGGCAAGGCTCAATATGACAAAAGAGACGCCATAGCGAAAAAAGACGCTAAACGTGACTTAGAGAGAGAGCTTGGAGGGCGAAGGTGATTTTTAAAAAATGGCTGCGATGCTTTGTTATAATTTATCTTCTGTTTGTTTGTACAACAGCTTGGGCGCAGATGCGTCCGATTGCAACAACGCCCGCGCCGAACTTGCTTGTTTTGCCAAAATCTTTGCCAAAGGCAGAAGCTGTTCTCACAGCTTTAAGACACAGTGTAAGAGAAGATCATACCCGAGTTGTTTTAGAGTTTAATTCAGATGTTAAATACAGCACTGAATTTAAAGACAAAATTTTTCGTTTGCTAATAACAGGCTGTAAAAATTTGGTGCCGACAAATAAAAGCGACCCTGTGGGGCGTGATATTGAAAAGTTTTTTATTAACAGCGGTCCCGACCGAAGCGGTTTGATACTAACATTCCATATAAATCAGACAAAAATAATGCCCTTGGTTGAGTCTGTTGTTGAGCCGTTTCGACTAATAATTTCTGTTCCTGCCGGTGAATTTGCGCCTAATTCGGCAATAGCCGCACCTGTTGTAACGCCTTCCGCACAGCCTGTTCAACCTGCTGCAACACCTGTGGTTCAAGCTGCTGCGATACCTGTTGCGATACCTGTTGCGACCCCTGCGGTCAATTTGGTACCCGAAATAAATATCAGTGTTCCACTTGCAAAACTTGAAAATGAAGAGTTTTTGGGTAGAACTGTAGTTATTGATGCGGGACACGGCGGAAGTGATTTTGGCGCAGTAGGGGAAAACGGACCGAAAGAGAAAGATATTAATTTATCGGTTGCCGTAAAATTATATGAAATCTTGAAGAAGATTGGATTCAGAGCTGTTTTAATAAGAGGAACCGATTCGGAACTGTCTCAGAGCCAAAGAATTTCGATCGCTAACAAGAACGGCGGCGATCTTTATATTTCTGTGCATACAGGTTACTCAAACGACGGTTCTAAACATGGGGTCGCTTGTTATTATTTTGATCCTGTAGGTTATTACGTTGATGGCCGAGCCGCCGGGGCAGGTTATGATGCAGTTTTCAGCGAGTGGATTAAAACAACGAGATTTGATCTGGCTTTGTATTTGTCAAAAAAAATTAACGAACGTTTAACAGGGCATTTAAATACTAAGAGTCGTGGAGTCAGAGGGCTGCCTTTGCAGTCTTTAAAGTTCATTATGAACCCTGCTGTTCTGGTTGAAATTGGCATGTTAAGTGATTCAATTGACGGAAAGAATCTTTTGTCCGAAAAGTATCTGCAAGCAATCGCAGAATCTTTAGCAAATGCCGTTGTAGATTTTTTTAACGGCATAGTGGTCAGATAGGAGCGGCAAATGGCGACGGGTAAATCATCAAGGCGAAACCAAGAACGGGTTTTGTTCGTATTAATGGGCTTTATCATAATTGGGCTGATAGTTTCGGGTTATTTTTTATTTATCAGAAAGATTTTACCGGAATTATCCACTCACAAAGTTGAAAATCCCTTGCTTGCCAAGAAGTCAGATAACACAAATTCTGTAGAAAAAGATGATGATGCAGAGTTTATTCCCGAAAACGAAGCTGCAATTATTAAACTGTATTTTGGAAAGATCGGCGAAGACATTCTTTCAATTGAACAGCGAAGAGTCAGAAGACGCACTATGCTCAGTGCGCAGGCGCAGCAGATAATTGAAAATATGCTGGCCGGGCCCAAAAAAAATGAGAATTACCGTCTTTTGCCTTCAAACACAGAATTACGAGGGCTGTTTTTTGAGTCCGGCGCTTTTATAATCGATTTATCGGAAGAGTTTGCAAAAATAAGAGAACTGGGCGCCGCAGAAGAAACAATGGCTATATACTCGATAGTAAATGCCTTAACTGAACTTGACGCCAGGGCAAGGGTGAAATTTTTGATAAATGGCAGCGAACCTATATCTGATTCCGGGCACATTGATTTATCTATAACCCTAACAAGAATGCCTTCACTTATACAGTAATCTTACCTGAACATCATTGTGTTGCTTAAAAAGTTATTATAAAAATACTCAAAATCTGCTTTGTTGATGTTTGTTGGCACCTGCTGGCCGTCAGTGACATAAGCTAACGGAGTATTTTTTTGCAACATGATTGCCAAGAGAGGCCCGATACTGTTGGTTTCGTCTAATTTTGTGAAAATTAGATTATCGTAACCCACAAGACCGAACTTTTCGAGTGTGTCTATTAGGTCAATATACTTTGAAGTTGCTGAAAGAACTAAGTATTTTGACGCATTGGGAAGTCTTTCAAGAATTTTTGACAATTTTTTTAATTCATCTGTTTCTTTTTGGCATCTGCCTGCGGTGTCTACAATAATCAAATCTTTATCTTGATGTTCTTTGAGCTTTTCGTCAATATCCGCTGCGCTGTATATTATTTCCATGTTTATATCTAAATGCTGTGCATAGTGTTCAAGCTGCTCGGGTGCACCGATTCTATATGTGTCGAGTGTGAAGAAAGCTACTGATTTTTTCTGTTTTTTACTTAGGGAATAAATTGCCGCAAGCTTGGCAATTGTAGTTGTTTTCCCCACTCCTGTCGGGCCTATCAAAACAATTACTTTAGGGCCGTTACCGTTGTCAAAGTCTAATTCATCAGAAAACTTAAGCTTATCAACGCACCAGTTTTCGTATGCTTTAGCTGTTTGCAAGGGATTGTTTTGTTCTTCGGGGGTCAGAGATTGTGAGACACCCGCAATGATTTTTTGAATTACATCGTTGGGGGTCTCAACCTCGGCAAGATTTCTTTTCATCTCACACAGACCCTTCGGTAACTTGTGTTCATCATAAATCAATTCTTGAGATTGATTGTTCAAGTGCTTCATTTGCTCTTGCATTGTTTTGAGCATGCCTTCCATTTGGCGTAAAAGTTGAATACTTATGGCGTTTGGAGAATTGCACTCAGTATTTTCAGGGTTTATGCCGTTGTCTTTTGTGCCGGAAAGTGAAGAGTTTTTGGGTGCGAATGCTATTGGATCTAATTTAGTCTTATTTTTGTGCTCAACAAGCTTTTCTAGCATTTTTTTTGCTGTAAAATCAAAATTTTCGGTATCGCTCTGATCAAATTTTTGTGAATGAGGCGGCTTGATGCCTTCTTGGATTGATCTGATGCTGTTTACAGGTCGCATTTTTCTTGAACTCAAATTGTTCGAATAAGTTATTGGCCGGTCTGAAAGTTTCAACTCAGGAAGGCCGTCTTCAGTTATAAAGTCAGGTATCGGAACCTCGGGTGGTCTCTCTCTTTTTATAGGTGTAGGCGGTATATCAATGTTAATTTGATTGAATGTTTTAGGCAATGCTGTGCTATTGTTTTCAATTTTAATTGTCAATTCATACATTTCTTTTTTTATAAAACCAAGCCACTTTGATTTGTTTACTGTTTTTCCGTTAACAATTTTAAATCCATCTTTACCGTATTTTTCTTCGGCATTTAATTTTGCTTCAAAAGAGGTGTCAGCAGTTATTATTTCTAATGAATTATAATCTGTTGTCATTTTCGTGAACCTCCTTTAAAAAATTGTGCTACTTTATCGAAAAATCCTGTTTGGTTTTGGTCTGTAAAAGTTTCAGGTATTTCAAAAATTGTTTTTGAGACAATTTTTCTTAGCTCTGTTGCCGCCGGTGACATCGGCGAAAACACCATCAGCGGCGTTTGCTGCCTTATTGCAATATGCATGTTCCGGTCTTGGGGGAGAGTTCCCATAAATTTAATGTCAAAATTCAAAAAATCTTTTGCAACTTTTGACAATCTGTCGTAAACGTGAATTCCTTCTTCGTCTTCTTCTACTCTGTTTACAAGCACAGATACTTTTGATTCCGGACTTTGAGTGCTCAAAACTTTAATTATGCCGTAAGCGTCTGTTAAAGATGTCGGCTCGGTGTTGGTAATTACGACAACTTGGTCAGCGGCGCGGCAAAAGGATAATACGCTGTCGCTAATACCTGCCCCGGTGTCTATTAACAAAAAATCTGCCTTATCTTCTAAGAATCTCAGTTGTGCAAAGAGTCTTTCCGATTTTTCGCTTTCAATGTTTGCCAATTCTCTGACGCCCGAACCGCCTGCAATTATTTGGACGCCCCTAGGGCCCTGAACCATTATTTCGTCAATATTCTTTTCACCGTTTAAGACATCAATAAGGCTGTAGGTAGGTCTGACGCCAAAGACTACGTCAATGTTTGCAAGTCCCAAATCCGCGTCTAATACAATAACTTTTTGCCCTGCCTGAGACAGGCATATCGCCATATTTACGACCAAACTCGTTTTACCTACGCCGCCTTTTCCTGAGGTTACTGTTATGGTGCGCGCAATCTTTTGCCCTGCTTTTCGAGGAGTTCGCGCCTCCAGTCGTTTAAATACATAAGGCTGTATTTCTTGTCGTGTTTCGGCAATGATCGCTTCGATAGGCTTAACAATGGCTTCAGACATTTATATTGTTCCCGGTATTTGGTATACTACATTCTCATTAAAAACAAACAAAAAGTCGTTACGCTGCTTTTTTGTTCTTTGAGCTTCAGAAAGAAAATGAAAGATACTTTTTTCATTCTCTTCTGTGTTACTAGAAAGTACCATTCCTAACCCTATTAGGTCAAGCCCCAAAAAATCTTTTGCAACTTTTTTAATTTTATTTGTGTGCTTTTGGCTTGTGTCGCTGTTTCTAGAGGCGAACTCCAATAACTCGATTTGAGAAAAATATCCGTTGTTTCTTAACACTTTGACTATTTCGTAACATTTTATTGCCGCCTCGGGGTGATCGGGAACCATCAAGCATATTTTGTCGACAGCATTAATATGGGCAAAAGCGGTTTTCAGCTCAGTATCTACGATTGAAATCCATACTTCGGAATAGTTTTTCAGATTATGGTTTAATTGCCTTAAAAAACGTATTCTTTCTTGCTGTGGGCCTTTTATGATTGCTGCCAAATCGTTTTGTTTCGGTAAAACGGTAATTGTTTCGCTGTGAGTTTTTACAATTTTTGGGGTTTGGTATCTGAGAGTGGTATGGGTTTTGGGAAGCATCGCTTCATTGACAAGTCCTGCTTGGTCCCAGAGACATGCTTTGTCTTTTCCCATTATTGCCGTTATCCAAGACGTGATTTCAGGGAAACAGCTTCGATACTCTTGTGGGAATATCAATGCCGTTGCGCTGCATTTGTTTGTTCTGGGAACAGAATCAAGAAAGTCTTCGGGTGTTTCTTGGTTCATTCCTTCTGTTTCAACCAGATTTTGTAGTGTTGATGCTTGGTTATTCATCTCAATTATTTATCTTTTTTGGGCTGAATGCTGATTATGCCTACTGACTCAATCGCGACTGTATTCGGTATTTCTTGATAAGAGAGCACAACCAGTCTTGGAAGCATTTTTTCGCTTAATTGCTTAATGCTTTTCCTTAATAATGAGTTGCATATTATTATTGGGGTCAGGCCCTCGTTCATTACTCTTTCTATCTCAACTCTCATTGTTTGAAGCAGTATTTGAATAGAGTTTGGTTCTAAAGCAAGCTGCATCATGCCGTCTATTTTTTGCATTGCATTAGAGAGCATTTGTTCAAGTTTATGGTCAAGAGTTAAGACTCTCATTGTGCCGTTTTCGTCTGTAAGATTTCTGCAGATATGCCTTTTAAGGCCTTGTCTTGATATCTCTGTCAGCGTGTCTATGTCTTTTATTCCTCCGCAGTCTGCCAAAGACTCTAAGACGCTTGCCAGATATCTGATCGATACGCCTTCTGCCAGAAGGTTTTGTAAAATTCTTAGTAAAACCGGTTGAGTGACTATGTTTGGTATAACTTCGTCGTGTAATTGTTTATAGTTCTCTTTTAGTTTGTCAAGTAATGATTGTAATTCTTCTCTGCCCAATATTTCTGCGGCATTTGCTCTGATAACTTCGGTCAGATGCGTCGCAATAACCGTTGACGGGTCAACCACCGTGTAGCCGGCGTTTTCGGCACGTTCGCGCAAGGAGCTTTGTATCCAAATCGCAGGCAGCCCGAACGCGGGCTCTTCAACTTGAATCCCGTTAATGTTGCTTGTTATATTGCCGGTTATCATTGCCAGTAAATGGTCGGGTAATATTTCGTATCTTGCAAATTCGCTGCCTTTAATTTTAAATAGATACGATGAGGGCGGAATTTGTATGTTGTCTCTGATTCTTATAGAAGGAACTATAAGCCCTAAGTCCATGGCTATTTGCCGTCTTATGAGGGTGATTCTGTTGAGCAGGTCGCCTCCTTGATTCACGTCGCACAAGGGTATTAAATTGTAGCCTATTTCCAGTTCCAGTTTGTCAACCTCAAGTAATGAGGTAACATCTTCGGGGCCGGCAGAATCTTTCTTTTCGGCTTCGTCTTTTAATTCCTCTTCTTTAGCTTTAGTTTCTGTAACTGTTTTGTAAGATACATAGGTCATAGAGCCAAATACTGTGGCTAAGAATAATAAGCTGAACTTGGGTAATCCGGGAATGGCACCGAGAAAGAACAAGAGAGCAGAGGTGATTCCCATAACTTTGCTGTTGCTAAATAATTGCCCGGTAACTTCTTCGCCTAAGTCTCCGTCAGAAGCGGATCTTGTAACGACGATACCGGTCGCGACAGATATCAAAAGTGCCGGCAACTGCGAGCAGAGGCCGTCGCCGACAGTAAAAAGCGCGTAGGCCGATAAAGCTTCCATGGGCGCTTCCCCTCTTAATAATACTCCGATTGCAACACCGGCCAAAAGGTTGATTGCGGTAATGATTATGCCTGCAATGGCGTCACCTTTAACGAATTTACTCGCACCGTCCATAGACCCAAAAAAGTCTGCTTCTCGATGCAGGTCTAATCTTCTTTTTGTGGCGGTTTCTTGGTCTATGGCGCCCGTGTTTAAGTCGGCGTCTATGGCCATGCCCTTAATGGGCATAGCATCGAGGGCAAATCGGGCCGATACTTCGGATATGCGCTCTGCACCCTTGGTAATAACCATAAATTGTATGATAACTATAATTGTAAAAATAACAATACCAACGATGTAGTTGCCGCCTACGACAAAATTGCCGAATGCCTTAATCAGAGCCATAGAGGCGCCTTGCCCCGAAAGAATCAGTCGAGTTGTGCTAATGTTTAATGCCAGTCTGAAAACAGTTGTTAACAGCAATAAGCTCGGAAATGATGAAAACTGCAATGGTTCTGTATTGTAGACTGATACAAGTACCATAACTACGCCGAGTGTTATGTTCACGGTTAAAAGCAAATCGAGTATAGCCGGAGGAATAGGCACTATCATCATTACGACGACAGAAACAACTCCAAAAGCAAAGATAATGTCTTTGTTTTTGGTTATGAATTTAGCTGATAATATCTCTTTAAGATTCATTGTCTAAATTGCCTTCATTGCACTTTAAGCGGCTGCTTTTTGTTGATAAGCCTTTTTTCCTCTGATTTTGATAAGAATTTCGATTACGGTTTGCCAAA
>MWDD01000035.1 GCA_002070375.1 bacterium ADurb.Bin157 | reverse complement strand
TACCGCTGTAGGTCTCATTGCAGGCGTTAACATTCAATTCGAATCGTCTCCCGCACAGATAGCCGGCAACGGCGGTCTCAGCGACGGACTTAGAATCGGCACAGGAACTCCCGCAGCAGCTGAAACATTTGACATCAACTTTGTTGATACAACAGTCGTTCCTTCAGTAAGCAGAGCAATCAGCATCAGTCTTAATGCCGGTGACTGGAGCCTTCAAGGTCTCGCAAGAAGTGTTAACGAACAGTTGGCAGACCCGGCTTCAATGGCACCTGCCGTTGCATCAAGCCCTGCTGACTACGGTTTCGAAGCTTCTATACAAGACGGCCAATTGCGCTTAACCTTTTCTCCAAGTGACCCCAAACAAGACTCAAGTTTCTCTCTTGACAATGTAAGCGGCGACACTCTCGGACTATTGGAAGGCGACTACAACGGCTTTGTAACCGGCGAAAAAGATAAAGCCGACTCTTTGAGCGGATTTAGCACCTACCGAGAAGACGCTTACGCTGACAGAGATATGTTATTCTCGATCAACGGAACAGACGCTGTAAATGCCTCGTTCCAACTTCACAATGATGCCACTCAGCCCGATCTGGAAGAAATAAATGACTGGCTTGCAAGAATTAACAGCGATCTTAAACCTGCCGGAGTAAGAGTCGATGAAGTTAGCGGAAGCCTTGCATTTACTTCTCTGCTTGTAGGCAACGACAATGCAACCGGCAATAAAGCATCTGTGACTATGGCTCTTAAATCAAGCTACGACAACGGGACCAGCTGGATCACAGACGGAACAACCGGTGCACCTGCAACAGCAGCAAACACAACAAATATTAACGCTGCAATCACCGAATTGGGCATCACCGGGCTTGCCGCAGCTGACATCACTGCCCTGACCGGCGCCGCAGTAGGAACAGACGGTGCCGAAGCCAATATTGAAGCAGCATTCAACGCTCTTGGCAACGCAGCTTTCGACGCTCTTCCATTAAGCGAAAGAAGCAAAATACTTACAGTTGCGACTGCTGCATACATATCGGGCATCACAACAGGCAAAGAATCAATGCAGGACTTCGGAATTTCTCAAACCATAGCATACGGAAGCGGCGACACAAACTTCAGAGTTCATGTAGTTGACACAAAACCCCAGTTCCAAATCGGAGCAGATGCCGGCGAAAACATGAAAATAGCCATAGGCGACATGTCAGCGCAAGCACTCGGAATCGACAGAATTGACCTTACAAGTGTTGAAGGTGCCGAAGATGCATTAGAAAAACTTAACCAGGCATTAGACACCGTTTCAGCTCAGCGCTCAAAACTCGGAGCATATCAAAACAGACTTGAATACTCTATAAACAACCTGCAAAACAGCTCCACAAATCTTACTGCTGCAGAATCAAGAATCAGAGACCTCGACATAGCAGACGAAATGACAGAATACACCAGAAATCAAATCGTCAGCCAAGCAGCAACTTCTATGCTCGCTCAAGCTAACTCTATGCCTCAAACAGCATTGCAACTCTTACAGCAATAAGATAACAGCTTGAACTTTAAAATAAAGTGAATGGTTTATATCATTCACTTTATTTTTTTATGCTATAATATTTATATATATTAGAAAGGGGCTTTCGACTATGAGTATGGCCAGATTAAAAATCCTGTCTGCAATTTTCATATTAATTGCCGCATCTCAGTCGACTTATGCAATGATAAAAGAAGTGCCGTTTCCTAACTTGGTTCATTCATCTGATTTAATAGTGATTGCTGACGTAGAAATTATTAAAACAGTCGGAACAATGGCTTCTGATATAAATGTTATAGCAAACCTGGTAAAAGTTGAAACACCCATAAAAGGCGAAACAAAAACCGGAGATAAGCTTAAAATAAAAACTTACGGAAGAATCGAAGATTTTCCAACTTTTAAAACCGGAAGCAAATTATTACTTTTCTTAAAAAAAATCAACGACCACTACGAAGTTAACCACGGAATACAGGGGTGTTGGCCCATTAAAAACGGAATAATCACAGGCATGGGAACAGGGAAAACAGTTGAAGATATAAAAACCGCCCTGAATACCCCGCTCCCTAAACCAAAAAAGACTAACAGAAAACCAATCAGATTTTAATTTTTTACTTATGTCTTAAAGGAAAAATCTCAATCGGCTTCTCAATTTGCCCATTCCTGTCCGCGATTCCATAACCGATAGCAATAATTTCACCGCTAATATTCTGCGCAAAATCGCTTTCAAAATGAGTTTCTAAAAAATTGGCCAGCTTTTCTCCGTCAGTTGAAGCAGTTAACGTAAGATGAGGGTTAAATTCATCAAAAACGTTGGGGCTGCCATATTTTGAAATATATTCAACTTTGTTCGGCATGCTCTTTGCCCAATCAGGTATAAAATCGCTCGGCACGCGCAACGGCGAGAGCAACTTCACCACCGCATCAGACAAAGCCTGCAAATTTCTGTTGCGCTCAAGATTGATAAAGAACCAATTACCTGAAGTTATTTCTAGCCCCGTCGTACTTACCCTGAACTCTCTCACGCCATCTGCCAAACGCTTAATCTTTGACCGCACCTTATCGCGAGCCTCAGCCGGGTATTGTGTCATATAAAGCGTGCAATGAACCTGATACCCCATAAAAGGAAAAGCCTCTAACCCCTGCTCTTTATGCAATATTTCCGAAGCCTTAATCGCAGCCGCTTCAATATTAGGCGAAACAACCGCAAATACGTTTATTTTTTCTGAGACCTTCGCATTAGCGCAATCGGCAGCGCTGCTAAACAAAAAAGTAAAGCATATGAAAAGCAAAAAAAGTTTTTCGTTCATGTTTTTCCTCCTGGTTATTCAGGTATTATAACCATTATTACGCATCTTGCAATAAAAAACCTTTTTTTTGTGCGTAAACGTATCTTTCACGCCCGCTTAAGTCATTCTTTCCTTGGGGAATAAGCCAATCGACACTGCTAAATAATTCCAAGATTTTTTCTTGCTGACCATGTCCGTGCTCAAATATTAAAATTCCGCCCGCTTTCAATACTTTTGCAGACTGAACTATAAGTTTTCTTATGAGGTCTAAACCGTCTTCACCTCCGTATAAAGCCAGGTGTGGTTCATAACACCTCACCTCGGGCATTAGACAACCCATATCATGAGCATCTATGTACGGCGGGTTTGAAATAACAAAGTTCAAAGATTCAAAATCAAAACCGGACAACAAATCGCCCTGCCTTAACGAAACTCTGTCAGCCAATCCGGAAAAACGTTTCAAGTTTTTATTTGCCAAAAACAAAGCTTTCTCAGAAATATCAACCAGTGTTCCGCGTGATTCGGTAAATTTTCTTGCAACCGATATGCCAAGTACTCCCGTACCTGTACCAACATCCGCAAACGAAAAATCTGCGCCAAAAACCGGGATTATATTACTCTTAATAAGATTTGCCGCATCTTCAAAAACATCTTCTGTTTCGGGGCGCGGTATAAGGGCCTCAGGCCCGACAATTACATCAAAATCCAAAAAACTCCATTCACCTAAAATATATTGAAGAGGCTCATTTTTGCATCTTCTTTCAACCATTTTCTCCATTTTTTCTACAAAGCTTGAATCAACCTCTTTATCACGCATCAGAAAAACTTCGCTGTTGCGACAACCCAAAAGATCGGCTGCCATACAAGTCACGTTAAAAAGCGCATCATCGACATTACTGTCGACGATGCGCCGCTTTAATTCATCTATTACAGAACCGAGAGTCGTCACTTTAAATAAATATTTTCAAGAAATCAAGCTTAGACAAAGTCTTGAGAAGCCAGAAATTCTTACCTTGATAATCATCGGGGCCAACCGATTCAAACTCGCCTCTTTCGTTTGTTCCGTATTTGTATTGAACAGATTTAGAAATATCCGACAAAATACCGGTTCTGAGCTGCTTAGAAAACTCATCGGATTTCACAGCCGCAACAACCTCTGAATTTATTTGTTCGCTCATGTAATCTAAGTTATATGTACCAACAACACCAATTTTTCTGTCAAAAACCCAGTTTTTGGCATGAAGCTTGTTAGAACCGGTATAAACATAGATCTTGATTCCGGGAATTTCTTCGAAGATCTTCTTCCAATCTGCATAAAACATAGCTTGAGTTGCCAGACTGTCCGTAGATGCGGGGCTATTAGTATGCATGATTACAGGAATTCCACGTTTGTCGGCTCGTTTTAATGCCGCAAACATACGTTCGCTTAAAACCACATAAGGATTCTGAATCATAACTTCGCGCTTAGAACCGTCAATATACTTAATGACCTGTTCGGTAATATCATTTCTTGGACCATGCAAAGAATGCTTATCAATTATTTTTACGGGGGCCATCACAGCTCTGTCATATAATTCGTAATCTGCATAACCGCTCAATTTCTTGTAGTTTTTGAGTTCACTCACATTTTCTGACAAGAACTTCTTATACTTTGAAGAATCTGTACTTCTCGGTGAAAGAATCTGACCGACAAGGTAATGATCCATTGCATCGTGAGCGGCATTTAATTTGTCTTCTTGAGAAATAAGATTTATCAAATCTTTTCTTACGGATTCCGTTTTAAGACCGTCAAATTCTTCTTCAAAGGCAGATCTCAGTTCTTTAGCAACGGTAACGTCTTTTATCAAAACGTCACAATCCCTGTATGCGCCCGAGTGATCGCTTGAGTCAAGATAATAATCTTTAGAAACGTTTCTTCCGCCAATTATAGAATACTCACTATCCACAACAATAATTTTGTCATGATTAGATGATATAATTTTACGCAAATCACTGAACATACTTGCCAAGTTGTCTAATACAGGGCTAAAAACTTTTATTTCAGCGTTTTTATACTGACCCATTTCTTGAAGGATATCTTGGGTAAATATTCTTCTGGTTAATTTCTTGGTTCCGCGAGCGTCAAGAAGAACTCTTACTCTAACGCCTTCCAATACCTTCTTGTAAATCAAGCCAAGCAAAGAATACCCAAAAATGTCGTCATCCATAATAAAATATTGTAAATCAATACTTTCGCGAGCATCGTTTATTACTTTCCAACGAGCATACCAAGATGACGGATTATCGTAATGCAGTACCACAAGGCTGTCTTCTGTTTTACCGGTTTCGCCGGTATAAGCCGGTTTAAAATTATCAAAAGCTATTTCTACGGGCGGCGCAAACTTAGCGCCCATGTCTTCATACCAAACCATGAATTTTTCATATTCATCCTGTGTTTTGTTAAAACTGAACATTTTGCCGGCATAACCAACCCATCTGCCGATTTTTACAGGAAAAGCCAACCAAGAAGAATTGTCATAACTGACATATTTTTCTTTAACAGCACTGTAAGTATTGTTTAAAGCCTGTTTCCATTCAACGTTTCTAACCCCGGCTTCAAGATATTTAATACGTTCTGCCGCAAGAGATGCGATACGACCGCCGGCACCCGAAACTCCTATCTGCTTTAAAAGATTCGTTGAGGTCGTAATATCTTCTTTCAAAAGTTCATAAGCTTTGGCCAATTCATAACGTGCAACATCAGCATTTTCACCAACCGGATTTTTACTTAAATAAGCAACTAACGCCTGCATGCGTGAATCAGGCGACTTTCGGCCTTCTTCTGACCACAAATCATCAACAAGTTTTTTAAGCTCGCTGTCAATTGCAATAGACGAATACTCTGCTGCAGGCTCTTCGTTGTCTGCGGCAGCACCGGAAACAGAAGCAGAAACTGCCGGAGCTCCGGAACTTATTGCTCGCCAAGGAGCGCTTGAAGTAGGCACTTCATAAGCCTTTGCCTCAGGCTTACCTAAATTAACCGAATTTTCATAAGCCGCCTTAGCCGACTTATAAGACTCTAGCAGAGCTGAAACTTCGGCTTTGGAACGTCCCTCGTTTACGGCAGTGCGATACGCTTTATAAGTAGAAACGTAATTGTCGTAATCAGACCTTGCGTCGGCAAAAGCCATGCCGCCGCACTCGAAAACAATACTTAACACCAACAAAAACACTAGTTTTTTCATATCTGATTAGCTCCCTAAGTCAGTTTTCCGCAAATCTAAATTTTTCTATGGGTGGGTAATATTTTGCCTTTTCATCACTTGGCAAAGTCTTACCCCCGGCATTAACCCAAGCCGTATACCATAAATCTACTATATTGTTCACAGCCCGAGAATAACAGGTTGATATTACAGGTCTTACTTCTTTGTATCTGCCGCCACTCGTGTAAGCAGATTCCAGCTTATCATAAAATTGGTTTGCCCATAAAGCTTCATAAATCATTCTTGCACTTATTCTCTTTACGACAAAACAACCATCAAATTTTACACCGTAGGTCAAAACATACTTATCCGCATCACGCTCTGTCGCAGAATGGTAGCTTTTTTCTTCAATATTGCCCTCGAATTGAGTTCCGGTGTGGAGAGGCTGAACCAAATCACTTATATAATGAGACACATGCCCCAGCTTTCTAATTATTTCAGTGCGCGGTCTCGCAGATTTTATGTCATCGGTTATTTCATTTATCAGCTTTTCGATATGAAATGGAGCCTTGCCCATAGAGGAAACCTGTATGTGAAATATATGATTTTGAAAGTCTCTTAAAACCTTGTCAGGTTCGACGCTGGCCGTCATAAGCATTCTCAAAGCAGGACGATGAACTGTTTTATTAGGTAAAACCCTCTCCCCCAAATATTCTCTAAAAGCCTTAGGCATTATATGATAGGCATCTGATGCGGCTTTTTGATGAACTTTGCTTCCCCAGGCGTTTGCCGAACTGCTGGGAGACAAAATAAACAGTAACAGAGAAACTAATATATACTTCATTTAGCAGTCCTTTTAATTGATTCAACATTAATTATATTGATAATTCGTACATTGCGCAACCCTTATAAAATATTATGCACATAGAAATATTTATGTTAAAATGTTCGAATGAAAACCGTTAACATAAAACAACTCATTGAAGACAAAGAGCTGTTAGAAAGTTTTTGCAACGACATGCTCACCGGCTCTGTAGCCGCTATTCCGACAGACACGTTATACGGATTCGCGGCAGCCGCCAACAACGAATCGGCTGTTGATAAAATTTATAAGATAAAAGGAAGAAATTTTGCAAAACCTTTAATTTTGTTCATAGATAATTTTAACGAACTTACAAAAATGGGTCTTAATACAGATGATAACACCGACCAAATTCTGAAAAAAAACTGGCCAGGAGCTCTCACAGCCATTTTACCCGCAAAAACAAACCCGCAAATATCTGCGTTTAAATTTGAAACCATAGGCATAAGAATACCAAACCATAAAATGCTCTTAGAACTTCTAAAAAAAATTCCTTTTAAAATTCTTACTACAAGTGCTAACCGCTCGGGCAGTATTTCCGAAAACGACCCGGTTAAAATTCAAAATGAATTTTTTAACGAAATCGACTGGCTGATTGAAGACGGAATAATTCAAGATTCTCTTCCGTCGACAGTAGCAGATTTTTCTGTTTCGCCTTTTAAAATTCTCAGACAGGGAAAAATTACACTTTAATTATCATGGAAAATTATGAAAAAAATATCGCTACAAATTAAGCTTTTAGCTGTATTTACAGTAACTATGCTCGTACCTATTATGGCTATGCTGTATATTTTTAGCCAATGTAACGACATTTTTGCAAAACGGGGGGTTATAGTAGCAATCAGAAACATAATCTCAAGAGCCGATGCAGGTAGATCATACGGTAAAACTCTTTCATATGAAGAAATAGAAGCAATGCCATTAGAGGCTTTTGACAAAGCAAACTATAAACCGACAGCCATTAAACTTGAAGACCATGAAGAACTCGAAGATCTTGAAGATTATAAAGATGAAATCGTCTCTTTAACTCCCGAAGAAATAGCTGCAAAAGCAATATTAGAAAAAAATGTACCTAAAATGACGATTGAAGAGCTTAAAATCGAAAAACAGAGACAGCTCGATGAAGCAGAACGCAAAATTACAATTCAAGCACAATTAGCGGAAAATTTGGACAACTTTGCCCTCGACAACAGGGATTCGATTGCAAAATTTGACGATGCACTCAAAGATCTTGAAGTCTATGTATACATCTTCAACTTGGTCATCTGGGTATTCTTAGCCTTTGCGGGAGTGTTTTTATTTATAGTGATGAATCACATGGCCATGCCTGTTAAAGACGTAGTGTTAAAGTTAAAAAGCTTTCAAAATGACAACTCCGGAAATGGGCAAATAGACCTGTTCGAATGTGCAATATCATTCGACAATTTTCTTAACACGGCGAGAACACTTCTGAGAGAATCATATTCAATTTCACTTGAACTGGCTAAAAAACTAGAACCTCTGACTTCAATTTCTGTTTTCTCTGATGAGAACGTTAAACAGTTTTTCACAGATGTTCAAGAAATATCAAGAAGCTCAAACTATATTGCGAACACACTTGAATCCACCACCGATCACATACAAGAAGTATCTGCCTCTGCCCAAACGATAGCCGACAGATCTCAGGAGGCGGCAGCGGACAGCGCCGAAACAGCAGCAATTGCCGGCGATGGAAAAACCGCGGTCAGCGAAACCATAGACAAGATGGAATCAATCAAAGATGAAGTCCTGGGGCTGGAAGACGTCATCGACAATTTGAACTACGCCGGAAAAGAAATCAGCGAAATAGTTAACACTATAACCAACATTGCCTATCAAACAAATTTGCTTGCATTAAACGCAGCAATAGAAGCTGCAAGAGCAGGTGAACACGGACACGGGTTTACTGTTGTTGCGGGAGAAGTCAGAAAACTTGCCGAAGAATCCGGAGAAGCCGCTGAAGATATTGGCAAAAAAATTAAAGAAATGCTTCTAAAAACAGGAAAAGCTGTTGAAACCATAAACAGAGGAGCATCAAAAGTTATTGAAGGCGTTAACATAGCTAACGTAGCCGGCAACAACCTTGATAAAATAGTTGCTTCAG
This sequence comes from bacterium ADurb.Bin157, assembly GCA_002070375.1. GTDB lineage: Bacteria > Muiribacteriota > Ozemobacteria > Ozemobacterales > Ozemobacteraceae > MWDD01. The sequence goes on along the minus strand of MWDD01000035.1, from coordinate 16,225 downwards.
TAGCGAATGTTAACAGAATGATACAAGACATAAGCACTGCATCTAAAGAACAATCTCAAAACATAGATTCCCTCAGAGGAAGCATTGAAAGCATATCAGGAGCCACAAAAATAACCTCTGAAGGAACAAAAAGAGTTGCTTCAGCCGTCAACGAACAACTCTCACACATCAGGCAATATATGGCAACCACAAGAGAACTGCTTACATTAGTTCAAATGATGGGCGAAATGTTAGATAAATTTAATCTTAACCATTAATTACCTGATCTATTCAGCTTAAAGAAAAACATCTGGGTTTGTCGCGCAAACTTGCCGATGAATCACTAGAAAGGTAATAATTATGACCAAATGTTTATTTTCCTCCGGTTTTGAAGACCTCGCAAAAACCTTAACAGAACTTAATATGCCCGCTTTCAGAGCGAATCAAGTCAGAGACTGGATATTTAAAAAATTTGTTTTTTCTTTCGATGAAATGTCTAATATTTCTGAGAGCGATATAAAAAAACTAAAAGAAGTTTACTCTAAAATATTACCGCCGGTAGAAAAATACTTAGTTGATAAAGCCGACCAAACCGGGAAAGCTCTTATAAAGTTATCTGACGGAGAACTAATAGAAGCCGTAGCAATTCCGGGCAACAATACAATGACCTTCTGCCTTTCAACTCAAGTAGGCTGCCCGGTTAAATGTCTTTTTTGCAGAACAGGCAAACAGGGTTTTACAAGAAATCTGTCTGCCGAAGAAATCGTTCTGCAAGTAATGGTTTTGGTAAAAAAAACAGGAAAAAAACCTACCAACATTGTATATATGGGAATGGGCGAACCTTTCTTTAACTCTGAAGAACTTTACCGATCGATAGACATTCTGACAGACCCCAAAGGGCTGGGATTAGCAACAAGAAGAATAACAATATCCACCTCAGGGCATGTACAAGGTATACTTGAGCTGATAAACAGACCCGGAGAAGTTAACTTAGCCGTATCACTTCACGTTGCAAATGATGATGCCAGAGACAAACTGGTGCCTATGAATAAAAAGTTCCCCCTAGATGTGTTAAAAAAAGCATTGACCGAATACTGCTCAAAAACAGGAAGAAGAGTAACAATGGAAGTTGTGCTTCTTAAAAACACAAACGACCAGTATAACGATTTGATGAACTTAATTAACTTTTGCGAAGGACTCATAGTGCATGTAAACCTAGTCAGATTCAACAACTTTAAAGAATGTGAATTTGAAGCGGCCTCAGATAAAAACGAAAAAGAATTTAAAAAGGAACTAAAAAAAGCCGGAATAGCGGTAACGGTAAGAAGCTCTCACGGGCAGAATATCTTGGCGGCTTGCGGACAGCTTTCCGGAAAAACACAAAAAGACTAATTATTTGATTGGATTGAATTATGGCTAAAAAAACCGGTGAATCTTGTTTGGCTATTATGATTAAAATGACTCTGCTAATTACAATAATGACAATTATTGGATTTGGAGCAGTCTACATGGCTTATAATAAACTCAACGATTTTTTTAACCGAGGCGGCACTATTGTTGTTCCGGACTTCAGGGGAAAGCACCTTGTTGAAGTTATGAAAATGAAACCCGAAGGGCTCGAAATAGTTCGAAGAGATGAAAAATTCGATCCAAAACTGCCTAAAGATCACGTTATCGCACAATTTCCCGAACCACATACTGTTGTAAAACCCGGAAAACAGATATTTCTTTCTGTTTCGCTCGGTATACAAAAAGTAATAGTGCCCGACCTTGTCGGTAACGCCATAAGGGAAGTTGAGGTTGCTCTTTTAAACGCTCAACTGAATACGGGCAATCGTGCCTACGTCTTTTCCGCCGATGTTCCACCCGACAGGGTTGTAGGACAGTCGCCAATGCCCTCTGAAGAATACGGGATTAACAAAAACGTTGATCTTCTTATAAGCCTCGGAGTAAAACCTGAAACACTTCCTTTGCCAAACCTTACGGGAGTTTCTCTTGAAACAGCAAAATCAAGACTTAAAACTTGGGGGTTTAATCTTGGCAAGGTGTTCTCTACTACAGACAAAGGAAGAGCAAGATTCAGAATAATTTCAACGAGTCCCGCTCCATATTCTCACCTCAGAAAAGGTGATACGGTAAACATACTCATATCTTCGGGGAACGACAAAGGCTCGGCGACACCCGATGATTTGAAACTGTTTGAAATTTACGATGGTTTTGCCACAGCAAAAGCTGATATGAGCGGCTTTAAAGCCTTAACACCCATGCAAAAAGCACCCATCCCGCAGGTTGCACCGGTAACACCTCAAAACACAGCAATTATCAACACCGCAAACACCCCGGTTAGCCCGACAACAAACCACACAACTGCCGCTAACACGCCTTTAGACGCAGTAAACACGCCGCCGCCGCTAATAAGTCCAAAATCACCCTCGGGACTCACGATGGCTATTCCCGAAAAAGAAATTTCTTATATGATGCCTGACGGTTTTATGCCAAAAGAGCTTAAAATAATACATATAACCGAATCAGGCAGGAAACAAATTTATTCTGCAGCACATAAACCTTTAGATCTTGTTAATGTAAAGGTACCATTTGTGCCGAATACTAAAGTACAGATTTATATAAATGACGTTCCGATAGAAGAATTAAAAATTGACTGAAGTTAGCCGGAGGCAAATATGATTGGTGAAATAATTAACGGTAAATATAAAATTGAAAGTGCTTTTTCCGAAAGCAGAATGTATGAAGTATTTACCGCAACCGAGCTCGAAACAAGCACAACGGTTGTTATTAAAATAATGAAAACCGAAATGCTTGCCAACCCCGGCATTGTTAATGGGTTCTCAAATGAAGTTAAAGCTTTTGCGAGCCTATCACACCCTCTTATCGCAGAAATTCTCGATGTGGACATGTATGAAAAAAGACCCTATATGATTTCTACACCATTCAAAGGGGTCGAACTGAATAAAGTTTTGCAAGAATCCGTATTGCCGTTCAATGACTGTTTAAAAACAGTTCAAGACCTGGGAACAATACTGCAATTTGCATCTGATCATAACGTTGAATGCAGAACAATTAAGCTTTCAAACGTGCTTCGAAGCAACGACGGCAAAATCAAGCTGCTCTCTTTCACGCAGCCAAGACTCAAATCCATCGCCGGCACAAATGCAAAAACAGAAAATACAGGGCTGCATTCAGATTTATATTTCTTGGGAATCACACTCTATGAGCTTTTGGCCGGGGAATCACCCATAAGAACCAGAGGCGGATTAAACGAGCTCTGGGACATGAAATTAGAAAAACAGCTTCGAATAAGACACATCGACATGGCACCACAGCAAATATGCAATATTGTCGAATTTATAAGAAAAACAATCTCAAGAGACAGCAGCACAAAATTTAAAAACCACGAAGAATACCTGATCGCACTTTCGCAATTATCCGGCAAAATGCGAACACAAAACAATAAAACGTCCAAAAAACAGCTCTGCATTGCATCACAAGTGTTAGACGCTCTTAATGGTGTCTCTAATGTATTGCCGTCTTTTTCTGCCCCGACCATGAAGGGGAAAAATACTGCGGTTGCGCTCAGTCAATCGCAAGAGTCAAATGATAACCCGGTTATCGGTTCAGCGGAATACAAAACAATCGGAAACCTCGCACTTGTTACAAATAATTCCGACAATTTTGGCGAAACTTTGAATTACCCCGAAAACACCGCCAAAAAACCTGAAAAACCGACACTTAGACTAGTAAAACCACAAAGTGTTTCTGACAAGGAAGAAAAAGCCTTGGAATGGCAAGAAGAAGGATACAGCCTTAAGAATCCCGTAATTTACATGGGAATTTTGCTCGCAATAATGGTTGCCCTAATTCTTTTTTGGTAACAGGAGATTCTTAAATAATGACCACTTACGTAGCCCCATCAATTCTTTCGGCTGATTTTTCAAAAATGGCCGAGGAACTTAAAGTTATCGAAAACTCAAATGCGGACTGGATTCACATAGACGTAATGGATGGCCATTTTGTGCCTAATCTAACATTTGGGCCTCCGATTATTAAAAGTTTCAGGCCTCACTCTAAAATGGTTTTCGATGTTCACTTAATGATTGAACAACCCGAAAGATGGTTAGAAGAATATAAAAAGGCCGGAGCCGACAGAATAACTTTCCACATTGAAGCCTGTAACCATTCGCACAGATACCTTGCAGCCATAAAAGAAATGGGAATAGCTTCAGGCATTACTCTTAACCCCCAAACCCCCCTTTGCGCAATAGAAAATGTTATTGAAGAGTGCGATCAAGTCTTGATAATGACTGTAAACCCGGGCTTCGGCGGGCAAAAATTAATTGAACCGATAATCGACAAAATCAGATCACTCAAAGCCATGATAAAAGAAAAAAAGCTCAGAACTTTGATTCAAGTCGACGGCGGAATAAATGCCGATAATGCAAAGAAAGTTGTTGAAGCCGGCGCTGACATTCTTGTAATGGGCTCGGCATTTTTTAATTCGACCGATAAAAAGTCACTTGTATCAACAATTCAAGCGTTATAGCTTATTTAAAAACATTCTCTGAAGTTTATAAAAACGCGCCACACCGGCGTGTTTTTCTTTCATGTCCTCAGAAGCCCAGCCCTCCACTTTTGTATAAACAGCCTTATTATCAACACCTTCAGTTATTTTATAAACATTACATTCGGGCATATTTTTGTCAGGAAACTCAAAGTAATAATCGTTTTCAACTATTCCGTATGCGCTTATAGAGGATATATAAACCGGGCGTCTCGTATAATCGTATGAAATAAGCGATTGCCCTTGCGAATACCTTTTGCAAGAAGATTCTATGTTCATGTAATCTAATAAAGTCGGAAGCACATCAACTTGAGAACCTGTCGAACGATTAATTTTAAAACCCTGTTCATAAGGGTGTATCAGAATAAACGGAACATTGGTCAAATCGGGTGTAACATATAAACCGTGCCCTCTCGGGCCTATTTCTCCGAGCATCTCTCCATGATCGCTGACTAATGCAATTATGGTCTTTTTATTCAGTGACATACCGTCAATCTTATTCACAAGCTCCGCCAATTGTTTGTCCAAGTATTTTAAAGCCTCTTTATAAGGGGCAACCTGCGTATCTGCCAACATCTGTTCAGCAGTAAGGCTGTTCCCGGACAAATCAGGAAAAGGAGCATGTGGATACAGAGTTCTATACCAGATAAAAAATGGCTCTTGTATTTTTTTACCCTGAATTTCGTTAATAATGACCTCGATAGTCTTTGATTCAATAACACCCCACATCCAACAATCCTGTTTAGTTACTCCGGGCATATTGCTTAAATCATAAATCAAATCAAAAGGTCGGGAATTGATAAGAGCGATTGCATTGCCGTCAACAACGCTGCCTGACGAAATATAAGCACAATAATAGTCATTATTTTTCAGTTCTTCGACCATAGTAGGCTGAGTATATGCATTAATTTTTTGCAAATACATCTCATTTGCAGTGTATAAACCGGTCACACAGGAAAAATCACCGTTGCTTGACTCAGGAAAATTGGAATAAAAATTAGGAAAAATCGTCATGCGGTTTTTGTACTTAGACATTTCAGGCCAGGTTACCGGGTCGTTAAACATATTCAAATAACGCCAGTGAACTGATTCTAATGTAACATATATTAAATTAAATTTTTCTTCGGCACTTGAGGTCGCAGTTCTCGGTTCATGTTTTACAAGTACAATACCGCTATTTTTAAAACCTTGCTCTAATTCATCAAAAGAAACTGTTTCCGTATTCTTGTCAGAAAAATCAAATATTGCTAAGACTTCAATAAAAGGGTCTTTCAAAATGAGAGGCAAATGCGGTCTTGCATGTACTAGCCCCGAAAGTATCTGAGACATAAGAAAAGCGCCAAATAATACATTTTTTAATGCCGGATTCTTTATAATAAAGTCGGTGCTTTTTTTTGAAAAGCAAATAAATGAAATAAAAATCAAAACTATAGATATAAGAATTTGAATAGGTACAAAACTCATTCCTGTTTTAAAAGTTACCCAAATATTATTCATATTTGCCAGCCAATATAAGGTCTCTTTACCTATTTTAAGCTTGCTGACATAAAACATAACGCCGTCTGTTACATAAATAAGCCCGGTTAATACAACTGACAAAGAAAAAAGTCGGTTTTTGAAACAGGGAACTGCCAAACCGGCAATGCCCGCCAACATGGATAAACATAAAACAACAAAAGCAATGTTTCCCAATGAAGTGAATGAATAAAGCCAAGCAGAATACAGAGAAAACCGACTCTGTAAACCAAAAACGACATGACTCAAAAACAAAGGCGTGAATGCAAAAGAGATCCAGCTAAGAGCGTGAGCATTGTTTTTCTCACACATTTTAGAAAAGATTAAAGTAAAAATAAACACAAAGGCGGATACATAAAAATGCAACCAAAACTCTTTGTTGTTAACATTTGAGTTATAGTAATAATAACTTACCGAAACAAAGCTTATTATTAAAAGCATATTAGGATATTTGGCAGAGCAAAATTTGTTTTTACACAACATGGCAAATATGGCAACAGTGCTTGTGGCAATAGTAAATATCACATTTAAATCGTTAAACATGTAGTTTAAATGTAAAAAGGGCAAAATAAACAGATAGATTAAATAGCGATTCAGCTTGAAATTATTCAAAACAACGTAAGAAAACAGCAAAAATATAGCCCAAAAAACGGAAAACGGGCAATCGAAAAACATGTCGACAACAAAGTTGTCTAAGAAGACCTCGCCGTAAAGCATTCCCTTATCAAGAAAATACAGATAATTATAGTCTAAAAATGGCCTGTTAGTAAATAAAGCTTGAAAGAACCAAATAAAAGCGATAGACAACAAAGTCTTATTTTGCAAAGAAGACGTTGATTTATTAAATTCACGGCCGGACAAAAACAAAACAAAACCAATCAAAACAAACATTAATAACTTGCAAACAACAGGTAATACATTTGCTTCGCCTGTGCGCCAAAGAGCCACATAATTCAAAGGTAAATTAGCAAGGAATAATGATAGTTTTATTAAGCTGAAAAATATTATAGCCCGAATAATTCTGTTCATGTTTGTGCTTGTGCTTTCAAATAAATTCGCACGATAATTCTATCATATATTATGAGATTATGCCGATAGATTATGTATATAAAAATATAAAGCGAGGCAATTATTATGCTTGAAAGCCCAAAAAGCATGGCTGAACTAACTGGGCTGTTTCAAAAACAAAGCTTAAATGACGCCAATGATTCCGATCTGTCATACAGATTGGCAAAGCTTTATTTGCGTAACGGAGAGTTTGAAGAGGCAAAGTCTATTCTCAAAAAGCTTTTAAAAGAGTCCGGCGATAATGTTAAAATCATGGTCGACTGCGCCAATTGCTATATAAAAACAAACGATACCGAAGAAGCCAATTTTTTACTTGAACGAGTATTAGAACTCAAACCGGGTTATGTTCCGGCTTTTATAGCACTGGCAAGCCTAAATGAACAAAACAACAACATCTCAAAACAAATTCATTTTTTAATGCTTGCAGCTAACGCCGCACCCGACAAATATGAAATAAGGCTCGCGGTTGCCGAACAACTGAGAAAACATGGAGACTTGAACGGAGCTGAAATACAATATAAGCTGCTATTAGAGGCTTTTCCCGAACTTGAAACAGCAGCATTTTCGTTAGGCCTTTTGTTGCTAAAAAAGAATAGCATAACAGAAGCAGCTACATATTTTAAAAAAATACTCAACAACAACCCCGGAGCATTTGATGCGCATTTTAATTTAGCTAACTGCTTTTTCAGACAAAAAAAATACGCAGCGGCAATAAACCACTTTAGATTTGCCATGAGAAAAGCTGACTTGACTGAACGGGCAATGTATCTGTCAGCTCAATGCTTCTTTAAATTAGAAGACTTTGACCGTGCTGTTGTCACAATGGAAAAACTCTGTGAAACAGATGAAAACAATGTACCTTATAAAAAATGCTTGGCTGAGTTCTATGAGGTAATTGAAGAATTTGACATGGCGGCAGAAATTTATAGCCGTTTAATCACGTTAGCACCTCAGAGAGCTGAATTCTACTTAAAACTTGCTTCATGTTTAATAAAACTATCTGAATACAATAAAGCAGAAAAAACTCTCAGCTCAATGTTCAGACAGCACCCGGGCAATTTAGAAGGACACAAAATACTCGGAGAACTCTTCTGCCATAAAAAATCTTATAAAAACGCCGTTGAAGAATATCAAAGAATTTTGATGTTTAATGATAAATACACCGGTATCTATATAAATTTGGCAAGTGTTTACAGAGAAACCAATAATAAAACCGAAGAACAAAAAGCGCTTAAACATGCTGTTGACCTTGGCGAAGAAACACCCGAAACCTTGCTTAGATTAGGACAGTTGGAGCTTGAGCTGGGTATAGTTACAAGCGCCGACAGATTTAAAAGAATAACTGAAATAGCCCCTGAATCTAAGTTTGCCAGAGAAGCGGAATATTATATTAAACACATAGCCGCTTAAAAGCTATACTATGGCTTTATAACCAATAATCAAGACTTGTGCTGTAAAAAATAACACACGAGATGTCTTAGATAGTTTCTCTGTACCAAAAGTTGCCGCTAAGATCAAAAAAACCAAGCCCGGTATGTAAAAAGACATGTTTTTCATTGCCCACATTGACATAAAAGATAGAGCAAACCACCCGGCAAACACAGCTGATGAGCTACCACGGCACGCAAGCAGTCCGCAAAATGAAGCTATAACAAAAAATATAAGCGCTTCATTTATTGTTAAAACCGGGTTTTGAGTAAAAACAAGTAAGACATAATAGGCAAGAGCCCAAATAAACGGATTAGGCTTATTTACTTCATTGCGCAAAAAAATAACTGACCCGATAAACCAAATGGTCAGTGCCGAAGCCATAGCAATAAAACCGAGAGTCAAGCCGTAACGATAAAAGCTAAAGCCGACTATTAAAGATATAGCCGCTTCAACCAAGGGGTACTGACAAGAAATAGGAGCCTTGCAATATCGGCATCTGCCCATCAAAAAAAGCCAACTGATTACAGGAAACAAATCAGTTGCGCTTAATCTGTGATTACACTTTGGGCAAGCAGACGGAGGAAATATAACAGAAGCACCTGAAGCCATTCTGAAAATTACGACATTACTGAAACTTCCGAGTAAGCTGCCGAAAACAAAAAAGACCAAAGTAAATAAATTGTATATTCCAGGGATTTCTAACATTTAGCTATAGAAAAAAAGAGCGACTTCAAAGCCGCTCTTTTTATTTTGATTACAAAAAAATCATTACTTGCCGGCAACGCTGCCGTCAACAGTACCGTGAATAGAACAAGAAAGCAGACCGTCTTTGCTCAAGTTGGAACCTTCATATTTTCCGCCACTTTCGGGGCACTCAACTGAAGATTTAAGATAACCATTGGCGCCGGTAAGTTTGCTCTGGTCGGGTGTTTCAAGAGGCACTGAGTGGTCCATGTTGTACATTTCAACGGCACCTAAAAGAACACGAATGTTCGAATAGCATGCTTTTTCACGAGCCTGTTCACGGGCCTTTTTGAAGTTAGGGATAGCCATAGCAGCCAGAATACCGATAATCGCGATAACGATCATCAATTCGATAAGAGTGAAACCTTTTCGATTCTTCATAAGAAAACTCCTTGAATAAAATTAGGACAAGAATAAAAATAAAAAAAACCTTCGCTGTCTTTAGCTTAATACTTTATATCAGTTTTGTCAAGAGCCAAACAGATGAGTTCTGTACATAATTTTAGGCGCTCTTAAGCATTCTTTCCAGTTCTTTAGGATGCATTGTGTGAACCATTGCTTCTTCAAGAGTTATGTCACCGCGCAAATACAGGTCACGCAAAGACATTTCAAAGGTCAACATGCCTTCTTCATGGCTTGTCTGCATAATTGTATAAAGCCCGGATATTTTTTGTTCTCTGACACAGTTCGCGACGGCAGGATTTCCAACCAAAATCTCATTGCAAACGACACGCCCTTTTCCGCTTGCCATAGGGAGCAGTTGCTGAGCAACAACGGCTCTTAAAACAAACGAAAGCTGAGATCTGATCTGCCCTTGTTGATGAGGCGGAAACATGTCTATAATACGATTTATGGTTTGTGCTGCATCTGTGGTATGAAGAGTTCCGAAAACTAAGTGACCTGTCTCTGCCATTGTACAAGCCGCCGCAACCGTCTCTAGGTCACGCATTTCACCGACCAATATAACATCCGGGTCTTCGCGAAGAACGCGCCTTAATGCTTCATTAAATGATTTTGTATCGATGTGTAATTCACGCTGATTTACAACCGAACGCTTATGGTAATGAAGATATTCTATTGGATCTTCAATAGTAATTATATGGCAACGACGAGTTTCATTTATTATGTTTATCAAACAAGCCAGAGAAGTAGACTTACCCGAACCGGTCGGACCGGTAAACAGAACAAGGCCTTTTCTCATTCTTGTGAAATCCCTAAGTTTTTCAGGCAATCTAAGTTCTTCTAAAGTAGGTATTTTGGTCGGAATAATTCTAAATGCTGCTCCGATACAACCTCTTTGTTTGTACACGTTAACGCGAAAACGCCCAAAGCCATGAACTGAATAAGAAAGGTCTAATTCGAAATTTTCTTCAAACTCTTTCTGCTGTTCGGCAGTAAGCATATTATAAATCAATGATCTGGTATCCATGGGTGTCAGAACATCTAAGTCAGTTTGGATAAGTTCACCGTCAACTCGTATTACCGGTGGTGTACCCACAGTCAGGTGCAGATCTGATGCACCGTTTTCTATAACCAGATTTAATAAATCATTAAGTACGAACATATAGTTTAAACCCCAAGTTTTTAGTGATCGCTCATTGTGACGCGAACAACTTCTTCAAGAGAAGTAACTCCGGTAAGAGCTTTTCTGAGAGCTGATTCGCGAAGTGAGAGCATGCCTTCTTCAATTGCCTGTCTTCTGATATCATCAGTTGAACCGCCGTTCAAAATAATGTCTCTGAGACGCTCAGACATCATCATAACTTCGTAAACGCCCATACGGCCTTTGCTTCCTGAGTTGCCGCATGTTTCACAGCCTTTACCCTTATAGAAAAGCATATTTTTTTCATTTATGTGAGGCAAATCAAGACGTCTAAGCAATTCGGGCGTTATACCGAACTGACTGATTTGCTCAACCCTTGGTTTAAGCTCATACTTACAATCTTTACAAATCTTTCTGACAAGACGCTGGGCTTGAACAAGAATAACAGAAGTAGTAACCATAAAGGGTTCAATACCCATGTTTACGATACGACCAATGGTGCCGGGAGCGTCGTTTGTATGCAAAGTAGAGAGAACCAAGTGACCTGTCATAGAGGCCTTAATAGCAATTTCTGCCGTTTCAAAGTCACGAATTTCACCGACCATGATTACATCAGGGTCTTGGCGCAAAAACGAACGCAATGCAGCCGCAAATGTTAATCCGATTTCGGGTTTACACTGAACCTGATTTACTCCGTGCAACATATATTCAACCGGGTCTTCCGCTGTCATAACGTTGGTATCGATAGAGTTAACCGAAGTCAAAGCAGAATACAGAGTTGTTGTTTTCCCTGACCCGGTAGGCCCTGTGACCAAAATGATTCCGTAGGGTGAGGCAATACCTGTTTTAAATCTTTCAAGAGTCTTTGGTTCAAAACCTAGGTCTTCCAGGTTAACTTTCAATGAGGTCTGGTCAAGAATTCGCATAACGATCTTTTCTCCCCAGATTACGGGAAGCACCGAAACGCGAAGATCGATCATTCTGTTTGAAACTTTTATTTTAATACGACCGTCTTGAGGCAATCGCTTTTCAGCAATATTCAAAGAAGACATGATTTTGATACGAGACGTAATAGCTGCAGTAGCCTTTTTAGGAGGATTCATCGCGGTAAACATCATACCGTCTTGACGGTATCTGATTCTGAGTTCCTTTTCAAAAGGCTCGATATGAATATCGGAAACTCCGTTTTGAACTGCCTGAGAAATAACTAAGTTACAAAGTCGTATGATAGGCGCATCGTTTTCGCCAAGCTCACCAAGACCGTCAAGGTCCCCGTCTTCATCAGCAGTGCCGATATCCTCAAGGTCATCCATGAGTTTATCTTGCTGAGCAACAGCGCCATAAGCATCTTGAAGAGCCTTATTGATATCACTCTGTGTTGCCACAACAGGCTTGACCATCAAGCCGCTCATCAACTGAATATCATCTATGGCGATGATGTTCAATGGGTCAACCATTGCAACGGTCAGCTTATTGCCAACCTTATTTATCGGTATTAAAAGATGTCTTTTGGCAATATGCTCAGGAATAAGCTTTGCAAAGACAGGATCAATCAAATAGTTCGAAAGATCAATAAAGGGGATTCGTAACTGTTTTGACAGAATTTGAACAATATCTTGTTCAGTGACAAGATGCATTTCAACAAGAACATTACCAAGCCTTTTACCGCTTTTTTTCTGCAAGGCAAGAGCCTGCATCAGTTGTTCTTCGTTAATTAATCCTTCAGAGATAAGGGCGTCGCCGAGACGCAATTTTTTTCCGGCAACCGACGGTTTTGGAGGACCACCCGCCGGACCACCTGCACCGCCTGCGCCGCCTGCTCCTACAGATTGAGGGGCCGGTGGAGTCGGAGGGGCTCCGGCACCTGGTCTAATGGGTGCTCCTGGTTGACCGGGCATGGGTTGATTCATTAGTGCACAGTTCCTTCCTTATTTCTTTCTCAGAAATAATGCATCAAATTAACAAAAATATCAAGCCTATAAATTATCTTACACAACTATAAAGAGCTTCTCTCATTATATTATCGGGAACGCAAACCCCGGTAAATATCTTGAAAGATTCCATACCTTGCCTTAACAACAACTCTAAGCCGTCAACAACTTTACAATTCTTCTCAGACGCCGCCTGTATCAAGCTTGAACAAGAAGAATAATTAAAATCCATATACGTCTTATCAGATGTCAGATAAGTCCTTAGCTCAGGAATATCGTCTTCAGGTTTCCACCCCAGCGGAGTAGTGTTTATGATTATATCAGATTCCGATACCGAATATGCAAAGTTTTTACTATTCCACGCAAATTTTGTCAAATACATTTCATTATTTTTTTCACATATAGTATCGGAATATTTTCGCGCAATTTGATAAGCCTGTTTACATTTTATCTCAGACAAGACCTGCAAAGCTGTCTGAGAAGATGCACCCGAACCTATCACCAGAGCATTTTCAAACCCGGCAAAACCGCCTAATACAGATCTCAAACCGTAATAATCTGTATTCCAACCCTCAAACCCATTTTTACCCGGCTTAAGAGTATTCACAACACCGATAACAGAAGCTGCCCCGTGCAACACTGAACAAACTTTGGCAGCTGCCTGTTTATAGGGTATAGTTACGTTTATACCACTTACACCAAGTGCTTTAATACCATGTAAAGCAACGTTAATATCATCTTCTTCCACCTTAAGTGCAACATATGTCGCATCTATACCTAATTTTTTGAAAGTTTTATTCCAAAAACACGGACTTAAGGAATGCGACACCGGATTACCCAACAAAAGAAAAAGTTTAGTCATTCTAAAAGGCCTTTAAAGCTTCTTCTTCAGTTTCATAAATCTCAAATATGCTTGATAAGCGAGTTATATTAAACAGCTCCTTAACTCCCGGAGCCAAAGAAAAAAGCTTAATATCGCCGCTTTCTTTTCTGACAAGCCTAAGCATCGAAGCCAGAACTCCCAAACCCGTGCTATTCAAATAAGTTACTTCTTTTAAACCCAGTATCAATCGAGTGTTGCCACTCAAAACAATCTTTTCAAGCTCTTGTTTAAATACTTCGACAGTTTCTGAGCCAATTTTGCCTCGAACGGCAACTAACATCACATTTTTAGATCTTGGCCTCACATCAATTTTTACTTCCATAAACTGCCTCTTTAAACAAAATTATCACGCCTTAATCACACAACAGACTTGTAATTGGGTAATTCTTCATTAAAAAGCTTTTGAAGCAGAGATTCTGTGAGCATCACCAAGTTCTTCATCAGCAAAAGAATAGTCAAAACGCCATGCATCGCGCTTAAAGCTCGCACCAAGAGTCAAATCACCGTCATGAGAACCCACCCTGAGCGCCGCAAAATCTTGAATCCAATATTCAGCACCTGCAAAAACTTTTAAATCCATATCTTCAACTTTGTTAAAGTCGGCAGCAACAGTAAGCTTGTCATTACACCGATGAGCCAAACCAAAGGTTGTAGTCACCGGAACCTTATCTTTCGCCTTCGAATCTGTATCCCATTCTAATTTTTCTCCGAGATCTCTGACACTGAGGCCTAAAGTCGTCTTTTTGTTGTAATCATACATTAAACCGAAATCCATACCCCACGAGTCTGCTCTTTTATCAAATAATTCCTGTTTCAAATACTTAACGTTAACACCGGCATGGAATTTGTCACCGAAACTTTTTGCATAAGACGCATAGGTATTCTTTTCAGAATCTTCAAAATAACTGAATATCTTCACATATTTCCCGTCGTCTGTCATCACCGGGTTTCCGGCATTGTCAACTCTGGTTTCCGGAATTCCGTCAACCCCGAAACGAATGTGTGAAATTGCAGCAACACCTTTTCTTTTACCGTTTTTATCTTTTAGCACATGCGCATAATTGAAAAAATTATACTCACGATCAAGAGTAAGGTTTGCATGCATGAACGAACCTTGGTCACGATTCAATTTCGCAAGACCTGCCGGGTTCCAGAAAGACGCGGTAGAATCATCGGCAACCGCAGTAAAAGCGCTTCCCATGCCCAAAGCACGAGCACCGACACCCATCTTCAAATAAGCTCCGGCCTGGCCGGCTGATTCTGCTGCAAAGCCTGTATTTATCGCGCCAAATGTCATAGCTACCAAAAACAGGGTTTTAAAGACCTTTTTCATATTAATTCCCCTTACAAGTCAATAGAACTAGTTACCCTCTTATTTCGGCATATTTTACAATTTTATGAACAAATAATATTTAAATAATAAAAAAAGAATTCGGGAGTTTAACCCGAATTCTTTTTTTTGTTCAAAATATATTATTTTTCTTGGCTTCTTGCTTTATCTAAGGCCTCTTTCACCTCTATGGTTCTGGGGTCATTTTCGCCAAACTCATTTTTGAAGTTTAAATAATTTATGAAAATGCTGTTAATGTCAGTTTTAGCAGAGCTCTGCCATTCTTTGTCACTCCAGTCAGCTCGCATCTCTTCGAGATTAAAATTAAACTTATTGCTCAAAGTTCTGTTTTTATCGCAACTAACAGCCTGACCGGCAGTTAACAAAACGCCTTTGCCCGGAACTTTACTGTTAGCAATAACAGCTCCTTCAAACACAGAAACAGAAGTTTTTTTGCGTGAAGAAACCGCGACTTCAAATTCTGTACCCCTAATACCTGCAACAAGCGACGGAGTCTCAATTCTGAATTCGCTTCCGCGCTTTGTGAATTTATACCAAGTCTTACCCTTAAAAACTCGAATACTGGTTGGTTGAACCTCTACAAGAGTTCTTTCTTTGATTCTCATGGTGGTACCATCGGTGTAAGTCAACACAGTCTTAGACTCTTTTAATGTCTCAAGTAAATCACCGGCATACAACTGACAAGAACGACTTATTACATCTGATTTAGTGCTGCCCACGCGAGTCAACTTAACCTGCCCCGACAGTATTTCAAGCTTCGCATCAAGCACTACAAGAGGGTTTTCAGCGAAAATTGAAGAACAAGAAAAAAGAAAGATAAATACCAAAAAACACATAATACTGCGTTTCATCGTGCATAACCTCCAAGGCCGTAACAGGCTCAGTTTTTTTTCGATTGTCTAAATTATAAGAATATAAAGGTAAACTGTCAATCAAACATAAATTTTAGGCATAAAGATTTAACCTAAGCATAATACACTATTTAAGCCTTTTATGGTATAATTTATAAAAATTTACGCTTGGGTACAGAAATTATGATAATCGCAGGCCTCGGAAATCCGGGAAACGAATATGAATTTACACGACATAATGCAGGTTTTTGGGCTCTAGACGTTTTGGCGAACAAATTCAAGACTGAGTTTAAGCAAGATAAATACAACTCTTTAACCTGTACATTTAACTTTAGAGGTCAAACTCACACCTT
>MWDD01000034.1 GCA_002070375.1 bacterium ADurb.Bin157 | reverse complement strand
TGAAATCTGATTTAGCAAACAGGTTTATAGAGAGCGAACTGTTTGAATGATTAAAAGATATGCCGTCTTTGGTGGCCAGAGATAAAGAAATGTCAACATTTCGCTCTATCACCTCTGAGGCCGAAGCTACAATTTGACTGCGCGACAAGCTGAGTTGCATGGGCTTGTCGAGCGCACCTGTAAAATTTGCAATGCGCTTAACAATCATGTAATTGCCGTTTATGTTTGAAGCAAATGTGGAAAGTTCGGTGCCTAGGTCGGTGGTTGGCGCTAATCGCCAAGCATTATACTCGTTTGAGACCGCTATAAAATACTCGACTCCGGCTTCGCGCGGAGTAGCCAAGCGCATTGTAATAGTCGCGGGAACAGTCAAATAGTTAATGATAGGAAGCGAAAGGCCGCTTAACGAAAAACGCAAGCCGGCCGGCGTTTTGTTGGTTTCGTCTAAAAATGTTACGTTATATAGCTCTGAAACGGCGGCGAAGTCGTTGGGCAAAGTTGTTGAAGCTATGGTAGCGGCATATTTGAAAATGGTAAGCTTTGCTTTTGCGTCAAATGAGCCGGAAGCTATGTTTATAGCCATGTTGTTGTCGAGGCTTACGGCTCTCGTGTCAACTTTATAATCGACAGATTTGTCGTAAAGAGCGATGGGAGGGGTGCCGGGCCCAAGGGGGGTGTCATCGCCGCCTGTTATTTCAGTGACCAAACTTTTGCCTGAACTGCCTGAACAGCCGATATTGATAGAAATAAACCCCACGAAAAAAAATAGTAATATATATAAACAAGCTTTTGCTCGTGAATCCATTTGCCGCCTCTTAATTGATAGTATAGGGGCAGATTATCAGATATGGGTAATACGTGCAATAGTTGAAGCTAAAAAGTTTGAATTTAATAAAATCTATTTGTTGCGTTTTTAATTGTTTTGCTAATATAATCCTTCTCTAAAAATTAGTTTTATTTATTGACTGTTTCTTATTTGAAATATGTGTTTTCTAAAGGAATTTATGCTTAGCAAAATAAAGTTGAATTATCTTCCCTGTCGTTGTGTCCCTTTCCTTTTTTTGTTACTAATTTTCGAGATACTGGTAAATTTAATATTAACTTTTGTGGATTTTCCAAAATTTGATTTTTCACTTGTTATCTTTATAAAAATGTTGCTGGTAATGTTTGTTCAGACAATAATTGTCGGACTTCACATGCTGTTGCCGTATTCTTTGTATTTAATACTGTTACCATCAAAACTACACAAAAGCAAAATAGATAAAATCTTTACCTATATTATCTTTTTTGTCTTTACAAGTATTAACTTTTTTTCACTTGTCTCAGAGGTTATATTCTGGAGCGAATTTGAATGTACCTTTAATTTTATTGCTGTTGATTATCTTGTTTATACCCGCGAGGTAATTGGAAATATTGTTCAGTCATTTTCGTTGCCGCTGATTGTTTTAGGTGTTCTTTTAGTAGGAATTCTGGGAACTTTTATGTTCAGAAAAAAGCTTGTTTGTGAAAGTCCTGTTCCAAGACTTGCGGAAAGATTAAAATATTCAATTGTACTAGTGCTTTTATGTGTTTTGTCATTTTTTTCTTTCGATATAAAAATGTCCGAACTTGTAGGTGAAAACACCTATAATGTAGAAGTGGCAAAAAATGGGGCTTATAGCTTTTTTAGTGCTTTTTTAAACAACGAAATAAATTATAAAGATTTTTATATCGTTAATTCAAAAAAATCGAACCTAGACATACTTAAAGACAAGCTTAAGCAAGATGACGCAGAATTTTTAGATGAAAACTCTATTGCGCGCAGAATTTCTCCGGCAGAAAAAGAAATAAAAGCTAATCTCATTATTGTATTAATGGAAAGTCTTGGCATGAAATATTTTGATAAGTCCATGACAAATAACAATGATATTGTTCCAAACCTTAGAAAATTAGCAGCTGAAGGCATGTTTTTTCCTAAAACTTATGCAAATGGAACAAGAAGCGTCAGGGGTATAGAATCGGTGAGCTTAGGCGCCCCGCCGTTACCCGGGGCATCTATTGTCAGAAAACGCAACAATGGAAATTTGTATACAATCGGTTCAATTTTTCGTGAAAAAGACTATGAAACCAAATGGATTTATGGTGGTTACGGATACTTTGACAATATGAATGAATTTTTCAGAGTAAACGATTTCGAAGTAAGAGACAGAATGAATACTGCTTCTATTAAAATTCAGCACGAAACAGTATGGGGAATTTGTGATGAAGATTTGTTTACTATGTGTATAGAAGAAGCTGACAAATCTTGTGAAAAAAATAAGCCCTTTCTGCAGGTAATTTTGACTACATCGAATCACAGGCCATTTACATATCCTGAAAATAAAATAGATTTGCCTCCCTATAAATCTGGTCGTCAAGGCGCAGTTAAATACGCTGACTATGCAATTGGAGATTTCGTTAAGCGTTCTTCTTCAAAACCATGGTTTGATAACACGATATTCGTTTTTATGGCAGATCACGGGCCGTCTAGTGCCGGAAAATTAAAGCTGAATCCTGAAAGTCATGTGGTTCCGCTTATTATCTATGCGCCGTCAATTGTAAAACCTGCAGAGATTAACACTCCGATAAGTCAGATTGACGCTGTTCCAACAGTGTTGGGAATAATGAAATTTAATTATGTTTCAAGATTTTATGGTAAAGATGTTATGAAGAGCGATTATGAATCTACTTGCTTTGTTGCTAACTACCAGCATGTAGGACTTTTAAAACCTCTTACTGCAAGTTTTGTTACCATGAGCCCGGGCAGAAAAATTGAGTGTTATAAAAATTCAGAGAAAAAATCAGATGTTGCGGCTTTTCAAAGTCAGATTGATGAAGCTATCGCTTACTATCAAGAAGCTTCTGAATGGCGCACCAATATGAAAATAAAGTAGTTGCATGAACTATCTTGATATGAAGATATTAGGAAAAAGCGTTTTTATCAACGCTTTGATTTTGCTTTTTATATTAATTTCAGAAAAATATTCGGATTATGATTTGTATATACAGGATCTATTCTACAACAATGATTCTAAAAGCTGGATTATAAGCAGAACTTTGCATAAACAGTCTCTTACTTATATGTTTTATAGCGGTCTAAAAGCTGTTGTAATTGTCTTGGCTTTAGTGCTGATTATTAAATTGATAAAAGCTTTTTATAATAAGCGAAAAGGCTCTGTAAAGCTTAGGCTTATTACTGCGCTTTTATCTATGACGCTAATTACATCATCAGTTTCAATTGGAAAAATGATTTCAAATGTTTATATACCGCGTCAAGTTCAGAGGTATGGGGGAAAATATCCGTATGTAAGAATTATAGATCCTTACCCAAAAGATTTTGTTCAGTTAAAGCGTGCCAAGGGGTTTCCTGCAGGACATGCTACAGCAGGCTTCGCATTATTAGGTTTGATTTTTCTATATAGAGAGAAGAAAAGCAAAATTTATGTTTTTGCTCTTGCCATGATTGCAGGATGGGTTGCCGGAATATATCAGATGTTGAGAGGCGAGCATTTTTTATCTCACACATTATTTACTACGTTTTCTTCACTGATCATGCTGGTAATAGCTTTTAAGATTGCTTTATTGTTGGCTAGAAAATGTAGGTGTTTGAGGGAAACATAATGTCCCAGAAATTATTAGAATTTGACAATCTTAGACTTTCGCGGGTATAATCCCGAAATCATAAGTTTATGAAAATCTTTGATAAGGTTTATAAAATGGAAATCAAATCCAAAGTTTTACTGGTTGTTCTTGATGGTTTCGGTTGCTCCGATGTCACTGAAGGCAACGCAATCGCTCAGGCTGATCCTGAATTTATCAATAAGCTGTTTCATGAACGTCCATTTACAAAAATTGCCGCTTCAGGTCTTGACGTAGGCTTGCCGGCGGGGCAGATGGGAAACTCTGAAGTCGGACACTTGAATATAGGCGCAGGCAGGGTGGTTTATCAAGATATTACCCGCATAAACAAATCAATCGAAGATGAAGAGTTTTTTGAGAACAAAGCTATTAATGACCTCATAGAACAACTTCTCGCCGCAGACAAATCTTTGCATTTATACGGCCTCGTTTCTGACGGCGGTGTTCACAGTCATATCGATCATATTGAAGCAATACTGAAATTGGCCAAAAAGAAGGGCCTTAAAAAAGTTTTCATACACGCATTTACAGACGGCAGAGATACCGCTCCCACAAGCGGCGTTCATTTTATAAGGTCTCTCGTTGAAAGAACACAAAAGATCGGCGTCGGTAAGATTGCTTCGATCTCGGGCAGATTCTACGCAATGGACAGAGACAACCGCTGGGAAAGAGTGGAAAAAGCTTATCAAGCAATGGTTTTGGGCGTCGGAAACCGTGCCTCTGACCCGGTAGTTGCAATGGAAGCCTCTTACAAAGTTAATGTCACGGACGAATTCGTAGTGCCTGTGATTATCGAAGAAAATAATACGCCGGTTGCTCTTATCAACGAAGGCGACGGAATCTTGGCTTTTAACTTTAGAGCGGACAGAATGCGCGAGATTACAAAGGTATTCACTTTACCCGAATTTAAAGAATTTCAGCGTAAAGAAATGAGCGTAAAGTATGTCAGCTTTACTCATTACGCGGATGAATTCAAGTTCCCGGTAGCTTTTCCGCAGCAAAGACTTACAGATGTTCTTGGGGAAGTCATTGCTAAAAATGATTTGGCCCAACTCAGATTGGCAGAAACAGAAAAATACGCTCACGTAACCTACTTTGCAAACGGCGGATACGAAACGCCTTTCCCAAAAGAAGAAAGATATATGGTGCCTTCGCCAAAGGTAAAAACATATGATCTTAAACCTGAAATGTCAGCGTTTGAAGTATGCGATTACTTAGTTGAAAAGATTAAAAACGGCGATTACCCGTTTATTTTAGTGAACTTCGCAAACTGTGATATGGTTGGGCATACAGGCATAATGGAAGCCGCTGTTAAAGCGGTTAATACAGTGGATTCGGTCATGTCAAAAATTATTCCGATCGCGTATGATCTTGGATACAGTTGCATAATAACTGCAGATCACGGAAACGCCGAAAAAATGGTCTCTGACGAAACCGGTGAGCCCTTTACGGAACACACGGTTAATCTTGTACCCCTGTGCTTGTTATCCAGATCATCTGTAGAATTGCGAAGCGGCGGTAAACTTTCTGATATCGCTCCGACAGTGCTTGAACTAATGGGACTTGAACAACCCGAATCAATGACAGGTAAATCTTTGATTCTTAAAAAAAATAACCAGTAATTTATGAATGACAGAGACAATAAATCCCAAAAGGGTTATTTATTCATTGTTTCCGGGCCCTCAGGGGTCGGTAAAACTGTGTTGTGCAATCATATAGTTAAAAAGTTCGCCCCTAAAGTGGTTTATTCCATTTCTACAACATCAAGAGTTCCGCGCGGCGGTGAAACTGACGGGCAAGAATATAATTTTTGCACTTCTCAAGAATTTGAAACTGCTATAAAGCAAAACGCTTTTGCTGAATGGGCATCTGTTCACGGCAATTACTACGGTACACCCAGAAAATTTTTGACTGATGAAATGAATAGCGGCAGACATGTGGTTTTAAATATAGATGTCCAGGGCGCCATGAAAATTCACGGCGAATACCCCGAAGCAATAATGATATTTATTTTGCCTCCTTCTTTTGAAGAGCTCGAAAACAGAATTCGTAAAAGAAATATGGATAGCGAAAAATCTCTTAAAAATCGACTCGAAAACGCCCGCAAAGAGCTTAGCTACAAAGAAAAATACAAATACACCATAGTTAACGATGATCTTGAATTGGCTAAAGCCGAGATGGAAAATATTTTTTCAGAGTTTGTTGACTGATATTTTTTAATCTCATTTTTCTTCTCAATAAATTTCTCGTAATAATTTATTACGAAAAAAGTGCCAAAAAAAATCCCTCTCGCGTGAGAGGGAAAAGTGTGAGATGGTACAAAAGAAATACTTACTTACCCAAATTGTTTTTTAAGTTGGAATATTCATCAGAATAAACTTTTAATTGCTTAAACATTATTTTGGCACCGTCAATGTCATTGGCCTGAATCAAGCGGTTATATTCGAGATAAGCGTTATAGTAGTTGCTGCGTGCGGTTTCTAATGCTTCAAAATTGCCTGTTGTTTGTTGTGATACGTTCAAATTCTGACTTATCCCTGCCGCGCCGCCTGCCGCAACGATGCCCGTATCTCCGCCGCCCACGTTGGCTGAACCGCCGATGCTTATTCCGCCGGCAGGAACAACCATAGTGTTGCCAATGGCATTTATGCCTTTGCCTGAGCTAACTTGGCTTGAAGAACCGCCTGTAATCCATTTGGCGATTTTACTGCCCAAAAAGCCTCCGACAATCCCGCCAATAATCGGCCCCACGACCGGAACGACAGAACCTAAGGTCATACCTATTGTCGATCCTATTGATGAACCTATTAAATCAACCTTATCGATTTGTGAGAAGGCTTTTGCAACAGAAAATTCACCATTTTTAATGCCGGTGATTAAGTTCGCTGAAAGCTGGCCCGAAGCCGAAGAGAACATTACCGGAATTACCGAGCCAATTAGATTCCCGACGATGCCGGGAACAAAAGTTTTTACCAATGTGCCCGCAAACTGACCGCCCGCAGCACCCAGAGCAGAACCGACAACACTGCCGGCAAATTCGAGGCTCGCAACAGATTTTACGGCCTTCTTTAAAGAAGGTTTATTGCCGTTTATAACGTCGATGGCCAAATTCGTTCCAACGGCTACGGTTGTGGTTGTAAGCAAACTGGAAAACGAAAAACTGCTCTTTAAAGAAGTTTTTGCTGCGTCAACGCCGTCACTCACACCTTTTGACAATTTGCCGGCAAATGAGGGCTTTTCAATGGCTTTTCCCGATGCCGCTACGCCTGAATTTTCGTCAGACATCTGTTTTTTGGCACCATACTTGCTTTCGCTTTTGTCAATAACTTTGCCGTCTTCAAAAATCTTGTTTTCGTCAATCAAGCCGGCCTTTTGACCGACTTCGAAAATTTTGCCCCTAACGGCTGTGACAACACGATTTAAAACTTCTTTTACATTTTGAAGAACTTCTTTGACCTTTAATACCATGCCGGAAGTGGTGCTATTGGTCTCAAGCTTAGCTGCCTGAGCGCCAAGCTGCTCAACCCCAAATGCAATTTGTTCTTCTCTTGAAAGCGATGAAAGGGAAACGCCTTGCGCAACCTTGGCCTTTGCTGAGGCCGTTGAGCTTTCAAGCGTGTTTCCTAAAACCGATTTTGCATTCGATATAATCGCCTTCATGCGCTCTGCTATGCTCATAGCTTCCATGTTTGTGGGCAATACGGCATCGTGAATGGGCGTGCAAACGGCTTCTAAACTCTTTACTGTGCTTTGAGCACTCTGAATCTTGCTTTGAAGATTGCTTACCTGAGGTATGACCGTGCCAAGTGCTTCGAGTGAAGCAGCTCCGTCAACCTGTATGGTAACTTCGGCGGCACTTGCAGTAGGCACATACCCGCCAAATATTGAAAATATAAACATTAAAACTGTTGCAATCGAATAACGTTTCACTGCTCTTTTGTTGAAAAATTCCATAAATATTGCCCTCCGTGGGTGTACCCACAAGCTATTTTTTACCGAGATAATGACTAAGTATAAGAATCAAATGCAAAACTGTCAATTAAACAATCTATTTATTCATCATTCTTAATTCTTAATTCTTAAAAATATACTTTGCACATTGAATTTGGTAGTGTAATATTAACAATATGAAATATTCACCTGCTTTTTTAATCACACTTATTGTTTATTTGATATTTTCAGGGCTTCAGGCAGATGCTTCCGGAGATTTTGCATACGGAAGACATCCTCAGCTTACATACTATATCACTCCCGATACCCCTGAAATACACGCCGGAGAAGTAGCAACCTTTACAATTACTGTCAAAAATCGTTCCGATAAACCCTTCAGACTTACTTATAACACCGGCCAACAATGGGACTTAGCAGTATTTCATAACAAAACACAACTTTTCAGATGGTCGCAGGGTCTCACCTGGGAAGAAAGAGCATACTCCGTGCCTCTCAGAAGAGGCGAAACAAAAACAAAAAAAATCTCCTGGAGATCTGTTAACAGCTGGGGAGAACCATTGCCTCAGGGAGTTTATTCGGCAAGAGGCATGGTGCTAATCGAACCCAAAACTTTGGTCACCGAAGACTGCTTTATTAGGCTGTTGCCGCCCAAAGTCGAATCGTCAAAAACCATTAAGGTTAAAATTAACATGCTCTTCGAAGTAGAATTGCCAAGATACGCCAGAACAAAAGAGCTGTCATGGAAAATCAGATATAAGTATAACGATAACAGAATCGATATTCATAAATTAACAAAGACAGGTGATAAAGTTAAGGTTGTATTTCATCCGAAACGTTACGGACACGTAGAATTTGATTTTTACGGTTATCCCGAAACAAAAAATGTTACAGAAGCCATTGAACGTAGAAGTTTTCGAGTCGAAATCACTGACAACCCTGATTAATCGGAGAGTATTATGAGCAATCCCGTAAGCAAAAGTAATAAAAGTAATAATTCAAATAAACAAAATGTTGAAAGCCTAATGATTAAAAAAGGCTTGATTGCACCTGAACAGCTCGAAAAAGCTAAAACAATTCAGGCACAAACGCTCGAAAAGCTTGAAGATGCAATAATCAGACTCGGGTTTTTGTCAGAAAAACAAATTCTGGATCTCTGGGCCGAAGTCCTCGGAACAACAGTCGTCGACCTCACAAACATTAAAGTCGATGCAAAGCTTCTTTCGCTCATTCCTGAAGACTTGGCAAAACAAAACAAGATTATACCCTATAAACGTGACGGAAACCGACTTACAGTCGTTATGGCCGACCCATTCGATATTATGGCTACCGACATGCTTGCCTTTTTAACCAAATGCCAACTCGAAGTTTTAATCGCTCCTAAAAGCCAAATAGAACTCGCAACCAGACAGCTCTACTCATGGGACGGATTCTCGGTCGGCGGTGAAGAATCACTCAAAAGAGCAGAAATGCTCGCACAAGAAGACACCGGAATAGAACTGGTGAGAAAAACTTCCGAACAAGGCGCTGTTGTGCAATTTCTCAATGCCGTTTTTAAACAGGCAATTCTGAAGCGCGCATCAGATATACACGTAGAACCAAGAGAAGAAAACCTTCTGGTCAGATTCAGAATAGACGGAATACTGCACGATGCCATGACGGGCCCTAAAAGCTTAATAGCGCCTCTAATAAGCAGAATCAAAATTCTCTCCCACATGGATATCGCCGAAAGAAGAATGCCTCAAGACGGAAGACTCAAAGTTAAAATGCAAGAAAATGAAGTCGACTTCCGTGTTAGCACTGTTCCCAGTTTAATTGGCGAAAAGGCGGTAATGAGACTGCTGCAAAGAGAATCCAAATACGACCTCGACAACATAGGATTCTTTGATGACGATCTTTCAAGACTTAAATCCGTCTTAGACGAGCCATACGGTTTGATTCTTGTTACGGGCCCCACCGGAGCAGGTAAAACAACAACACTCTTCGGAATGCTAAAATATTTTAATAACAGCGAAATCAATATTTTTACAATCGAAAATCCCGTTGAATACAGAATGTCTGATATAACTCAGGTTCAAATAAATGAAAAAATCGGACTAGATTTTGCAAGCGGCTTAAGAGCAGCCCTAAGACAGGACCCTGATATAATACTGGTCGGAGAAATTCGTGACCTCGAAACCGCTGAAATCGCATTCAGAGCCTCATTGACCGGGCATAAAGTGCTTTCTACATTGCACACCAACAATGCTTCCGCTACAATAAACAGGCTTATAAACATGGGGGTTCCCGCTTATCTGGTAACTGCGGCCCTCAGAGTTGTAGTTGCGCAAAAATTGCTGCACCGAAATTGTCCTCATTGTTCGGCTGAATACAAGCCCGGTCAGGATATAATTCAAAGACTCGGTATATCCCCGGCTAAAATGCTTGGAAACAAGTTTTTTAAAGGAAACGGCTGCAGAGAATGTAACCAAACCGGTATATTCGGCAGACTGGCGGCATATGAAACAATGATTATTACAAATTCTATGAAAGATGTAATAATGGAAGGCGGTACAGAATCCGCAATTAAAAGAGTCGCAAGGCTTGAAGGAATGAGAACCCTAAGAGAAAGCGGGTTAGCTCTTGCTTTGCAAGGTAAAACAACTCTCGAAGAAGTAATATACTCAACACCGCCCGATGAAGAAGAAAGACGTATTCCCCTGGCAGGGCTATCATCTTCCGCTCCAATAGCTCAAATCAATGTCGTTAATGCCGAAGGTCCTGTTGTAAGCAATCTGAACGAAACACCGGTCTCTCACTCTAACAGAGGCTCGCAAATTGATTTGAATGACCCTGTTATAAAAACAATTTTGATGGCAATAGAAAAAGATTTCTTGTTTGTCACAGATGAAAAACTGGCAGAAAAACTTCATCTGCCTCTAATTCAAGTCAGAGAACTGATGAAAATAAAAGGCTTTGAAAGAAGCAGAGAGTTTTTTGAAAATCATTTTGGTAAAGAGCTAAAAAGCTTTAATGATGCAGAAATTGAAGACGTTATCGAAATGATTCTCGCAAAAGAAGGCGAAATTCCGGCCTTTATAATGGCGGAAGATCAAATAGCTATTTCTTGGGCAGGTGCGGCAGTACGGGTTGCGCTTGAAAAATTGAAGAAAAAACTTCATAACCCCGAAGATTTGCCCGAAGTTTTTACGGAACAGTTTATTGTAAGCTCAGGCTTGGAACAAGTATATCTGTGGGCCGACAGCAGCAGGTTCAAACTTATAGAATTAGCAATGCCCACAAAATACAAACCCTGGCAGTTCGCTGAAATAGACGAATGGATAAATTCTAAAAACGATCTTAATACCTGCGCCAGAGAAGCTTTGGCTTGGCTTATGAGCGAAAAGCTGGGTTGCAGCAGAGGCGATTTGCCTCAAATGCTCAACAAACAAGTATTCACCGAAAATTCTCTGGCACCATTGCTAAATAAGTTCGACGATTCTTGTTTTAATATTGTTAATGCGGTTTTCCCAGGAGTATTCAGACCTTGGCAGTTTGTTGAAGAAGAACAAGTTATTTGGTTCCAGGAAAATCGTATCAATACCGCAGCAGACGCTACAAGATGGCTTGTGGAAGAACGCCTCGGTATCCCTGTTGAAGACGTGCCCAAAAGAATTTCTATCAGAGATTTTCATACAAACGGGCTATCAAAACTCCTAGATCTCTTTAACCAGAACCTGTTTGCAGTTATCGAAAATGCTTACCCGCTAAAATTTAAGCCTTGGCAATTTAACGAACAAGCTGAAATATGGAAAGCTCCCGATGCTCTTGAAATAGCAAGACAGGCAACGGAATGGCTTATAACCGAAAAACTCAGAATAACTCACGATAAAGCCCCGACAAGCGTTACCAGAAGACATTTCCTCTCTAATGGCTTAGGCTGTATGCTCGGCTCGATATTTAATCATTCACACTTCTTAGCTCTCGAAAATCTAATGCCTGAGCTAAAAACCGACGAAAGTTTTCAAAAAAATCTGTTTGATTACGCGCAAGACATACTCGAAATTTCGGCAAAATGGGAAGCGCTCTCTGAAAAAATTTCCATAAACCACTTTGGAAAAGCCAGATTCAAAGTTACAATGCCAAACATGAAAACGGCTCCGATAGTGCCCGAAAACGAAAGAATATACATAAATGCCGCAAATCAAATTGAATATGTGCCGCAAATTGTTATTCCAAAACTGAATGCTTATTCCGATTTTAGCGATTTTGCCGCTTGGGTGCCATATTGTGACCGGCTCACATATTGGATTCTGGGCGACGACAGAAGTTCTGCCTTTGCAGAACCCGGCCATCCCAAAGTTAAACTGGTTTTTGTAGATACGCTTATTTCTGCTTTGCGTGCAAAAGGTCTGTTAGACCTCGTAGAAAGAGTGCAGAACCTTGTGAGTCTTTACAACAGGCTGCTTGATTCTAAAATCGGAAATTAACCTGCCGCAAATTTTGTCTTCATGGTTAAAATAATTTCATAATCCGTCGATATGATAGGGGGATTATTTTAACTTTGGAGCAAGAATATGAACATAATTAAAAATCAGTTCAGTATTGGATTAGACGGCTTTTACTGCGTCTTTGAAAACTTGGCAAAAATGCCTGTTGCCGCAATTCGCAAAAACGAAGGCGCAACATTAATCAGAGGTCGATAATAATAATGGGAATTTCAACGAAGCCGCCCAGCGGTATGCGCGACTTTCTGCCCGCAGAGCTCGCTAAGCGTCGCTATGTAATTGATGTTATACAAAATGTTTACGAAAAATACGGCTTTCTGCCGCTCGAAACGCCCTGCGTTGAAAATTTGACAACTTTACTCGGAAAATACGGAGACGAAGGCGATCAGCTTATATTCAGACTGCTGCACAGAAGAGATAAGCTTTCAAGAGCCCTCGAAATGCCTGAAGTATCAGAAAAAGATTTGGCCGATCTCGGTCTCAGATACGATTTGACTGTGCCGTTAGCGAGAGTTATTGCTAACAGCCCCGAATTACCCAAATTTTTCAAAAGATATCAAATTCAGCCGGTTTGGCGCGCTGACAGGCCGGGCAAAGGAAGATTCAGAGAATTCTTGCAGTGCGATGTAGATATTACAGGCACCGAATCATTGTTAGCAGAAGCCGATGTTTGCAGTGCCGTTGCAGAAGTGCTCACAAAACTCGGATTCCATAACTTTAAAATACATATTAATCACAGGCAGCTTCTTAAAGAGCTTATTAAAACTGCTGATATCGATGCCGAAAAAGAAGCCGAAGCCTTAGTTGCAGTTGATAAAATTGATAAAATAGGCTTTGAAGGCGTAGAAAAGGAACTTGAACAAAGAAACTTTTTGCCGGAACAAGCAAAAAAACTTCTGAGTCTGATTAAAAGACCCGAAAATTTCTCTGAAAACCAAGAAATTAGCAGATTAAAAGCTGAACTTAAAGATAATGCCGGTGCTTTAAAGGCAATCGAAGAAATAGAAGAGCTTTGCAGACTTCTTAACTTCGGTTGTGCTCAAAATAAAATCGAAATTGATCCTTCACTCGCACGCGGGCTGGGTTATTACACCGGCTGTATATTCGAAATAAGATCATCGGATTTCGGCGGAAGCTTAGGAGGCGGTGGCAGATACGACGGACTTATCGGAATGTTTAAAGGAACCAAAATTCCTGCAGTCGGATTCTCAATAGGTTTCGAAAGACTTATGATTGTGCTTGAAGAAAAAGGCCTGTTTGATAATCTTGAGGCCGGGCCCGATATTTTGATATGCAGCTTTGCCGATACAGACTGCGCTGATGTGGTGTCCGCCGCTAAAATAATCAGAGAAGCAGGCGTAAAAACCGAAGTTTATCCCGAAACACCGAAGCTCGGCAAACAAATAGCTTATGCCGAATCAATTAAAGCAAAATACGTCGGAATTTTAGGCGCAACAGAAGCCCAAAACAAAACAATAGCACTTAAAAACTTAAGTTCGGGTGAACAGCTAGTTTTGACATACGAACAAGCAGCGCAGAGAATACTGAGCGAAAAATAAGTGAAATAAAGTAAAAGCAGCGTAGTATTTAACTACGCTGCTTTTTTTATTTGCTTTAACTTATTGTCAATAGCGATAATGATTGGCTTTATAAGGACCTTCAAGAGGCACTCCGATGTAATCGGCCTGAGCAGTGGTAAGTTTGGTCAATTTGACGCCAATTTTTTCAAGGTGCAGTCTGGCGACTTCTTCATCCAACTTTTTAGAAAGAGTGTAAACGCCGACTTTATGGTTGTTCTGCCAAAGATCCATTTGTGCCAAAGTCTGGTTAGTGAAGGAAGTGCTCATGACAAAGCTGGGGTGGCCGGTAGCGCAGCCCAAGTTTACCAAACGGCCTTCCGCCAGAACATAAATGCTCTTGCCGTCATTATATGTGTATTTATCAACCTGAGGTTTAATGTTGGTCTTGGTAATGCCTTTCCAAGATTCAATTTTGCTCATCTGTATTTCGTTGTCAAAATGGCCGATATTGCATACAATAGCTTGGTCTTTCATTTTTGAACAATGATCAGCGGTGATTACATCACGGTTTCCGGTGGTGGTAACATAAATGTCGGCAGTTCCTAAGGTATCTTCAACGGTTTTAACTTCAAAACCTTCCATTGCTGCTTGTAATGCGCAAATCGGGTCGATTTCCGTGACGATAACTCTGGCGCCAAAACCTCTTAAGCTCTGAGCGCAACCTTTGCCAACGTCGCCGTACCCGCATACAACAGCAACTTTACCCGCTACCATTACGTCGGTGGCGCGCTTAATGCCGTCTGCTAAGCTTTCGCGGCAACCGTAAAGGTTGTCAAATTTTGATTTTGTTACGGAATCATTAACGTTTATTGCCGGGAAAAGCAATTCGCCTTTTTCGAGCATTTTATAAAGTCTGTGAACCCCGGTTGTGGTTTCTTCGCTTACGCCTTTAATATGTTTTGCCATATTAGTCCACTTGTTGGGTTCTTTTCTCAATATTTCTTTCAGAATGTTCAGAAGTTCGGCTTCGTCTTCGCCTTCGGGAGTTCTGTTAAGTGTTTCGGCATTTTTTTCGGCATTAACGCCGTAATGCACCATCAAGGTGGCATCGCCGCCGTCGTCTACGATTAGATCCGGGCCGGTTCCGTCGGGCCAGGTAATAGCTTCATTTGTGCATTCCCAGTATTCTTTTAAGGTTTCGCCTTTCCAGGCAAAAACAGGGATTCCGGCTTTTGCAATGGCCGCTGCCGCTGTGTCTTGAGTTGAAAAAATGTTACAGCTTGCCCATCTTACATCGGCGCCTAATTTAACCAAAGTTTCAATTAAAACTGCCGTTTGAACGGTCATGTGCAGAGAACCCATGATTTTGGCCCCTTTAAGAGGCTTGACGTTTCCGTATCGTTCTCTGAGTGCCATCAGACCGGGCATTTCATGTTCTGCTATTTCGATTTCTTTTCTGCCGAGTTGCCATAAATCTATATTTTTGACTTTATAAGGCATTCTTGCGGTGTTGGTGGTTGTTTCTTTTTCCATAGCGGTCTGATTCATTTTTTGCTCCTGTTCTGTCTTTTGTAGACAGCCAAATTCAGATTTATACGCTGAATTATCTCATTAAAAGCACTAAAAGTCAACTTGACTGTACCCGCCTTTATTGATATTCTAACTTACTTTTAAATTTAATAGGGCAAATTATGCTCATAGAAACCTTAACAAACATCATTAAGAAATACAGAATTGAAACAGAGCAATTTCTTATTTCTGAGGATTATGAAATACAAAATGAGCCGAAAGAAGCTTATATAAGCGGCGATAATGATTCGAACATGCTAAACAGGCTGTATATTGCCGATAATTTAACTGTTTTAAAAGATCTGATAAAAACAAATATTAAAATCGACCTTATTTATATTGATCCCCCTTATAACACAAAGGCAGATTATCACTCAAAAATAGCGGTCTACCCCAAAAACTGCGTAAGGAATTTCCCTAAAATAGAGAAACTCGCTTACACGGATTATAAAAAGAACCGAACAGCAGACTATCTCGATGCAATAACTGAACGATTGTTCTTGATGAGAGAGGTACTCAGCGATAAAGGAAGTATATATGTTCATCTGGACTGGCACGTTGTTCACTATGTAAAAATAATACTTGACGAAGTTTTTGGAAAAGAGAACTTTGTTAACGAAATTATCTGGCAAAGAACGGGCTCCCAAAATAACGCAGCTTCATACGGCACAAATTTTGATGTTATACTTTTTTATAAAAAATGCGACGACAAAATTTGGAACAACCCGACAAATGAATATTCAAAAGAACATTTAAATAGTTATTTTAAAACAGATAAAGATGGTAAATACTACAGGCTTAATAATCCTACCGGTAAAGGATATCAGAATCACACAAGAGACTTTGGCGCCGGCCCGGTTTTCCCGCCTGACGGAAGACATTGGTCTGTTTCTCAAAACGAAATCGATCGGCTCTTAAAAGAAAACAAAATTGTATTTACTTCATCGGGATACCCGTTTATAAAAAAATACCTCGATGATATGAGCGGAAAAAACGTGCAGTCTATTTGGGACGACTGTATTCCACCCAGAAAAAGCAGCGAGCTGACAGGATACGCGACTCAAAAACCCGAAAAATTGCTTGAGAGAATTATTAGCGCTTCTTCTGACGAAAACTCAATTGTTGCGGATTTTTACGGAGGAAGCGGTACAGCGGCTTTTGTCGCGAAAAAATTGGGAAGAAGCTGGATAACTTGTGATTTTGGATCTTCTGCGGGTGCAATTGCAAAAAAAAGAATGTTGTCTCTTTTTGATAATTTTCAAGTTTACAGACCAATGCATGAAAATGAGCTTCATACAAAAGCTTTATATAATGATCAGGCGGTTGAAATTGAAAATGATTTTCTTAAAGCTCACCTGCAAATTGTTCAACAAAATAAAAGTGACACCGATCAAATTAAAATTATTCTTGAAAAGTTAACTTATAAAGATAAAAGCTGCTTAAGTCTAAATAAGGTAAACACAGACAAACTTTTCGAAATTCTTGATAATGATCCTCTTGCGACAATAGACCTCTGGGAAATAAACACCGGCTTTGGCGGTGTGTTTAAGCCGCAAATGATTATTAAACGCGATAATAACGCTAAATTGCCCGTTGAATCAGAATTTGTTTGTGAAAAAAACAAAAGAATAGCTTTAAAAATTACTGATGTTTTCGGGTTAACTCTTTTCCATGATTGGGTGATAGAGTGAGGTTTTGTTGCGTCCTGTTTTCTTTGAATAATATAAGGCTAAATCAGCTTTTTTGATTAAATCTATTTTATTGTTTGCTATTTCAGGGTAACAAGCGATACCTGTAGATATAGTTAAAGGAACTGATTGTCCGTTAATTCTGAAATCATATTGTTCTATGGCTTTTCTTATGCGCTCTGCCGGTACTATTGCTCCGTCTGTGTTCTTTTCGGGGCATATTACAGTAAATTCTTCTCCGCCATACCTTGCCGCAATGTCTATTTCTCTTATGTTGTCTTCAATTAAAGAAGCGACGGTTTTTAAAACTCTGTCGCCTTCTTGGTGACCATAGGTGTCATTGAACGCCTTAAAATGGTCTACATCGATTATAATAAGTGATAAATGACTTTGATAGCGGTCGCATCTTTGTAATTCTTCGTCTAACCTTTGCTGAAAATAACGATGATTGTAAAGTTTTGTCATTTCATCTGTTACGGCGTATCTGTAAAGCCTTGCATTATCGATGGCTATTGCTGCTTGATTTGCCAAGTTTTTAAACAGTTCGAAGTCACGTTCGGTAAAGCTTTCAGCCTCTGCTTTTGATACATTCAATGTGCCCAAGATTTTTTCTTTCGCAATCAAAGGCATGCACATTAACGTGCCGGTTCTGACATTTTGCGTCTTTATGCTCTTAAAAACCTCATCTGTTTCAACATTTTTTATAAATAAAGGAACCTTATTTCTTACTACCCAGCCGGCAATTGATTGCCCTATTTCCATTTTTGTTTCACGCGCTATTTCTTCGCTTAAACCGACGGCTACTCCAATACTGAGTATTTTCTCGGCATCATCTAAGAGCATCAAAGAACCCTTATCTGCCTTAATTACTTTTACTACAAGCTCAAGAATCATGTTCTGAAGTTTCCGAAAATTTAACTCTGAGCTGATTGCTTTTCCAACTTCATATAAGGTAGAAAGCTCTAAAATACGATAATCTAAATCTTCTCGCGTTTCCTTTAAGTTTATGCGCATTTCATCGAAAGTTTTGGTTAAATCGCCAATTTCATCGTTGTGAAGGGGGGATATTTTATGATCAAAGTTGCCTTTGCTTAAATATTTGGCTTCGCTTATTAAATTATTAAGCGGTGCCGTAAAACTGTGAGAAAGCAATAATGAAAGAACTAATGCTATTAAAGCAGTTACGACAAGTATATGTGTCATGCGCGTTTTAAATTTTTCAGCCGCCTCAAATGCAATTTCTTCGGGAATCTGAAGTACTATTATCCAATTTGGAGCTTGGTAAAAGTCGAATTTCTTTAAAGAAACGGCTGTTATTAAATACGGCTCTCCGTCAATAGACTTCATTCGAGTTATGTCTTCTTCTAATGCTTCATTTACGGGAATACTCAAGGTGCGTGCTTTATCTGAAGACTTTGCGATAATATTGCCTACTTCGTCTAGTACCAAACCTTGGGATTTTGACTTTTTTAGGGCGTTTCTTAGCAGTTCTTTTATGTTCAACAAATTGACTTCGGATATTAGGACACCGATTATTCCGCTGTCTTGAGGCGATTTTATTACTGATTCCAAGGTCATGTAAGGTATTCCGTCGGGTTGAGTTACAACCTGAGACAAAGAACCTTGATAACTGCGTTGAATGGCTTTTGAGTAAAGCCAATTGCTTGGCAGTTTTACGGATGGCTCTGTAGATGCAACAATCTCTTTGTCGCTGTTGATTAAATACATTATTTTAAAAAATGAAAAATGCCGCATAAGAGCTTCAAAAAAATCTTCTGAAATCTCTTTGCGCATTAGTTTTACAGCCTCAAGCTCTCCAACTGAATTCAAAAGACGACGGGTAAATTCAAGATTCTCATATATTCCATGGGCCAGTGTGTTTGATAGTTCTAAGTGACTGGCTGTTACCTCTTTTCTGATTATCTCTTTTTGGTCATTAAAAGCTTTTAAGCCCAGTAAAGTCAAAGGAAGCAGGGCTACAACCAGTATCGATACGGTTAACCTCGCTTGTATTCCTGCCTTGCTAAGTAAGTTTTTCATTTAATTCCCGCCTTTACAATCGTCGATGGGGCAGTTTTTCGCGTATTTCTTGAATGTTTTGAAGAGCTATGCTGTGTTCAGGGTCGCATTCTATAAGCCTTTCAAAATATTCTAAGGCTTTTTCGAGTTGGCCTAAACTTTGAAAAATTTCACCCAGATTATACATGGCTTCTGTTGATCTTGGATTCTTTGAAAGCATGTGTGTGAAAGTTGCAATGGCTGCATGGGGTTTGCCTAATCCTCTTTGTGCTTGACCCTTTACAATATAGGCCTGATCATCATTAGGAGATGTTTCTAACATCTTTTCGGCGATTTGCATTGCTTCGTCGAAACGCTCTTCAACAATTGCCAATAAAGCATTAGAGTATTCGGAATCATCAAGCATCAAGTCAGACAGAGAGTTAGAAGAGGTGCCAATCGCGTCTTTGAGACTTTCCTTTTCTTTGGCTTCTAAGCGGTTGCAGTTCTCTATCTCTATTTCAGATGCTTCTGAGTATGTGCTGTCAACCTCTTTTAATTTGTTGAAATAAAACCTGGCGTTGTCAAAGTCACTGTGGTCTCTATAGATTACAGCTAAATTTTGATAAGCCAAGGCATATTTTTTGTCAATTTCTATGATGCGCATAAAAAAGTTTATAGCTTCTTTACGCTGATTTAAATGAACAAGCGCAACTCCAATATTAAATAATGCTTCAACATCGGTTGGATTATTCTCTAATACGGTTTTCCATTCTTGTATCGCTTCGGTCGGGTGACCCTCTTGCATTCTGATTATGCCTAGGTTAAAACGGGTAAAAGAATGCCCTTCGTATAATTTTAAGGCCTCTGTGTAGGCTTTTTCAGCTTGTTCTATGTTGTTCATACGTTGAAGGAAAACACCTTTTGTGGCATGCATATCAGGGTTCATGGGAGCGTTTTGAATGGCTTTATTTATTTGCTGAATAGCTTTGTTATACTGTCCTTTTTCAAAACAGTCTATTGCCGATTCATAGTGCCTTTGAGCGTATACCAGATTGGGATTACTCATAATAAATCAGTAGTTATACCCGAATAGTTTCATTGCAAGGGGCATTAATAAGGCCCAAGCCCCAAAAACGCATAAAGAAAGCGCAAAACGCTTATTTAAATTTGCTTCACGCTTTGAGTTCACTGCGAAGAAATATAGAATAAATGCTCCGGTTAAGCTTAGAATTAAGCCCGTAAGATCATGGTTGCGACCGTAAGCAAGCCATTGAAAAAGACAGTTAATAGCGGAAGAAAAAAGAAAAACATCTGTCAGAGCTATTGCCCAAAATAAAAGCCATTTTGTTTTTGTATTATATTTACTCATGATTAGTGCTTAATGGTAAATCTGGATACCAATAAATGAAGCTCATCAGCTAAATTAGCCAAGTCTTCCGTTGCGGTTGATACTTGAGAAACTGTTGTGGTTTGTTGCTCAACAGAAGTGGCAACAATACCCAAGCGTTCTGTGGTGTTTTTGGTCAACGTTGTTATGTCTTCAATCGTCTTAGCCATAACAAGAGAATTTTCCGATTGTTCTGAAGAAATTGCGCTTATTTCTGTGATCTTTCTGTTTACTGAATTAACATTGCTGATAATATTGTCTAAGCCTGTTGAAACATCTCGAATGATTCTGATACCTTCATCTACTCTGCCACGACCTAAGGTCATAGAATCAACGGCATTTTGTGTCTTCGTTAAAATGTTCTCAATGCGTGTTGCAATCGCGTCCGCCGCTTCAGCAGATTCTTCGGCCAGTTTTCTTACTTCTCCCGCAACAACGGTGAAACCTTTTCCTTGCTCTCCTGCGCGAGCAGCTTCAATCGCTGCGTTTAGAGCCAATAAGTTCGTCTGGGTTGCGATTGCGGTGATTGTGTTTACTATTTCACTTATCTGAAGAGAGGCTGAATTTAGATCTAAAATTACTTGTGTTGCGACATCAACCGATTCTTTTATTTTTCCAATCATGTCAACCGATTTTTTAACCGTTTTACCGCCCTTGTCTGCGGCCTCCGTTGTAACTAATACTGCATCAACGGCCGTTTGAGCCAATGAGGCAACCTGTTGGGCAGAATGAGAAAAATTGTCGACGGTGTGAGAAGTTTTCTCCAGATTGTGAGATATTTCTAGAGAAGATTGATTAATGCCGTTAACATTTTTGGAAATATCTAAAAGTGTTGCAGCCGATTCAACCGAAGCAGAACTAAGCTGCTGAGAGCTTGTGGCTAAATTGTCACTTGTGCCCAATACTCTGGAAATCATGGTGCAAATACCCTCTAACATACGATTGAAACTTTCTGATACCCTCTGAAACTCGTCGTGAGAGTCAAACCGCAGTCTGGAATTTAAATGACCTTTTTCTGCCTCTGACATGGCTTTAATTATTTTTTCAAGCGGTTGGGATATCCTGTTGGAAATAAACATAGTGAAAAATATCCCGTAAATAAGCACAAACAGAGGAAGCAGCTTGAAAACATAACCTGCATTTTCAAACATGGCGTTTATTTCACGAGTAACGCGCTGAGGAAGAGTTCTTAGGTCATTTGAAAAATTCTCCATGTCAATAAAAAATGCATTTTCGCTTTCACGAATAGACTTATTGATCTCAGCTGATGTTTTAAGATCTAAAAACTCTTGCGGACTTAAATCATAAAATAAGCTTAGTGAATCTAAAAGATTTTTTTGAGATGTTTTTATTCGTGGTAAATAATTTTGTGAAGATTGGAAATAGTTCCCTGACAAAGAAGTGCCTAAATCGCGAATGTGACTGTCAAACTCATTCTTAAACGTTTTGAAATTACTCAAAAGCTCCTCGTCATTGTTTTTGCGAGAAATAAGATTTTGCTGTATAGCTTTTGAAACCTGATCACGAACAGAGTCTGATATGGCATTAATTAAGAAAAGAGCCTTAATATAATTTGAATCATACATGATCGTGTAAGACCTTAATCGATGCATGTTTATACCCGTATAGGCAGCCACGCCGATGCCGATCAATAATATGACGGCAAAGCCGATAAAGATTTTTTTGCTTATAGAAAGCATTTTCATATGCTTTTCTCCGTTTTGCTCTTAAATAATTCGGGTAGAGAGTAATAATGCGGAACAAAAATTTCTTGAAACCGACGTAAGGCAAAATCATCTGTCATGCCGGCCAAATAGTCTACCAATGTGCGATTAAAGCTTTGGTGTTCCGGTATAGGATGTTTGAGACTTTTGATTAAGTCATCCGGATTCTTAATATACCATTCGGCTAGCTGTCTGAGAAGGTTTTGTGATTTTTGAACCGCAACATCGATTTCGGGCCTTGTGTAAACTTCATTGTATAAAAATGATTTTAAGATCGACGTAGCTTCTGCCATTTTATTGCTCATTTTGATTATATCGGAATTTTCACTGTTGTCTATGATGTCTCTTATCATATTGTGAATCCTGATAGAATGACGGTCGCCAAGAACTTCGTAAGCTTGCGGCGGTAAATCGGTGCTTTTAATTATGCCCGCTCTTATAGCATCATCAACATCATGGTTTATATAAGCCACCAAATCTGCAATTCTGACGACTTGCGCCTCAACTGTCAAAGGCAAAGATGAATCGTCGGCTGAGTCAAACGTAGCCGAACCATGCTTGCCTTTGCTGTGCTTAAGTATTCCGTCAATTACTTCTTTGGTCAGATTTAAACCCTCTCCGTTTTTCTCGAGCTTGGTCACTACCCGCACACTGTGAGAAGCATGATGAAAACCGGTCTCGCTGATTTCATTTAAAACCATTTCTCCGCTATGACCAAAAGGTGTGTGTCCCAGATCGTGACCGAGC
Source organism: bacterium ADurb.Bin157 (assembly GCA_002070375.1). Classification (GTDB taxonomy): domain Bacteria; phylum Muiribacteriota; class Ozemobacteria; order Ozemobacterales; family Ozemobacteraceae; genus MWDD01. The sequence goes on along the minus strand of MWDD01000034.1, from coordinate 3,189 downwards.
GCTATGGCTTCGGTTAAATTTTCATTGAGCTTTAAACATCGTGAAATGCATCTGGCTGTGCAAACAACTTCAAGAGTGTGAGTCAAACGGGTTCTAAAATGGTCATTGGCAGGCGATAAAAAAACCTGCGTTTTATGTTTTAACCGCCTAAAAGATTCACAATGAGTTATCCGGTCAACATCGCGCTGAAAACACGTTCTGATAAAGCAGCTTTCTTCATCTTTTTCACGACCCCTTGAGTCAATGGCCTTGCAGGCAAAACTTGATAAAAAGGCTTTTTCGCTTTCTTCAAAACTAACTCTTATAGATGCATCGAGCATTAAATACCTCATCAAAATTGTACGACCGCAGTCGTTTTGACTGCGGTCGGATACAAGTTTATTTAACTATCCCAAGAATCAATTTCTGAGCTGTGACCTTTTCGGGCACTATTTCAATAGCCGATTTTAAACGGGCGATTGCTTTAGAATTGTCTTTGGAAGTATTAACGTAGAGTTCTGCTATGACATCGCCGGCAGATACTTTGTCTCCGACATGTTTGACAAGTTTGAGACCAACCCCCATATCAATTACAGAGTCTTTTGTTTCACGCCCCGCACCCAACATCATAGCCGCCAAACCAACTTCCTCGCATTGAATGTTGCTTATATAACCATCTTTGTCGGCTTTTAAATCTACTGATTGAGCCGAGGGCAACTTTGAATAATCTTCTATCATAGAAGTGTCCCCGCCCTGAACCTTGACCATTTCAAGAAGTTTCTCATAGGCTTTGCCGTTTTGAAGAACTTCGCAAACCTTTTTTTCTGCCTCTTCATGGCTAAGATTGGTGTTTAATGCCAATGCTTCGGCTGCCAAAGCTTTTATCAATGTTGTAAAGCTTTCAGGTCCTTTGTTCTTAAGTGTTTCGATTGCTTCAATAACTTCGCAGGCGTTTCCGATCATTTCGCCCAAAGGTTCATCCATGTTTGTAAGAACTGCAGTAACCTTGCGACCGGCTTGTTTGCCTATTTTTACCATGAGCTCGGCCAGTTTTTTGGCATCTTCCAAGTTTTTCATGAATGCGCCGCTGCCCACTTTTACGTCTAATACTAAACCCTTGTTTGCTACAGCCAGTTTCTTTGACATTATGGAGGCAGCAATCAACGGAATAGAATCTACGGTAGCGGTTACATCGCGCAGTGCGTAGATTTTTTTATCGGCCGGTACTAAATTGCCGGTCTGCCCGACAACTACCACCCCAACTTTATTGACGTTTTTGATGAAATCTTCAGTTGATAGTTCGCAAGAAAAACCTTTTATGGCTTCAAGCTTATCTATAGTACCGCCGGTATGGCCTAATCCTCGACCTGACATTTTGGCCACTTTAAGACCTAAAGCAGCTAAAACCGGCCCCAATACCAAAGTGGTTTTGTCGCCTACGCCCCCTGTAGAGTGTTTGTCAACAGTAAAGCCTTCTATGCCTTTTAAGTCAATTACGTCGCCGCTTGTGCGCATACATTCTGTTAACCAATAGGTTTCTTCTTCATCCATGCTATTGAAAAATACAGCCATCAAAAATGCGGACATTTGATAGTCCGGAACAGAGCCGTCTACAAAACCCATTACGATTGAATGAATTTCTTCTTGGGTCAATTTTTGACCGTCACGCTTTTTCTTTATAATGTCATAAGCTCTCATTGCCTTTTCCTTTCAAGAGTGTCTATTTTTAGTGCTTAATCTTGAGAATTCTGATGTGATTCAGTTCGTAACATTTGCTAAATAAGGGGCAATTGGCGCACTTAGTTTGGTATTCCGGTCTGTCAATTTTCATTGATTCATAAGTCATGCCTGAGGCATTCCACTTCCCAAAATAGTCCGTTCCAAAACATTTTGGCGGAGTTATTTCGCTGCTCGGTGTGAGAGGCTTTTGCGGCTGATTTCCGGGGATTGATCCCGATAAACCGGGGGAGGGAATTCCAAAAGTTGAGGGAGGTAACATATTTAATACTCCATAAATAGATAATTCTTTTGCGAAAATAAATAATAACACATCAAAAGATTATGGTATAGTATAATTTGTTAACCATTAAAACCGAAGAGTTAAGAGATATGCAAGATAATTATTTTTGTGACGATTTGAATCTGGCATCAGTAGTGCTTCTGGCAGGAAATTCCAAAAGAATGGGAGAGCCAAAGCAACATGTTGTTTTCGAAGGAAAAACATTTCTGCGGCATATTATTGAAAAACTTGCAGACAACCAAAACTATATAAATAAAATGATTTTTGTCGGACAACAATTCGACTTTCAATCGCAAAATTTGGTCAAAGAAATCGGTGGAATTTGGGTTAATAATGTTAACCCTGAACAAGGGCCGCTTAGTTCGATAAAATTAGCCATAAATCTTCTGGACGACTCATATGCAATTTTGCTCTGGCCGACAGACCACCCTATGATACAAAGTCAAACCGTAAGAATGATTTTAAAAGCCTGGAAAGCAAAACAAAATTTTATTACCGTACCATCAGACGGCCAAAGGCGAGGGCACCCGACTGTTTTCCCAAACTGGGCTTGTAGTGAACTTTTGAAAACTCCCCTCTCCCTGGGAGCAAAATCTGTTTTGGCGAATAATCCGGATAAAATTTCACATATCATGACTGAAGACCCCTGGATCAGAGTGAACTTTAATACTCCGGAAATACTCAGAACTCATTCTGTCTGTTCCTAAACCCGTCTGTTCCTAAAATGCCTTGCATTAAACGCTTGAATATTGGTATAACTTATTGATAAATCCGCATGGAGCAATAAAATGACTATTGAGCTGAAATCAATTTTGCCTGCATCTCCAAAAAACAGCGCCGAACTCAAGATTGACCCTGAAATAATTAGTAACCAAATATTAAAAGAACTATACGTGCATGGGAAAGAAATACCGAGAAAATTAGCAAAAAAACTTAGGGTTGATGTTGATATTGTTCAACAACTCATTGCGGAATTAAAAAAACAAGAAGTCATCGGAATGGTCGGGGGCAGTGGCTTAGGAGCAGACTATCAGTATGGATTATACCCAAAAGGAACAGAACTTGCCAAAAATGTATTTGAAAGAGATAAATACTTAGGCCCTGCTCCGGTGAACATTGAACAATACGTGAAAATAACTGAGCAAATTCTCAGAGAAAACGCTGATGATGTTATTAATAGAAAAACTCTG
>MWDD01000033.1 GCA_002070375.1 bacterium ADurb.Bin157 | reverse complement strand
ATCTTAGCAACTGCCGCTCTCGGTGCCGCTGCTTTCAGTGATCCCACATCAGTTTCTCAGGGGCTGCAGCTTAATTCAATATTGTTGCCGATGGTCATAGCCGGTGCGGGCATCTTATTCTCTTTGATAGGCGTTTATTTTGTAAACACCGAAGAAAATGCCAGTCAGAAGCATTTGATGGCAGCCCTTGGAAAAGGCGTCAACGCCGCTTCAATATTAACTGCCGTCTGTGCTATTTTCCTTGTTAAATATATGCTTCCCGGCCATACCGGGGTATTGGGTTCAATCATAACCGGCTTGATGGCAGGTATAGTAATTGGTTGGGCAACCGAATATTACACTTCTTCAGATTACTCTCCGACCAAAGATGTTGCAAATCAGTCATCTACCGGCCCCGCAACCGTAATTATCGAAGGTTTTGCAACAGGTATGGAATCCACCGGCATACCGGTATTAACCGTTTGTATAGCAATTGTTTTGGCATACGGTTTTGCAGGCGGTTTCGCTAATGCTTCTCTCGGGCTATACGGTATTGGTGTTGCTGCGGTTGGCATGCTTTCCACTCTCGGAATAACTTTGGCCACCGACGCTTACGGTCCCATCGCCGACAACGCAGGCGGCAACGCTGAAATGTCAGGGATGGGCCCCGAAGTTCGCAAAAGAACCGATGCTCTTGATTCATTAGGTAATACTACCGCTGCCACAGGCAAAGGCTTCGCAATCGGCTCAGCTGCTTTAACAGCAATGGCCCTGTTAGGTGCCTACATTGAAGAAATAAGAATTGCTCTGGTCAGAATCGCAAACACTACCGGTGAAGTAATAGATAAATACATTTACACAAGCGGCGATAAGGCCGTGCCCGTTGAATTTGCAACAATGTCGGACTTTATGAGCTACTATGGTGTAAACCTTATGAATCCGCTGGTATTAGTCGGTGTTTTCATTGGTTCAATGCTTGTATTTGTTTTTTGTGCAATGACCATGAAAGCAGTCGGACGCGCTGCTCACAGTATGGTTGAAGAAGTAAGAAGACAATTTAAAGAAATTCCGGGCCTCCTCGAAGGAAAAGAAGGTGCAAAGGCTGATTACGCCTCTTGTGTCGCCATATCGACCAAGGGCGCTCAAAAAGAAATGCTCGCTCCGAGCCTTCTTGCAATAATAATTCCGATTCTGGTAGGTTTAATATTCGGCGTAGGCGGAGTTCTTGGTATGTTAGTAGGCGGCTTGGCAACAGGTTTTGCCGTGGCCATTATGATGTCTAACGCCGGCGGTTCTTGGGATAACGCGAAAAAGTATGTTGAATCGGGTCAATTGGGCGGAAAAGGTTCAGACAACCACAAAGCAACTGTTGTTGGCGATACCGTTGGAGACCCATTCAAAGACACATCCGGACCCTCTCTCAACATTCTTATAAAGCTCATGAGCATGGTGGCGGTTGTTGTAGCAGGTCTGACAGTAAGCTATTCACCGGTAATCCAAAGAAACCTCGGATTCGCTCCCACAGAATTAAAATATCGAAATGAATTTTTAAGAGGCGTTGAAAAAGGAAAACTCAGTTACCCGAGTCTTGAACGAGTTCAAGAAGCAAGCGCGGTTGATTCTTTGTTTGAAGACGATCCCCTCATGGGAACAGAAGACATCATCACAGCACCCAATGATGCTGCGAATAAAAGCTTGGTTGAACCCAAAAAGGCTGTTTACACCCCGGGTTCGGTAAAACCGCAAGTTCCGGCAGCATCAAAAGATGCACCGGCAGTCGCGGACTTTAGCGAAGGTTTTGACAGCAATGCCGCTCCTTCAAAAACCGAAACTAAAACAGAAGCACAAAGCGGATTCGACTCCGGTTTTGATTCAGGTGACTTCACAAACTCTGACGACGCAGCGAATGCAGACGACGCAACGAATGCAGACGAACAATCCGATTCAGAAACAAAAGAAGAATCAAACTCTAATGACGGTTTTTCCGGCTTTGACGCTTTCTAAGCGACTTTAACAATTAAAGCGGGTGATATTTATATATCACCCGCTTTTTTATAAAATTGAAAGGTTAATTATGAAAAAAGTGTATTTATTGAGTGCTGTGTTGTGTGTTTGTATTTCTTTGCCGGCTTTTGCGGGCGAACATTGCTGCGGTGGGCACTCCCCCGCAAAAAAAAGTGTAAGCAGCGTTGAGACCGTTGGCAATACAACAAAGATTCTTATGAAATGAATTATCAGGGCACAACAAACCTAGGCGGCGGCAACGGCTCTCTTATGCTCTATATTGTATACGATCAAAATGCCAAGACATTATCTATAAGCTGTGGCAAGAATAAAAATTAAAAATGTTTAATTATGGCCTCGGCAGCCGGGGCCATTGGGATTGTGCTCATACAGCCTTTATGCAGACATTTACCGCATTTACCGTTGCATTGAGGTAAATCGGGCTTTAAAACTATTGAGTCCGCACCTTTTGGCCCCCATCTGTTGGGGGTCATTGCTTTTACCGGCGGAAAAAAGCCTACGCAAAACATGTTGAGAGCAGCAGCCAAATGAAGGGGCCCTGTAGATCCACCGACAAAGACCGACTTTGTTTTAAAAATCTTAGCCAACTCATAAAAGTCGGGAACGTTTTGTATATAACTTATTTTTTCTTTTAAGGTTTTATCGAATACTTCTTTTAAATGTTCTTCGCCCGGGCCAAGACTTATAAAAACATCAGCCTTATGATTTACCAAAATTTCTGCCAGCAAAACATATTTTTGCACGGGTATATTGTATGCCGACCCGCCGCTGCCGGGGTGTATCACAACCGATTTTGGCTCAAGCGTCTTTATATTGTTAAAAACATCAATTTTATACGGCAAAGGGTTTATATTTTTAATTAACCCTGACAATAAATCAAGATTATACTCAAATTCATGCTTTATATTTTTTGATCGATGCTGAAGTTTTCTAACATTTAAAAAAGGCATAAAAAGGTTTGAAGCTCTTCCGATGCGTTTTGGTATTTTAGCGAGAAAAGCCGACATTATCGCTCTGGGAGATGGGTGCACTAAAACAGCGACATCAAAATTTTCACTTTTAAATTTGTTTATTAAAGGCTGCGTAATTAAGCCCGGCGCAAAGTCGTCGTCAACAATAATCGAATCGACTTCGGGGCACATTTTAAGCAAAGAAGCTGTATATTTGCGCACATGAGCCGTAATGCGACAGTTTGGAAAAGCGGTCTTAAGTTCGCGGAAAATGGGCATAGTAAGAAGCAAATCGCCTGCGCGGTCGGTTCGAGAGACCAAAACATTCAAAACCTTCATAAACAACCTTTATATTAATTTCGTCTTACTTAGCACTGAGATTATATTATTTTCACGCGCATAAATCAAACTTAAGAAACTTAAAAGTTCAATAACGATAAATTGTGATCAGCAGAGTGTATTTTTTTGAAGTATTGTGATAATTTATATTGAATTACAAGGAGACAGGGAATGAGTATAAAACAGCTTGAAAAGACTCTAAAACTAGACATAAAAGCAGCCTTGGGCTGCACCGAACCAATTGCTATAGCATTGGGCGCCTGCAAAGCTAAAAGCTTAATACCCGGCGATTTGCGGCAAATCATACTCAAACTCTCTACCAATCTTATTAAAAACGCCCTTGAAGTTGGAATCCCCAACACAGGGGGCCAACACGGGATAGCATTGGCAGCCGCGTTAGGCACTTTAATAAAACCGAAAACCGTTGATTTAACCTTATTAGAAAACTTAGACGAACAAATATTGGCTGACGCGAAAGCAATAGTAAAAAAGGGGATTGTCAGCATAGAGCCCGCAACGAACCGGCACGGCCTTTATATGGATATAATCGTAACAGACGATAAAAACAACACAGGACGCTGCATAATATCGGGCACTCATGAAAACATTATTTTATTAGAACAGAACAAAACGGTTGTATTTGCATCCGATTCTATAGAACAGACAAATTCAGGCGACCTTTTAAAAGAAAGAAAAGCTTTAGCCGATTCTTCTTTTTCGGAGATTTGGCATAATATTGAAGATTTATCGGCCGATGTGCGCGAACTTATGCTTAAGAGCATCGATATTAATTTGAAGGTGGCAAAAGCCGGTCTCACACATGAAGGCAAACTCAATATAGGCAACATTTATAATAAACTCATACAAGACGGCTGGATGGGCAACGACGTTACCAACAGAGCAAAATCGCTCACTTCGGCGGCGGTCGATGCAAGAATGTCAGGATGCAATCTTCCCGTAATGACTTCGGCAGGTTCAGGAAATCAAGGGCTCACTATTTCGTTGCCCTTGCATGTGTTAAGCGAACACATCAAATGCGGTGAGAAAAAACTGAGCGAAGCACTGGCAATAAGCCATGGCATCACAAGCATTTTAAAACATCATTCCGGAACTCTCTCGGCTATGTGCGGGTGCGTCGTCTGTTCGGGTATTGGCCTGACAGCAGGCATTACATACCTTTTAGGCGGCAACATTGATGATGCGACAGCGGCAATTAACAACATGGTTGGCGGAATTACAGGCATAATTTGTGACGGAGCGAAAGTTGGCTGCGCCATAAAGCTAACCTGTGCCGTGGACTCTGCATTTCAAGCTGCAATGATGGCTATGAACGGCTTAAAGTTGCCTGTTTCAAATGGCGTATTAGGCAAAACCATAGAAGAAAGCCTTGCTAATATCGGCTTAATTGCCGCACCGGGAATGATACAAACCGACGATCAAATCCTTTCTATAATGTTAGGCAAGCCACAAGCCGAATAAATGCAAAAGTATCAGAATCCCGCACATAAAGTTGGCGGCGAGTTAAGTTTTGACGGCGATAAATCCATATCACACAGGCTTGTATTAATATCAGCTCTGCTTAAATACGAAATATGTCTCAGTAATTTATCGCGCTGCGAAGACGTTAAAACCTCTCTGAAAGCAGTTCAGAAACTTGGTGTCAAAGTCAGAGAAATCGGTGAGTTCACTTACCTTGACGGCAGCGAAGTTAAGGCACGATCAACCGACGGTGAACCTCTCGAACTTTATTGCGGTAATTCAGGCACAACAGCACGATTGTTATGCGGAATTTTGGCTTGCATAAAGGGCAATTACGTATTAACGGGTGATGAATCTTTAAGCAAAAGACCCATGGAACGTGTTGCGCTACCTTTAAGATGCATGGGCGTCGACATAACCTGCGGCAAAAACGGTTGTTTTCCGGTATTGATAAAGTCGACCGGAAAAACCAAATCTATAATTTTTGAAAATATTACAAATTCCGCACAAGTTAAATCTGCGGTTGAACTGGCATCATTAGGACTTAGCGAAGGCGAAGAACCGACAAGAATAATTGAAACCAACCCGGGCAGAGACCACACCGCAAGACTTTTAAGACACATTAACCTCAAACAACCTATTGTCAAAAGTTTTACAATACCCGGAGACCCAAGCAGCGCCGCATATTTTGCAGGTGCGGCAGCCATGTTTAACAACAGCGCGGTCAGGTTAAAAAACATATTATTAAACAAAACACGCATAGGTTTTTATGAAGTTTTACAAAATATGGGTGCAGAGGTAGAAATAATCAGCAAAGCTTCAACATACGAGCCGGTCGGCGATATTATCGTTAAAGGCAAAATGTTACGTGCCATAAAAATAACCGGCGACCTGATTCCCGCAATGATAGATGAGGTAGTTTTATCAGGCGTAATTATGAGCTTTGCCGAGGGCATTTCTGAAGTGACGGGAGCAAGAGAGCTGCGCTTAAAAGAAAGTGACCGACTTAAAGGTTTAATAAATGGCTTAAAAAAATTAAATATTAATTGTGAAGAAAAAGAAGACGGCTTTATTATCAAAGGCCTTAATCTATTAAACAGCAGAATAAAAAGCAACGACAAAATGACGTTAGAATGTTTTAGCGACCACAGACTTTGCATGAGCTTTTCCATATTAGCTTTAAAAACATCAAACGGGCTTATAATAGGCGATTCAAAATGCGTAAAGATCTCGTTTCCGGAATTCTTTGAGAAGTTGCAAAATTTTATTTTGGAATAAAAACTATTTTTCACAAAGTTATTGCAATTTCAAAAATCTTATTGTACAATAATGCCCATCAGGTGCCCTAATAGTTTTGGCATCTATTTTACAGGAGTCTCTTAAACGTTGCAGACACAAAGTCATTTTAACTTTCGCGACATAATCGCCATTGATGGTCCCGCAGGGGCCGGCAAAAGCACGGTAGCAAAAAAAGTTGCAGACAAACTTGGTTATGGCTATCTTGACACAGGAGCTATGTACCGTGGCGTAACGCTCAAAGCGCTCAAAGAAGGCATAAGCTTTTCAGACGACAAAGCCATGCGCAAGTGCGCACTTGAATGCGGTTTAAGATTCGAAACCCAAGCCGGTTCTTCACAGCCTCTCGTATTTTTAAAAGAGCTTGATGTAACCAAAGAAATTAGAGACCCCGAAGTTGCACGCAACGTATCAGCAGTGGCTGCCAGTCGCGGAGTTCGCGAATGCATGACCGAACTTCAGCGCAACATTGGCGCTAAAGGCAAATGGGTTGTAGACGGTCGCGATATCGGTTCTGTCGTATTTCCCGACGCACCGGTAAAGATATATATGAGCGCTTCTATCGAAGAGCGTGCTATGCGCCGTTTAAAAGACCTTCATGAAAAGGGCTTCGAAGCAAACCTTGAAGAGCTAAAAAAAGAAATTGAAAATCGCGATGAACAGGATTCGAATCGCGAGTTTGCGCCGTTGGTGCAAGCAAAAGGATCCATATTTTTGGATACAACCGCAATGACCATTGATGAAGTCGTTGATCGGATTATCATAATTGTAACTAATACTCGGGACGAATTGATCCCAACGGAGGAAAGTATGACAGATGTAGAAATGACAAAACAGGAACCGGCCGGCGCCGAAGAAATGACAATGGAAGAAGCGCTTAGCGGTAAGGAGTTCCAAACAATCTCCCGAGGGGCAATCGTAACAGGTACTGTTATCGAGAAGAACCAGAGTGGTGTCTATGTTGATTTGGGCTACAAATCAGACGGCATTATTCCTATAGAAGAATTTAGCGATGAAAACGTTAATTTCGAAGTTGGCGATGAAATAAAAGTATTCGTCAGCAGAATTGACGATGGTCATGGCCAAGTTCAGCTCTCGTTCAAAAAAGCAAAAGAACGCGGTTCATGGGAAGACATCGAAGAAGCCTACAAGAGCAAAACTCCTATCGAAGGCACCATCACCGAACGCATTAAAGGCGGCTACAACGTAACCGCTCTCGGAATAAGAGCTTTCTTGCCCCAAAGCCAGCTTTCACACGGCAAAAACGCTAAAGAAAGTATTGGCAAGTCTTTCAAAATGATGGTTACGGAATTTGACCGTCGCCGCAAAAATGTTGTTGTTTCTGAACGTGCCATTCTTGACAAGGTCAGAGATGCAAAGAAAAATGAAATTTTCACAAAATTCAACGTTGACGATGTTATCAAAGGCACCGTATCAAGAATCGTCGAATATGGCGCGTTCATAGATTTGGGCGATGGCGTTGAAGGCCTTATTCACCGCAACGACTTGAGCTGGTCGGTTATTTCTAACCCCCGCGAAGTTGTTCAGCCCGGTGATGAAGTTGAAGCCAAAATTTTGAAAATGGACGCAGAAAAAGGCAAAATCAGCCTTGGCCTGAAACAGAAAAAAGAAAATCCCTGGGAAACCGTTGACACTCGCTACAAAGTTGGTCAAAAATACCACGGAAAAGTTAAAAATCTTATGGACTTCGGCGCTTTTGTTGAATTAGAAGAAGGCGTAGAAGGCTTAGTTCACATATCTGATCTTTCTTGGGCACGCAACATTGATCATCCGAATCAGGTAGTAAATACCGGCGACGAAATTGATGTAATCGTAAAAGAAATAGATAAAGAAAAGAAACGTATTTCACTTTCTTATAAAGAAGTTCTTCCTCACCCCTGGGAACAAGTTGCCTCTCAATACACCATCGGCGACATCGTAACAGGTAAAGTAAACAACATGACCGATTTCGGCGCTTTCATAGGTATTGCCGAAGGCGTTGAAGGCCTTTTGCACATCTCTGACATGGATTGGGTAAAAAAAGTTAATCATCCAAAAGAAATCCTTGAAAAAGGTCAGGAAGTCAGCGTTAAAATTCTCAATATCGACGTTGCTAACCACAGACTTTCACTAGGTTTGAAACAAACCACAGTAGACCCCTGGGAAAGAATCGAATATGAATACAAAATTGGCGAACAAGTAACCGGCGTTGTTAAGAACATCGTTTCTTACGGTGCGTTTGTTCAGCTTGCCAATGGTATCGAAGGTTTGTTGCACGTTTCTGAGCTATCTTGGCAGAACGATGTTGAAAATCCGGAACAGGCTCTTAAAGTCGGCGATCAAGTTACTGTTATCGTATACGAAATCGACAAAAACAAACAGAAAATCGGTTTGTCATTGCGCCGCTTACAGGATGACCCCTGGAAAGACGTTGAAAGCAGATTCAGACGCGACAGCATTCATCAGGGCACTATATCCAACCTTCTTGACAATGGCGCAGAAATAGAAGTTGCCGATGGCGTTATCGGATTCGTGCACGTATCTCAGCTCGCAGCTCAACGTGTGAATAATCCCTCTGAAATAGTTAAAGTCGGCGACACAGTAACTTACAAAGTTCTCGAACTCGATCGCAAAAATCGCAGACTTAAACTCTCAATCAGAGAAGCTAACATGGACAGCGATGCCAAAGAACTCAAAAAGTATCAGGCAGAATCTGAATCAGGCTTCTCAGACACAATCGGCGATATGCTTAAAGCTCAGCTTGAATCAATTAAATCGAAACTTGAAAACTAAACAAACAACGGCTCTAATCAAACGGAGGTCAATTACATGACAAAAAAAGTTGGTATTAACGGTTTTGGACGCATCGGCAGAATGGTTTTCAGAGCAATGCTCGAAACATCTGAACTTGAAGTTGTTGCAATCAACGACATTACAGATGCAAAAACCCTAGCTCATCTTCTTAAATATGATTCTATACACAGAAAACTGAATAACCAAATCGAAGCTAAAGACGATTGCCTAATCGTTGACGGCAAGGTTATTAAAATTTACGCCGAACGCGACCCGGGCAATATCCCTTGGAAAAACCACGGTATCGAATATGTTGTTGAATCAACCGGTCTCTTTGTTGACAAAGAAAAAGCCGAAGTTCATATCACCAAAGGCGGCGCCAAAAAAGTAATCATCTCTGCACCCGCAAAGAATGAAGACATTACAATCGTAATGGGCGTTAACGAAGATAAATATGATCCGGCAAATCACCACGTAATCAGCAATGCAAGTTGCACCACCAACTGTCTTGCCCCGGTTGCCAAAGTTCTAAACGACAAATTCGGCATCGAAAAAGGTCTCATGACTACTATTCACGCCTACACAGGCGATCAGAGAATTCATGACGCACCTCACAAAGACCTTCGCCGCGCACGCGCCGGCTGCATGTCAATGATTCCGACTTCTACCGGTGCCGCTAAAGCGATTTCTCTTGTTATTCCCGAATTAAAGGGCAAACTCGACGGTTTCGCAATTCGCGTTCCAACACCTGACGTATCGGTTGTTGACCTTGTTTGCACTGTAAGCAAGCCAACCACCGCACAAGAAATCAACGCAGCTATCAAAGAAGCCTCAGAAACCGCCAGAAATCAAGGCATTCTCGGCTACACCGAAGAACCTCTCGTAAGCGTCGATTTCACTACCGACCCCCACAGCTCTTACTTCGATGCTCTCTCAACCAAAGTTATAGACGGCACCTTAGTAAAAGTTCTCTCTTGGTATGACAACGAATGGGGCTATAGCAGCCGAGTTCGCGACCTTATCATTTACATTTCAAAGAAGTGATTACTTTTTAACTGTTGACTCAAAAGGGAAGCTGACGTAATATTGTTCAGGTTCCCTTTTATCTTTTTTGTTCCTTTTAAAAAAACAGGAGAAAGCATGTTTAGAACAATCAAAGACATTGATTTCGCAGGCAAAAAGGTTTTAATTCGCGTTGATTTTAACGTCCCGCTCGATGCGAACCTCAACATCACCGACGACACACGCATCAGAATGGCTGTTCCCACCATCAAACACATCATTGATAACAAGGGCCGCGCCATTATTATGAGTCACCTCGGCCGCCCCAAAGGCGAAAAAGTTGATAAATATTCATTAAAATCAGTAGTTGCGCGCTTAAGCGAGCTTCTCGAAAAACCCGTTGCCTTTGCAGAAAACTGTATCGGGGAAATAGCTAACGAAGCTGTCAGCAAAATGAAAGACGGCGATGTAACGCTTCTTGAGAATCTAAGATTCCACAAAGAAGAAGAAAAGAATAACCCTGAATTTTCTAAGGCTCTTGCTTCTCTTGGCGATATTTTTGTCAGCGACGCATTCGGAACCGCTCACCGCGCACACGCATCAACTGCAGGTATCGCCGACACCCTTCCCGCATACGCCGGCTTTTTGATGGAAAAAGAAATCAAATATTTAAGCAAAGTTTTAACTGCCCCTGAACGCCCCTTTGTGGCTGTTATGGGCGGTGCAAAAGTCAGCGACAAAATCACGGTCATCGAAAACCTTCTCGACAAAGTCGACACATTACTCGTTGGCGGCGGAATGGCCTATACATTCCATAAGGCAGTCGGCCACAATATCGGCAAATCGCTTTGCGAACACGATAAGCTCGACTTAGCCTTAAAGGTCATAGAAAAAGCCAAGACGCTCGGCAAAAAGTTTTTGTTTACTCTAGACGTAATCACCGCAGCCGAAATAAAAGAAGGTATTGCAACCGAAACTTTTGGCTGCGATAATATACCCGAAGACAAAATGGGCTTAGACATAGGCCCCAAAACCATCGAAGAATTTTCTGCCGAACTTAAAAAGGCAAAAACCGTTCTCTGGAACGGGCCTATGGGTGTTTTTGAAGTAAAACCCTTTGATAACGGCACCAGAGCTATTGCCGAACTTCTCGCAACTCTTGACGCAACTACCGTTGTAGGCGGTGGCGACTCTGTTGCAGCCATAGAACAAATGGGAGCTGCCGACAAAATCACTCACGTTTCGACCGGCGGCGGAGCTTGCTTAGAATTTCTCGAAGGCAAAACACTGCCCGGCATCGAAATTTTTTCGCAACCCATTAAGTAACCCCTCAGGAGATCAAAAATGAAACGAAGACCAATCATAGCAGCAAACTGGAAAATGCACAAAGTAACCGCCGAAGCCAAGAGTTTCATGGCAGAACTTTTGCCCAAAATTTCTGATTTGCGCAATGTTGATGTTTTAATATGCCCGCCTTTCCCTTTAATTTCAACAGTAGACCACGCACGCGAAGGCACCAATATTTTATTGGGCGCACAAAACATGCACTTTGAAGAAAAAGGCGCATTCACAGGCGAAGTTGCCCCCGCAATGCTCAAAGATTTAAACTGCGAATTTGTTATATTGGGCCACAGTGAACGCAGATGGGTGTTTGGCGAATGCGACACTTTCATTAACAAAAAAGTCCTTTCTGCTTTTGAACATGACCTTATTCCCGTTCTTTGCGTCGGCGAAAGACTCGAAGACCGCGAAAAAAATCAAACCGACCAGATCATTTTGAATCAACTCGAGAATGGCCTTAAAGGTGTATCTGAACAGCTGTTAGGCAACATAGTAATTGCTTACGAACCCGTATGGGCCATTGGAACCGGCAAAAACGCCACCGCCAAAGACGCCAAAGATGCTATTGCCCTGATTCGTGAATTCATTCACAGCAGATTTGGAACAGCAACGGCCGAAAAAGTCAGAATCCTTTACGGCGGCTCAGTTAAACCCGAAAACATCAAAACTTACATGGAACAAGACGGAATCGACGGAGCCCTCGTGGGCGGCGCCAGCTTAGAAGCCGATTCTTTCGCAAAACTTACTATTTTTTAATTAATTAAAAAATTAAAGGCAGACTTTAAACAAAAGTCTGCCCTTTTTTTATGTTCTGTTACAGCTTATTTCTTTTTATTTTGCTCTTTAATCAATTCTTTTTGCAAAACATCTAAGTTTGTTCCCGCATCAGAAAAATATACTCGCAAAGCCCGTTTTTGCCCCAGCTCTGTATATGGCTTGTTATCGGGACAAATCAACAAAGTAACGCCAATAGAGCAATTCGCGTATTTTTCGTCAAATGCTTTTGCGTAATTCTTAAAACTGACCGGCTTGACTTCGGGCGGAAACACTCTAAGCATCTCTTTTTCTTTTACAAGCACGTTCTTTTTGGGAAAGGTTACTCCGCAAGCCGCAATAGCAAGAGTTTTAACCCACACCGCAGGCAAGTATTCTGTATCTAACACAATTGGCTGCTGAGCATAAGTAGGTTTATTCTCAAAATCGGGACACTTCAAACCATTCTTTTCGAGCCATTCTTCCCAGTTTAGTTTAAGTTTGTGCAAATATAAATCGCGAATAAGATAGGCGCCGTTTTCTGTTACCTCATGACCGTTATAGTCGCGCTGAAGCATAAACTCGCATCGCGCTCCCTCAAGTTCTTTTATCATGGCGGGCGTAAGCCAACCCTTTGTATCAGGCACCCTGATTTTGATCTGAGGTTTTCTTCCCTCTACTTTTGCTCCCGTTATTGTGCCGTCTTCTTTTAAAAGGCCGCAAACACCGCTCGCCCATCTTACAGGGTCTATTTCGACATCTTTGGTTTCATAAGGCCTGCTTTTCATGTTTTCGATTCTGCGATTTATTTCCGCAATATCTTTGCGAGTAGCCGGCGGAATTACCCCCGGAGGCAACACATCGTAAATTGTTTCGATTCTTCTTGTGGGCGGTTTCTCTTTTCTTTGTTTTCTTGCTTTTTCTTTTTCTTCTTCTTTGCGCTTTTTGTCTGATTCGCGCTTGCTTTCGTCTATGCCGCGTGAATAAACTATGTTTTTAAAAGCTTCGCGGTCTTCGTAAGCAGGTTTGTTTGAGACGGTAAATTTATAACCCAGTTTGCTCAAAAAACCTGTGTATGTCATTTTAAGGTCTTTCAAATACACGTCTGAAGCATACAGCATTCCGCCCTGTTTTTTAGGGCGTCCGATACCGTCGTGATAAAGATTAAAAATAGCTTCTTGCTTTTGAATTCCGGTTTTTAATTCTGTTTGAAGCTGTTCCATATCAACTTTAGAGGTAAATTCAACCGTCGGCAAACAAACCTTTTCATTCTGTTTATTTATTGTTGCCTGTATAACCTGGAAAGAATTCAAAGCATCCCAGGTTCCGCTTTCTTTGATTGTAGCGGGCATTGCCGCATATGCTGATGTTATTGCAAACAAAAGCAATGCAGATAAAACAATATTTTTTATCATAGCCTCTAACCTCCGATATAAAGATTATAACATAACCTTTTATAACATTATGTACGAAATTTGTAGCTTTTTTTGGGTTTAAAGGTTATCATAAGCGGTCTAAAATATCATAAAAGGAGGAGCGCGAAATGAAACAGGACAGTGATGATCATGACCCTGATGAGAAAAACATTTTTAACAGATTTAATCGGCGCTCCAATATACGATAAGGCCGGCAGCAAAGTCGGCAGAATCGTTGATTTTACTTTAGCTCTAAGTAACGAACAGCCCTGTTTAGACCAAACAATAATTTATGATTTTAAATCAGGCTCGGAAAAAGTAGCAAAATCCTACAATTTTGAGCAGTTCACATTAAAAAAATTTGTATTAAAAGTTGATTTAAAGAATCTTGCTGTTTACGGCAAACAGGCAGACCGCCCAGAAGCTACCGAGTTATGGGACAAGTCGGTTATCGATACAGCTAACATTCGCACCGTAGAAATTAACGATCTGATTCTTGAAGAATCAAACGGTATTATACGGGTTTCCGGTGTTGATATCGGCATGCGTTCTGCTTTAATGCGCCTTAGCAACACACTCGTTTTAGGCTCTGTATTTAAAAAAATCGGTAAATTGTTTGAATCAGAGCAGGTCGACTGGGACAAAATCGTAGGCTGCGATGAAGAATTTGAAACAATTACCAGTAAACTGAGCAATGAAAACTTTCAAAATCTCCACCCTGCCGATTTGGCAGATATTTTACGAGATCTTGACGACGACGACAGAATTTCTTTTATCGAAAATCTCGATGAAGAGCTGGCCGCGGATACTATCGCCGAAGTCGATACCGAAACACAGCTAAACATTATCGACAAACTCGATGCTAAAACCGCTTCTGACATTATCGAAGAAATGGATCCCGACGAAGCGGCCGACCTTTTACAAGAAATTGATAAAGACAAAGCCGACGAGATTCTGAAACACATGGATCTCAACGAAGCCAGCGATGTTAAAAAGCTCTTAGCCCACGACGAATACACCGCCGGCGGTATCATGACCACCGAGTATATCGCCATATTTGAAGATTTTACCATCGAAAACACCATTTCTCACTTGAGGCTTGTGGCAGCGGATATCGAAAACATTTACTACATGTATGTTATAGACACCGAAGAACGCTTAAAGGGCGTTATATCCATTCGCGACATTTTTTCGTCAAATGTGAAGCAAAAGGTGAGCGAAGTAATGGACGACGACGTTGTGAGCGTTCATGTCAATATGCCCCAAGAGGAAGTGGCGGCTGTTGTTGCAAAATACGACTACATGTCTGTGCCCGTTGTAAACGACGACAACCAAATAATCGGTGTAATTACGGTTGACGACGTAATGGACGTTTTAGAAGAAGAAGCCACAGAAGACATATTTAAGTTAGCAGGTACTTCAGACGAAGAATTAGACGACGATTCTCCGTGGCAAGCCTGTAAATCGCGTCTTCCATGGCTGTTGATAACTCTGTGCACCGGTTTTATCACCAGCACTATTTTAAAGTATTTCATGGCAAAGTTCGACGGCATGATCGCGTTAGTATTTTTTGTTCCGGTAGTTACGGCTATGGGCGGCAACACCGGCGTTCAATCATCTACCCTCGCCATACGCGGCTTAGCCGTGAATCCTTACGCACGCGACAATTTATTAAAACGCCTGCTCAAAGAAATAATAGCAGGGGCCGTTATGGGTGGTGTATGCGGTTTTGTAGTCGGAGCATGGGCCGAATATTTAATAAGATCAGGCAGCACCCCGGCAGCGGCTCAGATATCTTCGCTTTATTTATCTATGACCGTAGGCATAGCCATGATGGCCGCCATGACCTTTGCAGCAGCTTTTGGGGCAGTAATACCGCTATTGTTCGATAAGTTCAAAATTGACCCGGCCGTAGCTTCGGGGCCCTTTGTAACATCATTTAACGATATTTTTGCCTTGATTATATACTACGCTGTATCGACGGCTTTTTTAGCGGCTTACGTTTAAAAGCGCCGCCCTTTAATTATTGCACTGAGCTGTTCGGGCTTTATAGCTTGTGAACCATCTGATTTTGAAATTTCGGGGTGTTCATGAACTTCTATCATAACACCGTCGGCACCGGCTGCCAAACCGGCTCTGCTCAGGGGTGCCACGAGAGAACTTTTCCCTGAGGCATGACTCGGGTCAATAATGACAGGCAAATGAGAAAGCTCTTTTATAGCCGGCACAGCGCTGATATCAAGGGTGAATCTGGTATAGGTTTCAAAAGTTCTTATGCCCCGTTCGCACAAAATCACGTCTTGATTGCCTTGAGCCAATATATATTCCGCCGCACAAAGCAGCTCTTCTATTGTAGAGCCCATGCCTCTTTTGAGAATCACCGGTTTATTTAAGCCGCCCACATGTTTGAGCAAATTAAAATTAGACATGTTTCTTGTGCCTATCTGAAAAATATCGGTGTAACCAAACGCGGCATCGGCTTCGTGGGCTTCTCTGACTTCTGTCAGCAAAATCATTCCGGTCTTACTTTTTAAGCTTTTTAAAACGGGGATTCCGGCTGTATCAAGCCCCTGAAAAGAATACGGCGATGTTCGGGGCTTAAAAATCATTGCCCTGAATATTTTCACCCCAAAATATTTAAGCTTCAAAGCCAGCTGCAGAGCCGACTCTTCGTCTTCAATAGAACATGGGCCGGCGATAAAAACAGATTCATCGCCGCCCACATTAACTTCGAAACCATCGACTGAGCCGACGTTTATGACAGTATTTTGATTTTTGTAATTGCGCGAGGCAAGAAAATATGGGTGCATGGCGTTTTATTCGGTATAAACGGGAACGCCGTCAATAATCAAATCATACAAAAAGTTTTGGCCGACTTTGTAGCCGATTTCTCTGTATGATTTAACGTCAAACAGTGCGATATCCATACTTTTGCCCACTTCGATTGCTCCGATTTCGTCGCCTAAACCTACCGCGTAAGCCGCGTGGGCCGTGCCCGCAATAAGCGCTTGAGATGCGCTCATTTTAAGCTGCAACATGGCAAGCGATTGTATTATATTAGCCCCCAAAAATTGGCAGCTTCCCGGGTTGTGATCTGATGCAATTGCCACCGGAAGCCCCGCTTCGATCATTTTTTTCGCGGGAGCATGGTGCGATTCCATTAAATATGTTGAAGTGCCGGGCAAAACCGTCGGTATTACGCCGCTGTTAATAAGCTTTTCGATACCGGCGTCATTTGTCATCAGCAAATGGTCGGCACTTACGGCGCCCAGTTCGACCGCCAAATCTATTCCGCCCAAAACGTTTATTTCATCGGCGTGAATTTTAGGTTTCAGCCCCCACTTTAGCCCCGCTTCCAGCACTTTTCGCGACTGCGCGACCGTAAATGCTTTTTTTTCGGTGAACACGTCGTTAAACTGCGCCAACCCGCTTTTCGCCACTTCGGGTATCCAAACTTCGCAAATTTCATCTACAAATTTGTCGGGGTCACTCAGTCTGTCGGCCGGTATGGCGTGCGCACCCATAAAAGTAGATATAATTTTTACGGGGTATTCTTCTTTAAGCATCGCCGCGACTCTCAGCATTTTAAGCTCGTTTTCGAGGTCTAACCCATACCCGCTTTTAATTTCGATAGCGGTTATGCCGGTTTCCATGGCCTGCTCAAGTCTGTAAGCCGATTCGGCAAATAGCTCACCTTCGCTCATTTCTCTGACCGCGTTTGTTGTTCGCAGTATTCCGCCGCCCGCCTCAAGAATCTCAAGGTATGTTTTTCCCTGCACGCGCATTTCAAATTCATCGGCGCGATTGCCCCCATAAACCAAGTGCGTGTGCGAATCTACAAAGCCCGGTAATGCCGTTAAGCCTTCTCCGTTATAAAACCTTGTATCGGGAAGGATTTCTACGTTAGCCGTCAGTTCAGCAGCGTTTCCCACCCAAACGATTTTTCCGTCTTTTGAAGCCACAGAAGCGGTTTTCAGTTCTTCTACGTTCCAGCCGGCTTTTGTGCCTTTTCCTTTATAAAGATTTGTGTAAAGCACCGCACATTCGAGATTGTGCAAAACAAAATCAGCTTTTTGTTTCATTTTAAACCAGCTTAACCTTTCTTTCTACGTGCTCAAAAAGGCTGTTGTTCCATAGCAAGTCTTTTGCCGTTCTCAAGTCGGGAGCAAGAACTCTGTCTTCTTCAAGAGCGGGCACCGACTCTCTGAGCAACTCATAGGCAGCGGCTGTGCCATTCCCCATTTTAAGGGGCTTAACGAATTCATAGGCCTGAGCGGCGCTCAACCATTCGATTGCAAGCACCTGCGCCGTATGCTCGATGATCTTGCCGGCTTTTCTGGCGGCTATGCTGCCCATGCTCACGTGATCTTCCTGGTAAGCCGAAGTCGGTATTGAATCAACAGATGCGGGGTGCGCCAACACTTTATTCTCGCTGACCAGCGCCGCAGCGGTGTATTGAATAATCATCAGGCCCGAGTTAACACCCGGGTTAACCGACAAGAAGGGCTTTGTTTCGTTAATCAGCGGGTTCAATAGCCTGTCAATACGCCTTTCACTGATGTTAGCGAGCTCAGACATTATAATTCCGAGGTAATCGGCGGCAAAGGCTATGGGCTGACCGTGAAAATGGCCGCCCGAAATGATTTTATCTTCGCTCAAAATGATCGGGTTGTCAGTAACGGCGTTAATCTCGATTGTCAGCTGATCTACAAGATGGTTAAGGTTTTCGCGGGTCGCACCGTGCACCTGAGGAATACAACGCAGACTGTAAGCGTCTTGCACCTTAGTGCAACCGATATGGCTGTTGCGCACTTCTGAACCTTCAATACACGAAAGCACGTTTTCGGCCACCTGAGCCATTCCCGGGTAAGGGCGCAGCGCGATAAATTCAGGGTCAAATGGCTTCGTTGAGCCCTTAACCATTTCTAAGGTCATGCTCGCAATAATATCGGCAGACTTAGAAATATGCATAGAGCGATATAAAGCCAACGCGGTAACACCTGCCATAACAGCGGTTCCGTTAATTAAGGCAAGCCCCTCTTTTGCTTCGAGACAAATAGGCTTCAACCCGGCTTTTTGAAGGGCCGGCAACGCGGGACAAATTGAATGACCGTCTTCGCATAAGACCTCGCCTTCGCCCATCAAAACAAGTATAATGTGCGATAAAGGTGCCAAGTCACCCGAACACCCCACCGAACCTTGCTGTGGCACATGAGGCACCACGTCGCTGTTAAGCAACGCGGTCAACGCTTCAATCAATTCGGGGCGAACGCCGCTTACGCCGTGCAGCAAAGAATTAATTCTTACAACAATCGAGGCTCTTACCGCATCGCGAGGGTAAGGGTCGCCCACTCCTGTGGCGTGGCTTCTTATCAAGTTTACTTGTAATCTTTGCAAATCAGATTTGTCGATTCGGGTATTGCAAAGATGACCAAACCCTGTTGTAATACCGTAAACGACACGTTCTTCTTTAATTATTTTTTCGACTATTTCGCGAGATGCCTTAACTTTTTTCATTGACTCGGGACAAATACTGATTTTTTCGCCCTGAGATATTTTCCAAACTTTTTCTATTGTCAAGCTATTGCCGTTAAGTTCAATCATTCTTAATGTCCCTTTTAATTATTTTACATTCCCTGGGGCTCTGTCGAAGCCGGTTCTCCCGGGTTCATGCCTATGTAACGCTTGTTTTCATATATGGTCCAGCCGTTCATGCGCCCGGTTTTAGTTTTATATGGGGCCGTGACCGTTCCGCCCTTAGCATCATATTTGTACTGACCGAAAAACTGCACAGTGTGGCCCAATTCAAATCTAATGGTTTCAGAGGCTTGAATCGGGTAAACAAAGTCAAAATCCATTTTTCCGTCGCGGGTTTTGACTCTGCAGCTTACGGTATCTGTGGCAACTACAGGGTAAACCTGCATTATATTGCCCCCGTCGCGCACATCGACATCTACAAGTTTCTGTTCAAAGGCATCGGCAACGGTTAAATCCCGGCTTAAATAGTTTGCCAGCATAAATATTGTAAATACTACCAAGGGAATGGCAACCAAAATGGCTTTATCTTGCCAAGTAAGTTCTGGTGGTCTTTTAACGCTCAAAACAGCGCCTCCGTATATATAGATTTAGTTTTATTAATATGCTAGTTTAAGGCCTTCTTCTATGGCATCCCACAATGTTTCGACGCCTTCCATACCCACAGAAATTCTGACTAACCCGTTTGTAATGCCGCGTTCAATTCGAGCTGCTTCGGGAACTCCTGCGTGGGTCATAGATGCAGGGTGTTGGAAATATGTTATTACGCTTCCGAGGCTAACTGCCAGTTCTGCCGGAGTAGTATGAGAAGCAAAGTAATCCATAAGTTTTCGTGCCGGTTCAAAGCCGTCTTTAAGCTCAAGCGAAATCATTCCGCCGCCTAGTCGCATTTGTTTTTTAGCCAGCTCGTATTGTGGGTGAGAAGGCATGCCGGGGTAATAAACTCTTTCAACTTTCGGATGATTTTCGAGGCGTTTAGAGAGTTCAAATGCTGTGTCACAGGCTCTTTTCATTCTGAGATGCAGGGTCTGAAGGCCTTGTGCATTCAGCCAGGAATCAAACGGGCTGGGTGTAGGCCCAAAGTCTTTGTAAACGGGGAACACAAAATTGCTCATAAATTCATAGGGTCCGAGAATAACGCCCGCAACGCTTGTAGAGTGACCGTTCACGTATTTTGTAAGGCTTTGCACCACTATATCTGCGCCCAATCTGAAAGGCTGCTGCAAATATGGTGTGGCAAAAGTGTTGTCAACTACCAATGCAATACCTTTCGGCTGCGTGATTTTAGAAATAGCCTCTATATCAGACACTTTAAGTGTCGGATTATCGGGCGTTTCCATAAAGAACATGACAATTTTAGGATTATTTTCGATTGTCTTTTTTACTGTTTCGAGGTCTGATGTGTCGATAAAATGTGTTTTGATTCCGAATTTTTCGAGACCTCTGAAGAAGCTGTCTGTGCAGCCGTAAACGCAGCCGCAAAGTATTTCGTCGCCGCTTTTAACCATTGCCAAAGTAGTGCAGGCAATGGCCGACATTCCCGACGAACAAACAAGCGATGCTATGGTAGGCCTTTTTTCGTCAGCGGCCAGAGCGGCATCGATTAAATGCTGACAATCAAGCTGAAAAAGAGCTTTTTCAAGATATTCGGTTGTCGGGTTCCCGAGGCGGGTATAAATTCTGGCGTAGGGTTTTTCACCGCTTTGCGATATGCCTAAGAATCTGTCTGCTCCGTCTTTCACATTTCTGAAACTAAACGTTGACTTTTGTGATATTGCGGGCAACCCGGTGCCAACGCCGATAGCCGAAAATTTTTCTTCGGATAAAAACTTGTCTTGAGCGCGGGCGTATTTTTCTTTTCTTTCTAACCAACCTTCAAACCAAGAGAGCTTACTCATTCCTTACCTCCGACAAATTGGACTGCAATCAGTCTATAACTAAATAATAGTTCGGTCAAATAAAAAAGGGCGCTTTTGACTTTTTATTTGTATGCGTGGTAAGATTCTGACACCGAAAATGAATAATACTATTAAAAAAACACTGCTGTTGGTTATAATGGTCTTTACGGCCTTGTCTGCCTTTGCACAGGCGCGACATGGCAAGTATTTTTTCTACCCGCTGACAGGGCGCTCGGTTTTATCGCGCACTTCGGGCTCAACTTGGCTTGCCCTTCAAAAAGCACAACCCGTAGAAATTAAGGTTGGCGATCAAATTAACGTAGAAGGCGACGGCAGGGGCGAATTGCATTTTCCTGACGGCAGCGTCGTTCGCATGAAAAACAACGCAATGGTCACAGTGCTTCGCTATGGAATTTCCCTTAGACTCGGCTATGCATGGATGAACATCAGACGCAGCACCGACACTTTTTACACGGTAACCCCGCTGGGAACCTGCCGCGTCTTAGGCACTTCGTTCGACCTTGACGTTGACAGGTTCGGGAAAAGCCATGTGCGAGTTTTTGAGGGAATCGTAGCTGTTAGCGCAAACGAAAGCGCCTCTCAAAAGCAGCTTGTATTGCAGGCGGGAATGCGCACCAACGTTGCGGATAAAACGAAAGTCAACGACAAACCCGACAAATTCAGCAGCCAAACAATCGCAGCCGCTATTGCCTCAGAGTGGGAGCCCCGACAGTTTGTCAAAGAGACGTTGCCCGAGGTTGCGCCATATTTGAGACAAGAAGTCGAAAAATACGAAGCGCCGGCCGAAGCGGTTTCGAAGGCGCAAGATTTTAAAAGCGCTGTGCGGCAAAGGTCAGAGTTTCAAGAGATGCTCATGCGACGCAATTTGGCGAAAGACTCGGTAATAGGCGGCTACACAAGTGCTTTTGGCGAACCCGAGAGTGGCAACGACACTTTGAGCTCAGACAAAAACCGCGCCGACCGCGAATATTTGTCCGTTCGCAATCGTCTGTTAAGGCTTCAAGGCGAGATTATGCAATCGGAAATGCAGATTAAGGGCATGATCGCGGAAAACATTAACACCATAACGCAAAGGCGCAAAATTAGCGAAGCGCAGTCAAATTTGCGCAGTTTGCAGCTTGAGCACCGAGTTTTGCAGAATCGTCTCAGAACTATCGAGAACTTTAAAAGGCGATAATTTTTTAAGCAAAAAAAAAGCCCGCCCGACTTTTGCCGGGCAGGCTTAGATTCGATTATTCAGAGCCCAACAGTTTCATTATTGATTTAGGTATTATGTTGGCCTGATTGAAGACAGAAGAGCCGGCCTCATTAAGCAGCTGATACTTTGCGAGATTTATAACCTCGGCGGCCATATCTGCGTCTCTGATGCGCGACTCGGCGGCACTCAAATTAAACGAAGTGTTTTGAGCTACGTTTATCGAATACCCGAGCCTGTTCATGTAAGATCCCATGCGCGCGCGTTCTGATGAAACTCTCGCCAAAGCCTTGTCAATACTGTCTAATGCTTTTTGAGAATTTTCAGCAGTTGTCAAGTCTAAGTTGTCAAGACCGAGACCCGACAAAGACATGTCACCTATTGCCAAACGCATCATATCGCCTGAACCGGCACCGAGCTGAAATCTTGAAGCGGAATCGGCAATTTTGAGATTCGCCGTTGAGTCACCCGAACCGTATGCCGTGCCGGCTTCTAAGCCGAACTTATCTTTAAGCTCGGCCGCGAGAGTTGAACTCGCTGTCATGGTCAGCGTCAGCACACTGTTTGAGGTGCCATTGTTACCTATTTGGTAATCTGTAAAAGTCAACGCGTCGTTTATTACTTCGAATTTTGCAGAAGAACCGAGTTTTGCGTTAATTTCTGAGGTCAAATCGGAAACAGTTTTTAGATCTGCCGCAGTAGCGGCACTAACCGTCTGATAGGCAGTAATTGCCATACCGTCAACCGCAAATTTCACAGCAAAACTATCAGCATCGGCATTGTATTTGCTGACACCTCTTACACGGCTTTCAGCATCGATGTTCCCGTCTGCAAAGCCCGTATAATTGTTGTCGACAATACCAAGTTTAGCAGCATTGCTTGATTTAACAGCGAATGTCCCGTCTGCGCCCGGATCGGTTGGGTTATAAGAGATTCTTAAATTTCCGTCAACCGCCGTAGCTGAGACACCTTTTCCCTTTATTGCACTGCCCGCGTCTTCTGCTTGGCTGTTAATGCTTCTTACTATACCTTCGAGCGACCAGTCGCCCGCTGCAACCGTTATGGTCAGCTCGTCATCGCCCAAATCAAGGGTAAAGTTCTGGTTCGCATCAAGCTTTACGCCGTCAACAATACCACCCACGCCCGAGATTTGAGCCGCCTGAGAAGTAAATTTCACGTCTATTCCTTCTAACAAGCCGCTCACAACATTTTCAGAAGTAACAACATTCTTCGAATTGCCGTAAGAATCACTTATATTTACAGATACTTGGCTATTTACAGATTGTCTTGCGACCGTAAAGCCCAAGGCATCGGCAATTGTTTGATTTCCCGCTATTCCGAAATTACCGTATTGGCCTCTTAATCCCGAAATCAGATTCATAACCCCGCTCTTGCCGTCACTGCCCGCCATAAACGAAGCTGAAGAACCGGTAAGCCCGAGCCCCGAAACCAAAGCGTTTTGAAACGAAGAGGCCAAGTCATTCAAAGTCATAGAGCCATTTACGGAAACAGCGGCACTTTTGCCGTTTCCCGTTAAATATATGTTTCGACTTGAATCAAGCATAAAGCCGCTTTCGTTATAAAATGCCGATATCTCGTTGAGCTTTGTGGCTCCCGACACGCTGCCTCCGTCTTTAGCCGAAAACAAAGCGCTTTGCTGTAATTGAGCCACCCCGCCTGACATGGTCGCCAAGCTTATAGTATAGCTTCCGCTTTCAGAAACCGCACCTCTCGCGATAGCTTTTACAGACTCTGAACCTGAGCTGGTCAAAGCCGCGCGATTACCGTTCAACAACCTTTTAGTGTTGAACTCGGTAGAATTCGAGATACTTTCGATCTGTTTTTTCAGCTCGTCAACCTCGTTTTGAATCTCCATTCTGTCATCGCCTGTCAGCGTATCGTTCGCTGAAGCCAACGCCAGCTCGCGCATACGCTGAATGATACTTTGAGTTTCACCCAAAGCACCTTCTGCCGTTTGCACCATTGATATGCCGTCTTGAGCATTGAGCCCTGCCCTGTCTAATCCTCGAATTTGCCTTCGCATGGTTTCGCTGATTGCAAGGCCGGCGGCATCATCTCCGGCATTAAGTATCCTAAGCCCTGAGCTGAGCCTGGATATTGATGTCTCGAGTTTCGCCCTTGTTCTGTTAAGGTACAATGACGAAGACTCTGCCATCGAGTTTTGGTTAATACGCAGCGACATTGTAAAATTCCTCCTTGAAATTGAATTTTGTAAAATTGCGGAAAGCATCCGTTGCTCCGCGCGCTACAGAACAAAATCTAAGCCTTTTGCAACTTTACTTTCTTATTCTTTCAAACGTCGCTGCTTGTTCGTCAGAATAATCAATAACTTTGCTTCAAGGCGTTTTTTTCTAAAGTCCAAAATCCACGGCATCGGCAAACACGCGCCTTAAGCGCATGAATGCCGAAAATCCGTGGTTTTGTTGTTATTTGAGCAATGAAAGGGCATTTTTGGGCGAGTTGCTCGAATGGGCCGACAATACCGCTCCCGAGTTTATCATCAGCTGTGACTTCGTAACAGAGATCATTTCAAACGCGGCCTCAACACCGGTTACCGAACCGGTATCCGCTGCGGTAAGATTGTTCGACATGCTCTGCATATGATTCAAAGCCGATTTAAAGTTTGAAAGTATTCCCTTGAACTCTGTTCGTTCATCGAAAATAAAGTTCAAAGCTTTATCAAGCACCGAGATAGATTTTTTGGCGCCATCTGATGAGTCGATCTCCACTTCTTCGAGCCCCAGAGATTTTTCGGATATCTCCTTTGTCGGAATCTGTATAGTTTCGCCGGCCTGCAATGCCGCTGCCAACTCATTAAACGAGAACTTTGAATTTATAGCTATGGCTGCGGTAACACTGCTGTATGAAGTGGTCGAAACCGATACAGATATACCACTGCCGTCTAACAGTTTATGTGAGTTATACTCTGCTGAACTTGAAATGCTGTCAATCTTAGATTTAAGCTCTTTAATCTGACTCTGAAGTTTTCCCCTTTGTTCATCAGGGAGTTTCCCGTCAGAGGACTTAAGAGCCAGCTCACGCATTTTCTGAAGAATATCCTGCGTGTCGCCTAATGCATCGTCTGATTTCTGAAGCATCGAGATCCCCTCTTGGGCCCCAAGTTCGGCAGCAGTAAGAGTGCGCAATCTGCTTGAAAACTTATCCGAAGCAGGCTGTGCAACCCCGGTCTTTAGAACTTTCTTAGGACCTGAGCTTAGATTATTTATCGAGGTCTCCAGCTTCTTCTGCATAACAGAAGAAGCTGATAAGCTCTGACTCGATAAAATGTTTTGTTTTATCGATAACATGACAATTCCTCCGTGAATTGTAAACTATTTATGTGATACGCTTCCCTGCGGTATCACGCAAGTTTATCCACTATTTACATCTTCAAACCCGAACTTACCTTCACCCGAGAAGTGAAAGAGCGTTCTGCGGAATTGCATTTGCTTGAGCAAGCATTGATATACCGGCCTGGCTAACAATCTGGTTTCTGGTATATTCAATCATTTCTTTTGCCATGTCTACGTCTCTTATTCGGGATTCGGCAGAAGTCAGATTGCTTCCTGTGTTCTGAAGGTTGTTAATTGTGTAGTCGAGTCGGTTCTGGTAAGCGCCGAGTTTAGAGCGTTCGCTGCTAACCTTGTCAAGAGCCTGGTTAAGCTTTTCTAACGATTTTTCGGCACCGTCAACGCTTGTGAGGTCGATTTTATCTAAGCCAAGTGCTTTAGTGCTCATGTCAGCGATACCGATTCTCATGTTGTCACCGGCGTCTGCACCTATCTGCAACTGAGCTTTTGTATCAACGACGTGCATCTTGAATGAAGAGTCGCCCGAGCCGTATGATGTAACATTTGCCAGGCCGAACTCTGAACCCACACTGTTACCGGAGGTCATATCCATTTTGACAACGCTCTTCACGCCGCCAGCGTTTGTTCCGACCTGGGTTGAAGTGAACACCATAGATCCATTCACCACATCGGCGCGCACATCTACATTTTTGTTTGCCAAAGTCGAATTGACGCTTGCAACAAACGATTCGATCTCTTTCAAATCTGCATCAGTGGCAGCGCTTAAGGTATCATAGCTGATAGCTGCTGTCGCCACGTCGCCGTCACCGTCGCTAATCTTCACATTTAGCTTGTCTGCTTCGACAGCGTTTGCTTCGGCGCGTATGGCTTTAGTAGCAGATTCAATAAGTGAACTGAAGGCTGCCTTGGCGTCGGCAATATTCTCTGCTGTGGCACCAGCTGTTGTATAAGCTGTCGCAGTTGGAACCTGAGCAGAGCCGATTTTTTCTGCCAGTGCTTCCATTGCATCCGCAACCGCATCAAGATCACCAGCAGTAGCACTAGAAAAAGCTCCGGCGTTTGTTATTGCAGTTTGAAGAGCACTCGCCTCAGCTCCATAAGCCACTGATGCGTTTGCAATGACATCATCTGCAATAGCTGTCAGCATAACACTTAAAGAATTGCTTGCTATAGGTACAACAGCAGTGTAAGCATATACTCCGCTTCCACTACTAAAAGTCTTAACAATAGCAACATCTGCCTTAGCAGCGTCTAATGCTTCTTTCGCTTTCAATCTTGTATCGCTGTA
>MWDD01000032.1 GCA_002070375.1 bacterium ADurb.Bin157 | reverse complement strand
CCGATATAAAATACTTTGACCCAAAAGATTATACAGAAGATACTGATAATGACATGGTAAAAAAAGGCGATATTTTGCTTGCAATGTCAGGTGCCACAACTGGGAAAATTGGTTGTTATAACATCGAAGACATAGCTTACCTAAATCAACGAGTAGGAAAATTCGTTCCAAATAAAGATTATCTCGATAATCGCTATCTATATCACTTTCTCCTGTCAAAAAATGAAGCAATGTATGTTTTAGCTGGTGGCGGTGCTCAACCAAATTTGAGTTCCAATACACTCATGAAAAAGTTGTTCATTCCTATTCCATACCCAAAAGATCCTAAGAAATCCCTTGATGAACAAAATCGTATAAGTTCAATTTTAGATAAACTAGATGCCTTGACCACATCCATTACAGAAGGTCTTCCCCGAGAAATCGAATTACGGCAAAAGCAGTATGAGTATTATAGAGATGCTCTGTTGACGTTTAAGGAAAAAAAATAGTGGCAATACGAATGCTATCGTGACAAGCTATTGTTATTGAAAGAACACAAACAGTAAGTAGGAGATTATAAAGTGCCTTATTTCAATATTGTTGCACAGACTAATGAGAACACGGTTGTCACAGAGTACGAACCGGCTAAGGTGCGTTCAGACTGCTATCAGAGCGAGGCCGAATTAGAAAAAGATTTTATCCGTCTGCTGTGCGAGCAGGGTTATGAATATTTAAGCATACATACGGAAAAAGATTTGATCTCCAATCTTCGCACCAAATTAGAAGAGCTGAACAAATATAAGTTTTCTGATACAGAATGGGAGCAGTTCTTCTCGAACTGCGTTGCCAATCCCAATGAGCATATTGTTGAAAAAACACGCAAGATACAGGAAGACTCAGTGCAGGTTCTGAAGCGAGACGACGGTTCTTCGAAGAATATCGCGCTTATCGACAAAAATAACATTCACAACAACCGTCTGCAGGTCATAAATCAGTATAAAGTCAGCGTAAAAGACGGCGCCGGTCATGACAATCGTTATGACGTTACTGTGCTTGTTAACGGCCTTCCTTTAGTACATATCGAGCTGAAGCGCAGAGGGGTTCCTATCCGGGAGGCGTTCAATCAGATAAACCGTTATCAGCGTGATTCCTTTTGGGCAGGCTGCGGGCTTTACGAATATATTCAGATTTTCGTTATTTCCAACGGCACACACACAAAATATTATTCCAACAGTACCAGAAGAAACGCCGAAAAAGAGCACGCGAAAACGGGAAGCAGCAAGACCAAAACAAGCAACAGCTTTGAGTTTACATGCTTTTGGGCAGATGCCAACAACAAGGTAATTCCCGATACAATCGACTTTACCAAAACATTTTTTGCAAAACACACCATTCTAAACGTGCTGACAAAGTATTGCGTCTTCACTTCCGAAAATATGCTGCTGGTTATGCGCCCCTATCAGATAACCGCCACAGAGCGCATTCTTAATCGCATAGAGGTCGCCAATAACTACAAGAAATTCGGCAGTGTAGAAGGCGGCGGCTTTATATGGCACACAACCGGCTCCGGAAAAACGCTGACTTCGTTTAAAACAGCTCAAATGGCCAAGAATCTGCCGTATATTGACAAAGTGCTGTTTGTGGTTGACCGTAAGGATCTCGACTACCAGACCATGAAAGAGTATGACCGCTTTGAAAAGGGCGCAGCCAACAGCAATATATCCACAGCAATTCTTAAAAGACAGCTGGAAAACCCGGACAACAGAATTATTATTACCACAATTCAAAAACTTGCCACCTTTATCAAGAAAAGCCCCGGTCATGAGATTTATAATAAGCGTGTCGTCATAATTTTTGATGAGTGCCACCGCAGTCAGTTCGGCGATATGCACCTGCTTATTGTAAAGAATTTCAGAAAATATCACCTGTTCGGCTTTACGGGAACGCCTATTTTTGCCGCAAATGCCGTGCAAAAAAACACATCCGGCGTGTTGAGAAGAAATTACAGCATTAAATTCTCCGAAACTCCGCCGCAGTTTTTCACAACTGAGCAAACCTTCGGCGACCGCCTTCATTCATATACTATTGTCGATGCCATAAACGACAAAAACGTTCTGCCGTTCCGAGTTGACTACATAAAAACAATGGACACAGACGACGAAATCACTGACGAAATGGTATGGGACATAAACCGTGAAAAGGCCATGATGGCTCCGAAGCGTATATCGCTCGTGACACAGTATATTCTTGAGCATTTCGACCAAAAAACCTATCGCGGCGATAAGACATACATATACAACACGTTGACCAATATTTCCGAAGTGGCATCAGCCGAGCGCGGTGCCGTAGATGAAATCAAGAGAAATCAGCGCATTTCAGGCTTCAATTCTATCTTTGCGGTAGCAAGTGTACAAATGGCGAAGCTATATTATATTGAATTCAAAAAACAGATGGCCGCCAACCCGGCCAAACATCTGCGTGTTGCCACGATTTTCAGCTACTGCGCAAATGAAGAAGAATCGGACGGCATAATTGATGAGGAAAATCCGGAAGACACTTCCGCCCTTGACCGCTCTTCCAGAGATTTTTTGGAAGAAGCCATAAAAGACTACAACGAAATGTTCCGCACAAATTACGACGCGTCCGGCGACAAGTTTCAGAATTACTACAAAGATGTGTCGCTAAGAATGAAAAACAAGGAATTGGATCTGCTGATTGTTGTAAATATGTTTCTCACAGGCTTTGATGCGACAACCATGAACACATTGTGGGTCGACAAGAACCTTAAAATGCATGGTCTGATACAGGCATTTTCACGAACTAATCGCATTCTTAATTCCATAAAGACTTTTGGCAACATAATTTGTTTCCGGAATCTGCAAAAACGCGTGGACAGCGCCATTTCT
Organism: bacterium ADurb.Bin157; assembly: GCA_002070375.1. Taxonomy (GTDB): domain Bacteria; phylum Muiribacteriota; class Ozemobacteria; order Ozemobacterales; family Ozemobacteraceae; genus MWDD01. Next base: position 24,057 of record MWDD01000032.1, on the reverse strand, counting down.
CTGTTCGGAAACAAAGAAGCCGGCGGCATTGTTCTGCTGCGAAGCTTTAAGGATTACTATTTCGGCTATGAAACAGCGGACGGCAAATCAATACAGGGTTACACGGATATGATTGAGGAGCTGACCGGCAAGTTTCCCCTTTCCGAGCCGCAGATTGTCGGCGAACAAAATCAAAAAGCCTTTATTTCAGTGTTTGGGGCTATTCTGCGCATGCGCAACCTACTCCTTTCGTTTGACGAATTTAAAGGTAAAGAGCTTGTTACAGAGCGCGACTTACAAGACTACCTCAGCAGATATCAGGATCTGCGCGATGAATGGAACCGCAAGCGAGAAAGCGGCGAAAGCAAAGACATTACTGACGATATAGTATTCGAAATAGAGCTGATAAAGCAGATTGAAATCAACATTGATTACATTCTGATGCTGGTAAAAAAATACCGGGACACCCATTGTGAAGATAAAGAAGTTCTTATAACCATAACAAAAGCCATTGATGCCAGCCCCGAACTGCGGAGCAAAAAACAGCTGATAGAAAACTTTATAGCGCGTGTCAACGACGTTGACAATGTTTTGGCCGAATGGCACAGTTACGTTGTGCAACAGCGTGAACAAGAGCTTGAAACAATCATCGGCGATGAAAAACTGAAACCGACTGAAACCCGCAAGTTTTTGGAGAACGCTTTTCGTGACGGTGAAATTAAGACAGCAGGAACAGATATCGATAAACTAATGCCCCCCGTTTCTCGTTTTGGCGGCGGCAGAGCCCAAAAGAAGGAGGGCATCATTGATAAGTTGAAGACCTTCTTTGAGAAATACTTCGGTATCGGCGGTTCTTCTTCTTTTGCACAGCAGGACAATGAAGAAACCGTCTATGAGGTCAATCTGCCCGAAAACCTTCCGCTGGCGGCGGATTCAAAAGAAGAATGGCAAAAATGATATAAAAAAACGCCTCGTTTGAGGCGTTTTTTGCTTTGGGAGAACTTTTTATTGGGTTTCAGCTGTCGAGTTTTCTTACTTTGGCTTCGACTTGCTGCAGGTTTACTCCCTGCTGTTCGAGGAATGACTCGAACCACTGGGTATTTACACCGTAAGATCTGAGTTCTGATCTGAATTCGACGATTAGTTGCTGTAAGTGAATCATATCGGCCACTCTCAGGTTGGTTTTTTGCTGAGTTTGCATTGACTTGAGGTTAGAGAGAGCGTTGTTAACGGCGGTTGCGAATTCGTATCTTGTAACGTTATCTGTGAATGTAAAGGGGAAGGCGTTAAGAATACCTTTATTTGTAATATGCTTAACTGATTTAAAAGCCCAATGTTTTTTGGGTATGTATGAGAATGTGCTGTTTGCGGAGCCTTGACCGCTTTGGATTGAAGCGAGTTGGCTCGGAGCCGGCTTATATTTACTGTCAACCAAGGGAATATAGAAGGCGCTGTCGGCTTCGGCTGTTCTGGTAGGAGTGTATAATGCTCTTGCGTTGTCGTTTGTTGTGAATTCCCAGGCTACTCTTTGTGTAAGAGGCTCACCCATTTTGCTTTGGATTTTATTGCTTACAATAACCTTATATTCGGTTTTTGCGTCAAGCTGTCTTTCGGGCTCGAAAATTGCGCGATTATTTTTTCTGTCATAAATAACCTTTCCGTCCACTCTTTTCTGATTTGCAAAAACGGAAATATTGATATTATTTATACTTTTAGGGTCAGCGGGTTCAGAAAAATGCAGCGCTATTTTTGATTTTCTCGAAATATTATCCGCATTAGCCGCCGGGAACACTGATGTAACCTTAAATTGAGTCAGGCCGTTATTTGTTTGCGGCGCAATTCTCACAGTTTTATCGGCCTGCGCCATTCCGGAGTAGGTATTCGCGGAGTAAGCATTCGCATTGTAATTCATTTTGCGAGAATTGTTCTCAAATGCTTCTAACTGGGCAGTTTCGTTTTTAAGATCGGGTATGTTGTTAATATTTCGCTGTTGAGGCGCTTGTCTTTGGGCCTGATTCATTACAGGCATTGCAGGCATTGCAGGCTCAGAAATTGGCGAAGCCGTAGAGAACATTGAAGTTATCCCGCTTCTGATAGGTCTGCCGTGTTTATCGGTTATTCCTTGAGTTACCACAACTTTATAGCTTTTACCGGTGTCGAGCAAACCAATCGGTGTAAGTGTGGCTTGTTTATTATTTTCGAAATAATGAATTTTTGCCGGTATAGGGCCAAAGTCATCCTCTAATCTGAATGTAAATTCATTTAAAGTTTCGGGTCTTATATCTTCGTTAAAGCCGATTGTAATGGGCTGTGTAAGGTTTGTAACTTTTGAACCGTTTTGCGGAGCAAGCCCAATTACCTGAACCGGGTCGGGCAATTGCGCGGTCTGCAGGTTTTGAGTTGCGGCAAAGGGGTTTTGCACGTTTTGAACATTTTGAGTTGCGGCAAAATGATTTTGCGCATTTTGAACGTTTTGCCTGTTTGAGGCGTATGCAGGAGCCGGTGTTTCGTTGATTTCGTGTTGACTTACCACCGGTTCATTGAAACTTCCCGACAGCCTGAACGGTATCAATGTTTTCTTGCGTAAAATGCTGCCTTTTGTTGAAACCAGAGTTTTATCGACAGCAACGGCATAAGAAGAATTTGATTTTAACGAAGTTCTCGGGTTTAGTGTTATTGTCTTCATATCCCGAGAGAGTTTATAGTCTATTGCCACAGGCACATTATCTTCAAACAATTGAATAGGGGCTTGTTTTAAAGTGGTAATATCTACCGGTTCGGAAAATGTGACTTCAAGCGGCAATTCGGGAGCGATTGAACCTGCTCCCATGCTGGCGTTTGTAAGTATAAGAGACTCGTCGAACGCATTTTCAGATTTAATTTGTATTGCTGAGGAGTTTAATGCCGCCGAGTTATTATCGGCTGTTCTGAAATTCCAAACTTTGTCCGCATTTTTTCCGAGTCCGTCGAAATAGCTTATTCTTGCAGTATAAGTGTCACCCGGATTAAGCTGTGATTTAGCTTTAAACATAACCTGTCTTGCAGCGGGATTATAGAAGAGTTCGCCGTCGATCGGGCTTGTACCGTTAAACAGACTAAAGTTGATTGTTTGGTAGAAAGCTTGACTTACAGGGCCTGCGAATTCAACTGTCAGCGGCGAATCGGGAGCGACTCCCGTAGCCATATTTCCCGGAAAATGATTTACGATATTTATAGCAGCAGTTTCCGTGACGTATCCTTTATTGATTGATGCATCAACGGGCGAACAGTTGCACATAGCGGCAGCGGCAAAAGCGCATATCAGGGCCGCTTTTTTCCAACGGTTCATATTATTACCTCCTCAAGCATTTACTATTCATCTAAACAATCGGCTTTGGCCACTAAAATATTTATCTTTTTTATTAAATTCTTTTGCTTTATTTTCATAATTTGAGTAAAGTTACTTAACAATTGACATTATTTATACGATAGTTATGAGAACCAAAAATAATTGTTGGTTTTACCCAATATGTAAGGAGATTTATAATGGGAACCGATGTAGCCAGTTTTGCCAAACAGCTGAAAGAAGACGGTATTGAAGCTGCTAAGGCCGAAGCCGCAAAGATTCTTGACGAAGCCCAAAAAAAGGCAGACAAGATAATAAACGCCGCCAAAGCTGAATCAGACAAGCTCGAAAAAGAAACTCAAACACGGATACAGCAAAACCGCACTCGCAGCGAAGACGAAATGCGGCTTGTGGCTCGTGATTTATTAATCAGTTTTCGCAAAAAAATAGAAGAGGTTGGCGTCAACCTTTTACAAGGTCAAGTTGCAGAAGCCTTAAACGACGGAGAAGTTATTAAGACAGCCATTACCGAGTTACTTAAAGAGCAGAGCTCAGGAAAGAACTGGGAAGTTTCTTTAAGCGGTAAATTAGGGCCAAACCTCGCTCAGGTTGTTGTAAATATGTTCAAAGCCAAAGGCGCCGACGCAAAACTGGGTGAAACCCTTTTAAAAGCGGGTTTTGAAGTGCGTCACGGTAACGAAGTATTTGAAATTACCGAAGATTCTATTACAGAGAGTTTTAAAAAACTTCTGTCTCCCGAATTAAAAAAGCTTCTTGAATCTTAAGAAGGGCGGTAATTAAGTGTCAGCAAATCTATATTATCTGATGACAATGCTTCCGCCGCTTCCCGCGTTGGGCGAAAGAGTCGAATATTCCGAAGCTCTATCGAAGTTGCGTGAAGAAAAAGACAGAAGCATTTCTTATTTGGCCGATTTGCTTGAATCCGAACTATCTATCGAAGAATGTGGGCGCCAATATTATGTATTGAAAAACAAAGAATACACGCCGGCTCTTTCTGAGAATTTTCCTGACAGCTTTTCAGAGATTTTCAATTCATATAAATCTACTGAAGAAGCGGTTTGGCTTTCAAAGGTTTATAGAGCATGGTTTTCTTTGATATTAGAAGTCGGATGCAAATTCGGTTCCGGTTTATTGTCACGTTGGGCGAAATGGGAATATTCTCTGCGCCTCAACCTTTTATCGGCGAGATTTACTAAATCAAGCAGCGAGCAGAACGAAAATTTTGATGTTTTAGAAGACGATCTGAGCTCTGACTATTCTTACGAAACATCGGCTTTGGTTGCGGCTTATAAATCTTTTAACGAGCCTTTTGAAGCCGAAAAGTATCTTGATCAGTCCCGCATTGATTTTCTGCGCAGAGAGTCTACACAGTTTTCATTCAGTATTGATGAACTGGTTAGCTACATGCTTGAAATGCGCATACACAATCGATATTCGCAAATGTTGCCTGAATTGGGCAGCAAAATTCTAGAGGAGGTAACTAAGCTGTGAGTATGATCGGTAGAATTGTCACCGTTTACGGCAATATGGTTACAGCAGAAGTAGAAGGCATCGTTCGTCAAAACGCGGTTGCCTATTGTAAGCGCGCTGACGGAGTAAAACTCATGTCAGAAATTATCCGCGTGAGAGGCAAGCTTGTTGATATGCAGGTTTTTGAACTCACGCGCGGTCTAAAAGTCGGAGATGAAGTAGAAATAACAGATGAATTGCTTTCTGTCGAATTAGGGCCCGGTCTTATCGGAATGGTCTACGACGGGTTGCAGAATCCTCTGGCCGAAATGGCGATTCAGCATGGAAACTTTTTAACTCCGGGGCATTATCTAAAAGCCCTCAATCGCGAAAAGCTGTGGGATTTCACTCCCGTAGCCTCAATCGGAAGTTTGGTAAAAGCTTCTGACAACTTAGGCAAGGTTCAAGAAAACATTTTTGACCATTTCATAATGGCTCCGTTTAATTTACGCGGCGAATGGAAAGTTAAATCTGTTGCACCTGCCGGCAAATATAAAGTTGAAGATATAATCGCTACCCTCGAAAAAGACGGCGAGGTCATGGAAATAAACATGATACAGCGCTGGCCTGTTCGTATGCCGTTAGGCATTTACAAACAGCGTCTTCTTCCGACACAGCCGATGGTTACCAAACAGCGCATCATCGACACCTTTTTCCCTGTAATGTTGGGCGGCACATATTGTATTCCGGGGCCCTTCGGAGCGGGCAAAACAGTATTGCAGCAAAACACAAGCCGCTACGCGGATGTTGACGTTGTTATATTGGCAGCGTGCGGTGAGCGCGCGGGTGAAGTTGTTGAAACACTCAGAGAATTCCCTCATTTAGCTGACCCTCGAACGGGCGGCACTTTGATCGAACGCACCATTATTATATGCAATACTTCGAGTATGCCTGTTGCGGCACGTGAATCATCTGTTTACACAGCAATTACACTTGGCGAGTATTATCGTCAGGTTGGCTTAAATGTTCTTCTTTTAGCAGACTCAACTTCTCGTTGGGCACAAGCTTTGCGCGAAATGTCAGGTCGTTTGGAAGAAATTCCCGGCGAAGAGGCTTTCCCCGCTTATCTTGAAACCTCAATCGCACGTTTTTACGAACGCGGCGGCATTGTGGAGCTCAATGACGGCAGAACGTCTTCGCTGACAGTTGGCGGCACAGTAAGCCCCGCCGGCGGCAACTTTGAAGAACCTGTAACTCAGGGCACTCTAAAAGTTGTAGGTGCGTTTTTAGGTCTTTCTTACGCTCGTTCTTACGCTCGTCGTTTCCCTGCGATCGACCCTCTCGAATCTTGGTCGAAGTACAGCGGTGTTATTGAAAGTCAAAAAGTGACTTGGGCACACAGCTTTTTAAAGCGCGGCAAAACCATCAATGAAATGATGCAAGTTGTAGGTGAAGAAGGCACTTCTATCGACGACTTTGTAATTTACTTAAAATCAGAGTTGTTAGACAGCGTGTATTTGCAGCAAAACTCATTTGACGAGGTTGATGCGGCCTGCCCGGTTGAAAGACAGAGATATTTGTTTGACCTGGTATCAGAAACACTTAAACACGAATTCAAATTCGCTAATAAGCCTGAAGCGCGCGACACTTTCTTTGCTCTTACCGAGCAATTCAGAAACTGGAACTACACGCCCTGGGAAACAGAACAGCTAGAAGAAATCGAAGCATCGATTAAAGAAATCTTAGCGTCTAAGGAGGCTACCAATGCGTAAGTATTACACCAAAATTGATAATATTGCGGGCAACGTAGCAACTCTTAAGGCTACAAACGTCGGTTACGAAGAACTTGCCGTTGTTGAAGGTTCTTGGGGGTCTTCTTTGGCGCAGGTAATCAGAGTTAACGGCGACACGGTAACTTTGCAGGTTTTCGCAGGAACACGCGGTGTTTCAACCGGCGACAAAGTATCGTTTTTGGGCTCTTCGATGAAGTTCAGTTTCTCTGAAGATCTTTTCGGAAGAATCTTTTCGGGCAGCGGCCAAGCCCGCGATAACAGGGGCGAATTAACCGACAATCTCATTGAAATCGGCGGCCCCGCTGTTAATCCTGCAGTTCGCTTGATGCCCCACAGAATGATTCCCACAAACATACCGATGATCGATGTATTTAATACTTTGGTCGAAGGTCAGAAGCTGCCGATTTTCTCTATTCCCGGTGAGCCGTATAATGAGCTTTTGGCACGCATAGCATTGCAAGCAGAAGCCGATGTTATCATATTCGGTGGAATGGGCTTAAAATACGACGAGTATCTGTATTTCAAAAATCGCCTTGAAGAAGGCGGTGCCATGAATCGCTCTATAATGTTTGTTCACACAGCATCTGACCCGGTTGTTGAGTGTCTGCAAACTCCGGATTTGGCTCTTACGGTTGCGGAGCAGTTTGCCATTCAAGGCAAGCGTGTTTTGGTTCTTTTAACAGATATGACGAACTTCTCGAATGCGTTAAAAGAAATATCGATAACCATGGAACAGATTCCTTCTAACCGCGGTTATCCCGGCGATTTGTATTCACAGCTCGCTTCAAGATACGAAAAAGCCGTTGTATTTGAGGAAGGCGGTTCCATAACTCTCATGGCCGTTACTACCATGCCCGGCGACGACGTAACTCACCCGGTTCCCGATAACACCGGTTACATCACCGAAGGTCAGTTCTACCTAAAGGGCGGTGTTATCGATCCATTTGGTTCACTTTCTCGTCTAAAACAGCAGGTAAACGGCAAGACGCGCGAAGACCACCGCGCTATTATGGACGGCTGCATTCAATTATATTCAAAATGTCGAGAAACTCGCGAAAAGCGAGCAATGGGCTTTGAAATGTCTGAATGGGACTTAAAGCTCCTCGCATACGGTGACAGCTTCGAAAAGAAAATAATGAGTTTTGACGCTAACGTTGGCTTATTTGATGCTTTAAAACAATGCTGGGAAATTTTAGCCAATCATTTTGAGCCACGCGAAACGGGCATAAGATCGAATCTTTGTGATCAATTCTGGCCCAAAAACAGCTAGTGAGGCGTTATGTCTGAAAAAATCAAAAAAACCAGGCCGGAACTTTTGAGGCAGCGACGCCAGCTGTCGATGTTTCAGAGGTTTTTGCCTACTCTGGTTCTAAAGAAACAACAGATTCAGTCTGAGATTCTTAAGGTCAGAGCAGAAGCCCAAAAGCTTGACAAGCTTATGGAGCAGAAGATTCGCGAAAGCATCGGTTGGAAGATGCTGTTCAGCGAGTCGCTGCCCGGACCGATAACAAGGTATGTAAAAGTAAAGAATATACAGCGCGGTATTCGCAATGTGGCGGGCATAAAGCTTCCCATAGTCTCTAAAGTCGAATACGAAGTCAGCGATTATTCACGTTTTGCAACGCCTATGTGGGTTGATGCGGGGCTCGAGTTTTTGAAAGATCTTCTTGAATTACGCGAAAAACTTATAGTAATTCACGAACAAGAACATCTTTTACAAAAAGAGCTGCGCAAAGTTACCCAACGTGTGAATCTGTTTGAAAAAGTAATGATCCCGCAAGCAACCGAGAATATTAAAACCATTCGCATTACGCTTGCCGAAGAACAAACCTCTGCTGTTGGCCGCTCTAAGATAGCCAAGAGCAAATCTGTAAACTGAGAAGGAGAAAAATATGATCAGCAAAATGAAAAAGCTTCTTCTCGGCGGTAAAGCCTCAGAAAAAGAGAAAATTCTTGAAGTATTGCGCGAAGCCGGCGTAGTTCACGTTGACGCAGCGGTGCCCGAAAAAGTATCGGTGCCTGCTTCCCTTAATGATGAATTACAAAAATGCAATCGCGCGATAATGGAGCTTTCGCAAATTGAGTGTTTGAGCGACGAAGATAAAATAGAAACACCGGGTAAGCCTAAGAGGCTTATCGAAGAGACCTTAGAGCACGTTTCCGCTTTATCTAAGTTAAAAGACAAAGTCATTGCTCTTAAGAAAGAATTTGAAGAAACGGAAGTTTGGGGTCCCCTTGGCTTAAAAGATTTAAATTTTTTGAAGAACTCGGGGCTGAATATTGTTTTTTCAAAAGGCTCAAAAGAGCACATGGACGAGATTAAGAGCGAGTTTGTTAACACGGTTTATTGCAAGGACTCAGTTTGTGTATTTATTGCGATATCGCGAAGCGCAATTGAAATTCCGGAACAGTTAACCGTTGTTGAAGCACCTAAGCGTGAAGCGGCACAAGTTGCCGACGAGATAAAAGCATGCGAAAAAACGATTTCTGATCACAGGCACGCTTTACAATGTTTAAAACTAAGATTTTCCGATATTAAAGCGCATTACACGAAACTTATTAACCAAAAGCGTTTTGCAGAGGTTGAATCCGGTGTAATGAGCGATGAAGAGGTCTTTGTATTAACCGGTTGGTGCCCTGAAAAGAAAACAGCCGCTTTGACCGAAGCACTTGAAAAAGCGCAAGTCAGGGTAGCGACCCACTTTGACGAAGCCGGCGACGATGAAACGCCACCGACTTATTTAGATAATCCGGCTTATTCAAGCAGTGTCAATCCCCTTTATGAATTTATGGGGCTGACACCCAGCTACAATGAGCCTGACGCCAGTTTTCTCTTTTTATCGACCCTCATTATTTTTTCCGGCTTTTTGGTTGCCGATGCAGGTTACGGAGCAATAATCGCATTGCCTCTGCTGTTTGGTTATAAAAAGCTTAAAGAGCGAGGAATTGATGAAAAGTTTTTAAGATTGGCAATCTTTTTGTTCGGCGGAGCGGGTGTATACGGAGCGATAACCAACTCTTGGTTTGGCACTTCGTTGTTTGACACAGGCTTCTACCCCGAAAGTGCAGACGGTTCATTTTTACTTCAAGCTCTTTGTTTTTTGATGGGTGCAATTCACTTAACGATTGCGCACGTAATAAAGATAAAGCGTAGAAAAATAGATTTGTCTGTTTTGGGCGAAATAGGTTGGATAATATTCTTATGGGCCATGTATGCTATGATTTGTAAACTTGTTGCCGGTCGCGACTTCGTTTTGCCCGGCACTCAGGAATTTACAATAATGGGCACAACAAGCACTCTGACTGTTTGGCTGTTTAAAGTTTCGTTAACAATGATACTATTTTTCACAGCCCCCTCTTTTAATGTATTTAAAATGCTTGGAGCAGGCGTCGGTTCACTATTCACAAATGGTTCGGCCGCTTTTTCAGACATTTTGAGTTATATCAGATTGTGGGCTGTCGGATTAGCGGGCAGTAAAGTTGCCGTCGCGTTTAACGACATAGGAGCGATGCTTCCTTTGTATGCACAAATACCTGTTCTGATAGCAGGTCATGGTTTAAATATCATATTGTGTGTTATTGCGATTCTCGCACACGGGGTTCGCTTAAATTTATTGGAGTTCTCTAATCATCTGGAATTGGATTGGGCCGGACGTGAGTATGACCCATTCAAAAAAATTAATTAATTTACGGTAAATTTTATTAAGGAGATATAAAATGGAAGATTTCATGCTGATTCTCGGCAAAATGGCTCTCGGTTTAATCATGGGCTTTGGTGGTTTGGGCAGTTCTCTGGGCGTTCTTGCAGCAGGTAACGCAGCAGCCGGCGGTTGGGCAAAAGAAGGAAAAGAAGGCAGACCTTTGAGCGGTAAATTCACCGGTTTGGTTGGTATGCCTGTCAGCCAGACACTCTATTGCCTTATTCTATACATCATGATGGTTGAATATTCTTCAGTAGCAGCCAATGGCCCCGTTCTCTTCGGTATTGCAATTGGCGTCGGAATGTGTCAATTTGTATCTGCCTACGCTCAAGGCAATATTGGCGGAGCCGGTGTCAGATGCTTAGTAGAAAATGGCGGCAAAGGCTTTGGTAATATCGTAGTTGCTATGGGTATTGCCGAATCTATCGCTCTTTTTGCTCTTGTAACAGGCATTTTGATTCTCAATAGCCCTGTAATGGTAAAAGTAGCAGAAGCAGCTGTAAAATAAAAAACAGTAACAACGCTTAAATAATAAAAGCAATTTGGCTATCAGTGCCAAATTGCTTTTTTATTACAGGTCTTTATCGAATTGTTTATCGAGTTCTTTAAGCCAAGCCAAGAATGCTTCTGCTTCTGTTCCTATTAGGTTAGTCAACTCATATGAATCTCGGCCGGAATAATTTTTAAGAGCAAAATCAGTGAGTGTATGTATCATTCCTTCTGATCTGAAAAGAGTCAACATTCTTAAATATTCGTTTCTTGCCCTTATCGTTCGCAGTTTAACTTCTTCGGGACTTTGTTTCTTTTTCCATATTCTTTCCCCGATAGAGGGCTTATTTAGTAACAGCAGTCTGAGACAAGTCTTACCTCGCGGCGCTTTTCCCCAGATATAAAGAATATCAAGCATAGCGGTAATGACCTCTGTTCTGTCTTCTGAGCTAAGACGAGGCAAAAGTTCGATAAGGTCTCTTTTTCGCAATGTAAATCTTTGTGAGAATTTGGCACCGCCCTCAATAAACCCTGCAACCACATCAGACCAAAATTTAGCTTGCACGATACTCGGAATTCCGACCATATTACCAAAGGGCGCGAATAATGTAGCGACCGGCCAAGAAAGAATAGATCTGAAAAAGTTAACTTTTATTACCTTTTTATCAAAGTCTCTTAATCTATTGTGGAGAGCAATATAGGTTCCGTTAGCCAGACACAAACAGAAGAATTTTACGCCTTCAAACAGAACGCCGTCAGGTTTACCTGTCCAGAACACATCGAAATAATGTTTTACCAACCCCATGATGGGCACGCTCAGACCTGTCCAGAAAAGAGATTGATAAGCATTGTCAAAGTTGACATTTTTCATGGTCCAACGCTTAAAATCTGTTCCTGCCGAAGCAATCAGATCAACGAGCACATTTCGCGAGAAAGTTATCACAAACCATATAGTTGCGAATAAGAAGCCGATGGCAAGTTCGCGCTCAAACTGATATAAAGCCATCCAATACAATGCAACCGCAAAGCCGGAAGTAAGTCTGAGCAAGTTTTTGATATTTGAATTGAGGTATCTCCAAAATCTTTCAAAACTAATTGCTTCAACTTTTCTTTCATCTCCGACCTTGTTTGTAATAGGTTCTTGTTGAGTACCTAAGCAAACTATTGTTTCAGAATCATCTTCTTCGTTATCTTGAGGGTCATTAGTAAATTTACCTTTATTTAGTATGAGCGAGCTAATCGGCTTAGGCAAAGTTACATGCTTTGCCATAACTTCTTTTTTAATGGCATTAGAGATTTTAGATGATCTTATGAAGCCCATTCCCGGAATAAGCGAATTTCTACCGGTAGAATCGCTTCCGCAATTTGGTATAATAGGTTTTTCAAAGGCGATTTTACATGCGTAAGCGACTCTTTTAGGGTTAATCTCGGTAATATTATGCTGTTCGAGAAAATTTTGCATTTCGCTCAGCGATCTATTATTGAGATTATAAACAAATTTATTAAAAACTATCGCGTCATTGGGGTTTCTTGCGGAGCAATCCCTCAAATTCATCGTTTCAACATTTGTTATGTAGTCAATATTATCGACAACACATTTAATTGCTTTTTTAACACCTAATTCAAGCGGATTTATAAGAACAATTTTTCCGGGCAAGCCTTTAAGCATGCCAAAAACCTGCGCTTCTTCATCGAATGAGCTATCATAGTCAACAGCACTTCTCGGCGCCAAATACTTGGCCGCCAGATCGTTTCTGTTCAAACTTGAATAAATATTTCTGCATTCGTGGTATCTCGCTCTTATAGCATCAAGTTCCCAACGGCTGAAAATTCCGCGTTTAAAGCGGCTTTCAGCAGACATGGTTTGTGTTTTAAAATATAAAACGCGTTTATAAAAGACCGACTTGAATCTTGCAAACAAGAGCTCTGCCAAATGTTCTCTGGAAGGCTGCCCGCAAGCCACAATTTTATCTAATTCTTCGACTTTAAGCGGCATAAACCAGCACGGGCCATCAGGTGAAAAGCTTTCATTGAGCCTCGGCAGATGAATATCATTAAATTGTTTTATAATCGAAAAAATACTTTGGCATCGGCTGGCTACGTTCTTTTTGAGACCTTCTCTGAAATCAGCTAATTGCGCATCATTGTCTTTTAAAAACGCAAAAAAGTCTTTGCTTTTCGCAAAAACGGGAGGAACATACATGTAATGTCTTCGCTCTCCCCCTACCCCGACGCTGAATTCAATGCCTATTTCTACGGCGATTCCCATAATTTCGCCGCCGGTTATTGCTTCAGAAATAATTCTTGATTCTTCGATATTGTTATAAACCAAAGTTATACACGAAAGGCCTCTGATGAAAGCGTCAATCAAAATTTGACTGGGGGCTTTTCTTCCGTCTGAAAGGGAATCGTGAAGATGGTCGTCCCAACCCAGCCCTAATTGTTTTAGAGGCTTATCCTCTTCGGGAACCTCGATTAAACCGTTCTTTTTCAAAAAACTCCTGATAACGACTTCGTTCCCAAAAGATACCCTGCCAAAATCGGCCACAAATTCCATCTGGCGTCTTCTGTTTCCATAAGCGTTTACGGCTTCTTTCATCATAAATATCTGCATCCTTGCAGTATTTATGGGCATTGTCACATTCTTAGCGTGCAACGACTGCTCGACAAGAATGCGCAATGCGTCTAATCGCGCCTCATACAATTCAGGAGCCTGCGATTTAGCGATAATAATATACGCTTCGGCAATGCTTACTCGGCGCTTTCCGAGTTCCCTTCTAAAACCGCCCGGGTGCGAAGGCCGCCGCAAAATCGGCTTAACAATAGGCTCTTCGTATGTCTGATTCAGTCGATCTACTATGGTGCCAATTTCGTCGTCGAAACTCACCCAATCGATAAAATCATTTAAAACAGCAGTTAGCCTGCTTTGTATAGTCAGAGTCTTATTCATTTCCTGTCCACCATTTTTCGTATCTGATTAGTATAACTTCTTAACTCGCGCGATGCAACTTGTATATAAAAATTCAACAATGATTTTCATTTTTGCTTTCTTGTACTTTTTAACAATAATATGTTAAACTTTGCCCATGACTCACAAACCTTTTTTCATTGATTTGCACTCAAAACGAGTTTTAATATTAGGGGGCGGGGAAATAGCCATTCGCAAGCTTGGCGCTTTTTCCGGTTCCGGTGCACTCATTACGCTTATTGCGCCAAAAATAAATGCAGAAATACCCGAATGGGCAGAAAAAATCGAAAGAAACGCAACGGTCGACGACATTACAAAAGCCTTTTTCATGGTTATTATTGCAACAAACGATAAAAATTTTAATGAAAACGCGGCAAAAAAATGTGAAACCGAAGAGATTTTATATAACCGCTGCGACGACGGCCTCAGCGGCAGTGTAGTTATCCCAATGCATAAAAACCGCGGCATAATAAGCGCCGCAATTTACTCTGAGGGCGTGCCTGCCGTTTCAAAGTATGTTTATGAAAATCTTGATTCTGTAATAACACCCGAACTTGCGGCTTTAGCCGCCCTACTAAAAGATTTACGAACAGCATTAAAATCTAACGCATCCTTTTCTTGCAAAAAGAAAGAAATTATTGCAGGATTATTGAATATAGAAAATCTTGAGAGGATAAAAAAAGGCGAATTCGAATCGCTTAAACAGGAAATTATGTCATGTCAATAATTGTGTTTGGGCTAAATCACAAGTCTGCACCCGTATCAATCAGAGAAAAACTTGCTCATCTTAACGACTTCTATTTGCCCGGCGTTAACGGCGTTGATCTTGAAGCTATACCCATAAGCACCTGCAATCGCGTAGAAATATATTATTCAGGCAGTATCACAGAAGCAGGCAAAAGTTTTACCGAATTATTAACACAAAAACACCTCGATTATTCGACTTTGAAACATAATTTCTATGAAATGGCAGACGAAGAAGCGGTCAGGCATTTATTCAATGTGGCCGGCGGTATAGATTCCATGGTCTTAGGCGAGAACCAAATTCTTCATCAAATTAAAGAATCTTATAAAAGCGCAATAGAGAACGGGCGGGTCGGCAGGGGGCTGCACAATCTTTTTCAAAAATCATTAGAAGTCGGCAAAAAAGTGAGAAGCCAAACCGCCATATCTGAAAATCGTGTATCTATCGCCTCAGCTGCGGTCGACTTGGCAAAGAGCATCTTTAAAGACCTCTCACATTTAAAGGCTCTTATCATAGGTGCCGGCGAAATGGCCAATCTGGTTGCGGTTCATATGCGCGAAAACGGCGTAAAAGAAATGAACTTCATTAATCGCACCAAATGCCGCGCACTTGAATTATCAGAAAAATTTAGCGGAAACGCATGCGCTTTTGACCAATTAAACGAGCTGTTGGGCACCTGCGACATTGTGATTTCTTCGACTTCGGCACCTCATCAAATAATTAAAAAATCCGGAATTGCCGAAGTTATGAACACTCGCAACCGTAAACCTCTGTTTATGATAGACATCGCTGTGCCACGGGACATAGAACCGGCTTGCAGAGAAATTGGCAATGTATTTTTATATGACGTGGACGACTTGCGCAACGTCATTAACGAAAGCTTGGCTCAAAGAAAAACCGAAGCGATTAAAGCAGAAAAAATCATTGAAGAAGAAACAATGCTTTATATGGACAGCTTGCGCGTATGTAAATACGCCCCGAGAATTAAAAGCTTGAGCGAACAGGCCAATACAACGCGTAAAAAAGAGCTATTAAAGTTTTTCAATGAACACCCCGAACTGACAGACGACATTAAAAAGCTGTTTGAGCAATACAGCTATTCTTTAATGGCAAAATGGCTGCACACACAAATAGAATCAATAAAAAAACAAGGCTTTGCAAATGAGAGAGATCTTGATTGTTTCAATGAAATTATAGGCCTCTCACCACGGGCTATAAAAGCCTTCAAAACAAGAGCATTAAGAAACGCAAGAGAGGAACGCAAAATAGCATGAAAATCAAATACGGAACGAGAGGAAGCAAACTGGCTGTATTGCAAACGAGACAAACTGTCGAAATATTAAAAAAAACTTTGCCCGAAGTTGAATTTGAAGAGCATATAATTAAAACACTCGGCGACAAAGTAACCGACATGCCCCTTTTTAAAGTCGGCGGGCAAGGTTTGTTCATAAAAGAGATAGAGACGGAGCTGCTTGAAAAGCGCATTGATATTGCTGTTCACAGCTTAAAAGACATGCCTCACGAAATGAGCGAGGGGTTGTGTTTGTTGGCGGTAGGGCTTGAAGAAGACCCAAGAGACTGCCTAATATCGATAAAGTATTCCACATACAAAGAAATTCCTGCGGGCGCTGTGATCGGCACTTCAAGCTTACGCAGACGCGCCCAGTTGGCGTTGCTTCGAGAGGATTTAATTTTCAGCGATTACCGAGGCAACTTGGACACTCGTCTAAAAAAGCTTGAAGACGGGGAGGCAGATGCGATTGTAATAGCCGCGGCAGGCTTAAAGCGCCTGCAATCAGAAAACAAGGTGCGTGAATATTTTAGCATCAATGAGGTTATTCCGCCTGCCGGGCAGGGTTTGCTCGCCATACAATGCCGAACCGATGACAAAGAACGCTTTTTCCCTTTAATAAAAAACTTCGCCTCTGAATCGGCGATGATACGCACACGTGCAGAACGCGAATTTTTGAGAATTTTGCAAGGCGGGTGCAAAACACCGATGGCAGCGCACGCGCAGGTCACAGGCGACAAAATTATACTACAAACGTTTTTTGCCGACGATTCGGGAAAAAACACAATCAAAAACATACATACCGGAGCAGTAGAAAAGCCCGAAGAATTGGGCGAAGAAGCGGCACGAGAAATATTGGCGGCGAAAGAAATATTATGCACAAACCGAATGTCTTTCTAGTCGGAGCGGGGCCCGGTGACACCGGGTTAATCACAATCAAAGGTCTGGAGCTTGTAAAGAGCGCCGATGTTTTGGTTTACGATCAGCTTGGCGTCAAAGGTTTTTTGGGGCAAGTCAAGCCCGGTTGCGAGATGTATGATGTCGGTAAATTTGCCGGCAATCATAAAGTCACTCAAGACGACATAAACAAGCTTCTTGTAACTAAGGCCCTCGAAAATAGCGGCAAAAACTTGGTTGTCAGACTTAAAGGCGGCGACCCCTTTGTTTTTGGCCGTGGGGGTGAAGAGGCTCTATTTTTGAGAGAAAACGGCATCGATTTTGAGATTGTTCCCGGCGTAACTTCTGCTATTTCTGCGGCGGCTTACGCGGGAATTCCGATCACGCAACGCGGTTACACGGCTTCTTTGGCAATTGTAACCGGGCATGAAGCGGCAAAAGACAACAGTGATATAGACTGGGATTCTTTATCCGGCATCGGAACAGTAGTTTTTTTAATGGGAGTTAAAAACCTCAGTCTGATTTGCGAGAATTTGATTAAGGCGGGCAAGAGCTCAGATACGCCGATGGCGCTGATTCAATCGGGCACCATGCCGAACCAGCGAACAGTTACAGGCACTTTGGCGACCATGCCGAGCATAGCTATTAAGCACGATATTCAGCCCCCGGCTATATCTGTTGTCGGCGACGTAGTGCGCTTGAGAGACAAACTCAAATGGTTTGAAAATCGCCCGTTATTTGGCAAAAAGATTGTTGTCACGAGGTCAAGAACCCAGGCGAGCAGGCTTGTAAAAGAGCTGAGCGAGTTAGGCGCCGATGTCATCGAGTGCCCCACCATTTCAATAGTTCAGCACGAAGACTCGCAAGAGTTTTCAGCTTTTATTTCAGAGCACAAAAAATACGGCTATGTTATTTTTACGTCTGTAAATGGCGTTACAGGCTTTTTTAAGCAAGCAATAAAATGCGGTTATGATTCGAGAATTTTTGCCGACAAAAAAGTTATATGCATAGGCCCGGCCACAGCGGAAGCTTTAAGAGATATAGGCATTACGGCTGACTTTGTGCCCGAAACTTATGTGGCGGAATCGATATTACCATATTTTAAAAACTGTTCAAACGCTGATATAGCGATATTGAGGGCAGAGAAAGCGCGCGAGATTCTGCCTGAATCTCTTCGAAAAATGGGACACAATGTTAACGTTGTTTCAATTTATCGCACAGAGCTTATTACCCCTGAAGCTTCAGAAGAAATGACAGATTTGCTGAAAAAAGGGCAAATTGATTTTGTTACTTTTACAAGCTCTTCTACTGTCGAAGGTTTTACAGAAATGATTAAGGGGCACGATATCGAAAGCAAAACAGTGCCGGCAGCAGTAATAGGGCCTATTACAGAAGCCACTTGCAACAAATACGGATATGACATTAAATGCAGGGCGACAGAACACACAATAAAAGGGCTGATAGATGCCATGATAAAGGAATTCGGCAAATGATAAATATAAGCAGAATTTATGCAGATCACTCAACAACAGGAGACCCTCTCAGATACGGCAAAGAGCACGGAGGCAGCGTGGCTCATTCCCATCATTTCAAGGGTCACGCAACGGCAAAAGCAGCATCTGAACGAAGACCTGTAGTAGTCTGGAACATATCAAAACGATGTAATTTAAAATGCATTCACTGTTACACAAATTCTGATTGCAACGTTGCCGAAAACGAATTGTCATTTGAAGAAGGCAAGGTTTTGATAGATAACCTCGCGGAATTTAAAATACCTGCGCTGCTATTTAGCGGCGGAGAGCCGCTAATGAGGCCTGACGTTTTCGAACTTGCGGCATACGCTGCAGGCAAGGGAGTCAGACCTGTTTTAAGCACTAACGGAACGCTGATTACAAAAGAAGTAGCCCGAAAAATTAAAGACACGGGCTTTATATACGCGGGAATCTCGCTTGACGGAGTAAAAGAAACCAACGACCTATTCAGAGGGGTCAACGGAGCGTTTGAGCTGGCGATGGCCGGTTTCAGAAACTGCCGCGAAGTTGAGCAAAGAGTTGGATTGAGGCTTACTTTAACAAGACAGAACTTTTTAGATTTGCATAAAATTTTTGATTTTTTAATTGAAGAAAAAATTCCGAGGGCTTGTTTTTATCATTTGGTATATTCGGGAAGAGGCAAATCATCAGACGACCTCAGCCACGAAGAAACAGCTAAGGCGCTTGATATAATCTGTTCAAGAACAAAAAGCGCAATTGAATCAGGTATCGATTTAGACATTTTAACCGTAGATAATCATGTCGACGGAGTGTATCTATACAAAAAGCTGCTGAAAGAAGACCCCAAAAGAGCTGAAAAAATGCGTGAACTGCTTGAATGGAACGGAGGCGGCGCGAACTCAAGCGGCGTAGGAATCGGAAATATAGATTGGGAAGGCAATGTCCACCCTGACCAATTTTGGCAAGACCTAACCTTAGGTAACGTAAGAAATCGCCCTTTCTCTGAAATTTGGCAAGACACTTCAAATGAAATGATGGCGGGTTTAAAAAACAGGCTGCCTCTTTTAAAGGGTAAGTGCAAAGAATGCAAATACTTAAAAATGTGCGGAGGTTCGCTTAGAGTGAGGGCGTTCAGGGTTACTGACGACCCGTGGCAGACCGATCCTGCATGTTACATTTAATCTTTTAGTTTGATTTTATAGATATTGTTGGTAAAATTGCCTTATAAATCTTTAATTTATGAGGCATACTTTGAACAAAACAATAAAAATCTTGACTCTTTTTTGCTTGGTTATTTGCTTGCTTTCATTTCAACAAGCCATGGCTGAAGAATCATGGCAGCGAAGTAACCCCGGCGACGCTAAAATCGGCAACAAAATTTCTTTGAAGCAAGAACATGTCGAAATGCATGTTCCCAGTTCTTTAAACGGCAGAGAAGTCAAAGACTTGAAAACGGTTTTCACTGCCGAGATCTCGAAAATTGCCCGCTACACTCACAGAGACAGCGACATTGAGCTTAAAGGCAAATCAACGCGCATGAACATGGAATTTAAAAAAGATATTTTAGACTTTCAAATTTTTAAATCCAAGCAAAGCCAAAGCGGTGTTAGCTCATGTATGGACTGCCACGGCGCACAAATGCCAAGAACCATGATTACGGCGGGAATTGAAAAAACAAAAGCCGAGGCTTCCCCTTATGCTATAAATGGCGCGGTTATTAAGTTGTTCGATGCTGAAGCGAATGCTTTCAGAAGCGAATTAAATCATTGGATGAAAGATAACCTGATGCTGAAGCTTGGCCTTAAAAACGGCACTGTCGAGCAAGGAAAATCTAAATTAGACGCCAATTCTTTTACCATAGGCTTAGGCGGGTATTTTTCAAATAAAACGACTTGGATCGGAGAGTTAAATATATCTAAAGTTGAAACATATGAACAACGAAAAACCTTGATCGGAAGGTTAGACTATAAACTTTCTAAAGGGTTAAAGATAGTTGTCGGCGGCGGTGCATTCTTAGATGGATACACCCAATTTGATACGGAATTTGCCGAAATGGGAATGCTAATAAATGCTGTAGTCAAAGATGCAAACAAGCTTCCAGACCTTTTTAATCGATTAAAGAATGACAGATTCGGCTATTGGAACATAGGTATAGAATACGAAATCAAACTTTAAGAACACAGTGCAAAAAAGAACTCGGCGCCTGCAAAATTCTGCAAACGCCGAGTTTTTTATTTTACAAAGCTTACTTAGCCCAAGTAATATGACCGATTAAGAACGGGTGAATGAGGTCTTTATGGTTAGGCATAATTCTGACCGCCATACCCATTTTACCGCTCAATTTTAAAGGAACCGCGCCCTTGAAAACGTAATTGTCGCCTTCGTTTGATTGCTTCTCTAGGGTTACAATTTCGCCATCGGGAAGTTCTCCGCTTTCACCAATCATTAGTCCGTAAAAAGCTTGAACTTTTACATCTTCGGCGGTAAGGCCGCCAAGATTTGCTTTAACTTCAACATTAAAGAGGTCGCCGACCTTATGTTCTTTTGATGTTTCTCCGTTAATACCTTCTATTTTGATGCGGCCCCATGAAGCTCTGATTTTTTCTAACCAGGCGGCGAGATCTCTTGCGCCTTTTCGTTCATTCTGTGACAAGGCCAAATATCTTAGGTCGCCGGGCACGTAAAATCTGTCGGTGTATTCTGCAACCATTCTGTTGGTATTGAATACGGGGTTGATTTCCTTCATGCACTGCTTCATCATTTTGATCCAATGTCTCGGAAGTCCGTCTTTTGACAAGTCATAGAATTTAGGAGCGACTTCTTTTTCAAGCAGTTCATAAAGAGAATTTGCTTCGATTTCGTCTTGATAATCAAGATTTTCGTATTCTTCTCTTGTTCCGATTGCCCAACCGACGTCTTGGTTATAAGCTTCGTCCCACCAACCGTCTAAGATTGAGAGATTGAGGCCGCCGTTTGCCGAGGCTTTCATTCCTGAAGTTCCGCTGGCTTCTTGGGGTCGTCTGGGGTTATTAAGCCAAACATCAACACCCTGCACAAGGTATCTTGCAACAACAACGTCGTAGTCTTCAATAAATACGATATGTCTTCGCAATCTTTCGTCGTTGCTTTGTTTAATAATTTCTTTAATAAAATTTTTGCCCGGCTCATCTTTTGGGTGAGCTTTTCCGGCCACAACAAGCTGAATAGGTCTTTCGGGATTGCACAAGATTTTAATTAAGCGCTCTTTATCTTTAAACAAAAGCGTTGCGCGTTTATATGTTGCAAATCTTCGTGCAAAGCCAATGGTTAAGAATTCTGGGTTGAGAACTTCTTGCGCACGAGCTATTTCAGATGGCGGGGCATTACGAGCTTTCAACTGCATTTCGAGTCTCATTCTTGCGAATGCCACAAGTCTTTCTCGTCTGCGTTCGTGCGTTCTCCAAAGCTCTTCCATGGGGATCAAATCAATTTTTTCCCAGACAGTTTGATCGCCGGGGTTAGCGATCCAACGGGGTCCGAGGTATCTGTCAAACAAAGCTGACATTTCTGTTGAAACGTAAGATCTTGTATGAACACCGTTGGTAATAGAGTCTATGGGAATTTCTTTGAAAGGCACTTCGGGGTATAAATCGCCCCACATTTTTCTTGAAACGGCACCGTGAAGTTTACTGACACCGTTGGCTTCTCCGCACAAGTTCAGGGCGCAAACCGCCATTGAAAAGCCGTTGCCTTTTGGGGTGTTATCCTGCCAGCCGAGGTTAAGAAACTCTTGCCAACTGATTTGTAATTTAGAATAATACTGAGAAAAATATTTTTCCATCAGTTCTCTTGAGAACACGTCGATACCTGCGGGAACCGGGGTGTGGGTTGTAAACACGTTACCGGCGCGCGTAAGTTCAAGCGCTTCTCTGAAAGACATTTTGTGTCTTTCCATTGAAACAGCGATTCTTTCGAGGGCCAAGAAAGCGCTGTGACCTTCATTCATATGATACACCCTCGGGTGAATATTTAAGGTGTGCAGAGCTCTCAAACCACCGATTCCCAAAACTAATTCTTGCATAATTCTGGTTTCGGTATCGCCGCCATAAAGTTCTCTCGTGATCCAACGATCACCGGCAGAGTTTTCGGGAGTATCGGTATCTAATAAATAAAGAGGAACTCTTCCTATTTGAAGTTTCCATAACAAGCAGTGCAATGTTCTTCCGGGAAGATCTACCGTTACTCTTGAATGATTCCCGTTTGCGTCGAGCATCGGCGTAATGGGCATGTTATAAAAGTCGTTTTCAGGGTAAACTTCCTGCTGGTAACCACCGGCATTGAGTTTTTGCTTAAAATAACCAACTCGATAGAGCATACCGACAGCCACAAGAGGGACACCTAAATCAGAAGCAGACTTTAAGTGATCTCCGGCAAGCATACCAAGCCCGCCTGAATAAAGTCTCACGCTTTCTGTTAAACCAAACTCAGCAGAGAAATAAGCAACTACCGGCACATCTCTGTGGCCGTGTTTCTTATCAAACCAGGTTTGCTCTTCGTTCATGTAATCTGTAAAGTTTTCATAAACACGTTCTAAATTGGCTAAAAAGGCATCGTCTTTTGCTTTTTCTTCAAGTCTTTTTTGAGAAATAGTGCCTAATATTTTAACCGGGTTATGGTATGTTTCATCCCATAAGACGGGGTCTAGACGGCGCCACAAAGCAATAGCTTCAGGATTCCAGCACCACCAAAGGTTATATGCTAATTCTTTAAGGTGCAAAAGGGATTCCGGAAGGCTTGGAGCTACTGTAAAAGTTCGAATAGGCTTCATTAAAAAATATGGCCTCCTAATAAAATTATGACAGTGAACAATACCATTTTCGGCAACATCAAGGCAAGCATAAAGATTTTTTTAATTTTTGGCAAAAAATAAAAAATGGTAGCCAAAAGACCTATCAGCAAGTATAATTGTCGAAATTAGTCTTGAAACACACACAAAAAAAAGAAGGAAAAAGGAGGGCGAGATGCTTAAAAAGCTCACCCAGTTCTATTACCCCAAAACAGTTGAAGACGCTTGTTCACAATTGGCCAATGCCAAAGAAAAAACATCTGTGTTAGCCGGCGGAACTTCTGAGGCACTTAGAAACGATTCGACCATAGAAGCTTTGGTAGATTTATCAAAAATCAAAGAATTGTCCTTTATAAAGAGTGACTCATCTTCAATATCTATTGGTGCGGCAACCCCGGTTCAAGACATTTATAAATCAGATTTATCGGGAGTTTCCGGAGAACTACTAAAAACAGCGGCCGGCAAAATCGGCTCTACCTTATTAAGAAATGCTATCACAGCAGGCGGCAACCTCGTTGCACTTTTCCCTTGGTCCGATCTTCCGGCAGCCTACATGGTTCTTGACGCAGAAGTTGTATGCCGCAAGGGCAAACCGAAACGTACTGTTCCGGTAATCAATCTGATTAATTCAAAGCCGGCCTCTTTTTTAACAAAAGGCGAAATAGTTGCAGAAATCAAAGTTCCCGTTTTTAAAAAAGGAACCGGCGCATCTTTTGCAAAAATGAGCAAAACTTCTAACGACTATTCTTTGATAACAGTTGCTAGCCGTATTACTATTGCCGGGGGCAAAATTGAAGAAGCACGTTTGGCTGTTAATGCCATCACGGCTCAGCCCGTAAGATGCGAAGAAGCCGAAAAACTTTTGGTCGGCAAAAAGCCCGACGCCGAATTGCTTGCCGAAGCAGCAAAAAAGGCCGTTGCCGGTCTTAAAGTTCGCAAAGATTATCGTGCAACAGAAGAATACAGAAAAGAAGTTTGTGAAGTAATGATTCGCAGAAGCCTCGAAGAATCAATCGCAAAAGCTGGTAAATAAGGAAATTAGAATGAAACTTAACGTAAAAATAAATGGAAAAAAGTTTGA
>MWDD01000031.1 GCA_002070375.1 bacterium ADurb.Bin157 | reverse complement strand
AAACTCTTCGCTGGCCGAAAATCTCTCGGGCATGAATGTAATTCACATATTTAACCAAGAAAATTCAAGAAGTGAAAAATTTGATGAGATGAACAAAGACCTCAGAGATGCCGAGCTAAAATCAATATATTACAATTCTTTGTTTGTGCCCTGCATCAGGCTGTTCTCATCTGTGTCACTTGCCGTATTGTTGCTCTATGGCGGAATTCTGACTTTGAATAGCGCAATTTCGGTAGGTGTGTTTATTGCATTTATTTCATATGTGCAATCTTTTTTTGAACCGGTAAGGCACATAAGCGAACAATTATCTGTTTTTCAAAGCGCTATGGCATCTGCCGAAAGAGTATTTGACATGCTTGACGAAAAACCTGAAACAGACTTAGAAACAGGGAAACAATTCGAAAAATTAAATAGCTGCATAGAGTTCAAAAACCTATCTTTTTGTTATAACCCACCCAAAAAAGTTCTGAAAAATGTGTCTTTTAAAATTAAAAAAGGTGAAAAAATAGCTGTTGTGGGGCACACCGGCGCGGGGAAAACAACTATTTCTTCTGTATTAAAAAGGTTTTATGATTACAATGAAGGGAACATTCTGATTGACGGCACAGAACTTAAAGATTATTCAAAAAGCTCTTTAAGATATAAAATCGGACTGATACAGCAAGATGTAAATATTTTCTCGGGCAGTATTCTTAACAATATCTTTCTCGCTAACAACGAAGAAAGCCAAGAAATAAATAAAATTAAGCTTGAAAAAATAGTGAAAGAGCTTGAAATGGAAGATCTGTTAAAAAAGTTACCTAACGGAATTCACACCGAAATCCATGAAAGAGGAAAAAACATTTCTGCAGGGCAACGCCAGCTGATAGCGTTTTCACGCGCACTCGCAACAGACCCGGAAATTTTAATACTCGACGAAGCCACTTCTTCTGTAGACTCGGAAACAGAAGCCGTAATTCAGCGCGCTGTTCAAAAACTGACTAAAAACAGAACGAGCCTTGTGATTGCTCACAGGCTCTCTACGATAAAAAATTGTGACCGTATTCTTATGCTGCACAACGGAAGCCTTGTAGAAGAAGGCACTCACGAGGAATTGCTGTCAAACCGCCAATATTATCATAAGCTTTACGAATTGCAGTTTGCAAAACAAGAACAATAAGCACATTAAAACACAGCATCAAAAAACTTAGTCATTAACCCTTTTTTATTGGGAGTATTGACCGCACCGCGCCCTTCGTATTTAATTTGGGCATCGGCAAGCATTTTTGAGTTAATTGTATTGTTCGAGTTAATATCTCTGGGTCTTGCAACACCACGAACTCGCATAATCTGTGTTTCTTGATTTACAACTATCGAACGGCTGCCTTCAATCAAAAGGTTCCCGTTGGCTAACACTTCTAACACGGTAGCGCTGACTGTTCCCGAAAGTTTGCCCGATCTGGTTGTGGTGCCTTCGCCGTCAAATTCATTTGACAGCTTGGTATTACCCACAACTTTATCAACAACACTTTTAAAAATCGGAATCTTTGGACCGGCATTGGCACTGACTGTAGCTTCTTTCGAAGTGCTGGTAGAAGCCTTTGAAGTAGCATTCGATTCTTCGGAAATTGTTATGGTAATCAAATCGCCGGGCTGATAACTTCTGGCAGCTCCGTTTGATGAATACAAATCATTTCCGTTCAGCCATAAAGAAGCTGCTTGGCAGTTGTTACACAATAATATTAACCCCAGCAAAATGAGAAATGATTTAATTTTGTGCATATTCTACAACTCCGTTTTCTGTGATTATTCCGCGAATCCGCTTTTTATTCTTTAAATTGATTAAATTTATTTCATCGCCGGGATTTCCGCCTTCAATGGCTTTCGCAGGAACTTTTAATCTGAGACCGCCCGCATTTACACAATATTCCACCGAATCACCCGGTTTAATCATATTTTCTTTAAAATTATCGGAAATCTTTTTAACCGGCGATATTTCACTTTGCGCAACAACCCTGCTGACAGGTTTCTTATCGGAAATATCAGATTCTCGAACGATGGTTCCGGCCGATTTAAACTGCTCTAAGGTTTTGCCTAATACCTTTTCATAAGACATAGGAAGATTAGTTTTATTATTTTTGATTATGATCTGATCTTTTATAACCATATCAGGTGTAATAACTTCACCGGCTTTCGCAAGCCTTATTAACTTTGCCGCTTCTACCCGCTTGGTTACGGCAACCTGAATAATTTGCCTGAAAGGGCCGCCGTCAGTGTCTGCCTTAAGCGTAAACAGCTTCATACCCAAATTATTTTGGGCAGAAGTTTCTACGCAATAACTTTTAAGGTTTCCCGGCAATACAATGCTCGCAGGAACTTTTGACACATCAATAACTATGTTTTCATCATCGCTGCTCAAACAATACCGCTTAATTTCTTCAATTATCTCAGCGGCTTTTAAGATAGCTCCTGCGCGCTTAACAGTAATTTTTTCAGGAATCTCAAAGTTTCCGCTGACTTCGGACAATTTTTTTTCAAGCGTTTTTTTGTCCAAAGTCAGTGTTCCTAACGGATCGGGAATATACCCCAGCTGAATTGAAGCCAGCTCGCCTTTTAAATGTGGCTCAACATTGGAACTAACCAATAAATCACCGTTAATTTGGCCATCCGTTACCAAAACACTCGACTTCAATAAAACCGAGGCCTCTGTCCGAATACTGCAAAACGCTGACAGAGCAACAATTGCGATAACAAATTTGCATACATTAATTCTCATTTTCATCCTACTTTACTCAATACTGATTACTTTTTAAGATTGTTTGCTATCTGCAACATGGAATCCGAAGTCTGAATTGTTTTGGAGTTCGCTTCATAAGCGCGCTGTGCAACAATCATATTAACCATTTCTTCTACAACTTTTACATTAGCCATTTCGGTAAACCCTTGCGCGATACTTCCGAAGCCTTCTGTGTTGGGAATTCCGACCACAGCTTCTCCTGAACTGCCGCTTTGCTGATAAAGGTTATTACCGATTGATTTAAGGCCGGCCGGGTTTACGAAATCTGCCAGCTCAATTTGCCCTAAAACTTCTAAATCTGCATCTTCAGACATTTTTACTGCGATAATACCGCCGGAGGTAATATTTAGGCCAATTGCCTCGGCAGGAACCTGAACCTCAGGTAAAACAGTGTATCCGTCGGAAGTTACGATTGTTCCGTCTGCCGAAAGTTTCCACGCTCCGTCTCTGGTGTACGCGGTGTCACCGTTTGGAAGCTGAATTTGGAAGAAGCCATCACCTTCAATAACCACATCAAGAGCCTGGTCAGTCTGCTGAAATTCACCTTGAGTAAACA
This sequence comes from bacterium ADurb.Bin157, assembly GCA_002070375.1. Taxonomy (GTDB): domain Bacteria; phylum Muiribacteriota; class Ozemobacteria; order Ozemobacterales; family Ozemobacteraceae; genus MWDD01. The sequence continues at coordinate 24,004 of MWDD01000031.1, read as the reverse complement.
TTCTTTGTGTTGCAACCGGCTTAACACCGTGCCCCACTTGAATTCCCACAGGATAACTGGCATCGGCAGAAATCGGTGCTCCCGGCTCGGTAATGGTCTGATACATAAGGTCTTGAAAGTCTACGCGGCTTTTCTTAAACCCGGTTGTAGTAACGTTTGAAAGGTTATTAGAAACTACTGCAATATTTAGCTCCTGCCCCTTCATACCGGTTGAGGCCGACCAAAGTGCTCTCATCATAAGCTTTTACCTCATTTTCTCAGATTTGCCTAGCGCCTGCTTGCGCCGACAGTGTTAACAGCTTTATCAATAAGGCTGTCGTGTGCCTGAACCGACTTAGAATTTGCTTCATAAGCCCTAGAAACTTCTATCATCTTAACCATTTGTTCTATTACGCTTACATTTGGTTTTTCAACGTATCCGGGACGAAAACCCGTATCACTTAGTGCTACTTCGCCATAAGCTCTTGTAAACTTATTGGCGCCCTCTTTTCTGAATGCTTTGCGATCAGCTGCAACACCTGCGGCAAGCACAAATTGCCCTTCGCCGTCTACAACTACCCTGCCCTGCGTATCAATCTCGACCTTATCGCCGGCCACCTGAATTCGCTGCAACTCAAGGGCTCTTTCACCTTCGGCGTTAACAATTAAGCCGCCGTCTGCAGGATTTGTCCCGTCGGCAAGAGCCATCACATAATCGCCGCTCATATTCGTTAAGAATCCATCCGCATCAAGTGTTAAAATACCGTCACGACTGTATTTGAGATCGCCATTTGCGGATTCTACGACAAAAAAAGCATTTTTATTGTCTATTGCAACATCAAGACTGTTGCCGGTGTGCTGCATTTTACCGGGCGCAAAATTTGTATAAACTTCGTCTAATACCGAGCCTGTTCCGAGTTGCCCGATAGTAGGGCTTTTTCTGAAAGGATTCGGCGGATAAACATTAGATTCGTTAACTCTTTTAATATCCATGGTAGGCAGCTCTTTAAAAACTGCCATATCGGTTTTAAAACCTGATGTATCAACGTTAGCAAGATTGTTGGCAATAATATCTTGACGGATCGTTTCGCAAAGCATTCCCGCAGATGCTGTATAAATGCCTCTTATCATTTGTCCCCCCTATTTGAATATAGGCTGCCGCATATATCGTGTTTGGAGCAATTGCCGATTATTCGCAAAACTTCGGCACCAATGGGATTGTTACCATAAGCAAGCTCTTGAGCTACATGCGAATGCAAGCATTTAACACCTGTTAAATCTTTGCTTCCGGCGACAGAATTTTCTGACAGTATCTTGTTAACATGTTCGGGAAGTTGGCCCGGATATATTTTTTTTGCAAGCTCTAATCTAATTTCGACCATCTCTTTATGACCTTTAAGATACAGCTCAAAAAACTCTGCATCTGTTTTTAGTCTTTCAGAGAATTTTTTCACATAACATTGTTGTTCAAGTTCTCCCGAAAGAGCTTTTAATCTTGGGCAAATAAGCCATATAAAAGCCGGAAAAGGCTTCCAGATTCCGTCTTCCCAGAACACAGGGTCAGCAACCAATGTTTGCGGAGAGCCGTCAGGACATTTTGTTTTTATTGTAAAAGGTGTCCTCGGTTTTCTGCCGAGAAGTTTCACAGCCAAATTAAATTCAGTGACGCTAGATGGATTCATTTTGCCAAAATTCCCTATTATTTTTATATCTTTCAGGAATATAATCGGCATTTTGCGACTAAGAGATTAGCTTTATTTTAAATATATTTTCTAAAAAATTTTATGTATAATGACTTAGGAGACAATAAAATATGGCAATAAGATACTTAACAGCAGGCGAATCGCATGGCCCTGCACTATGCGGAATAATTGACGGAATGCCTGCCGGCATAAAAGTTTGCGAAGAAGACTTTACAACACTTATGAAAAAGCGGCAAGGCGGTTACGGGCGCGGTAAGCGATGCCAAACAGAGCCCGAAAAAGTAGAAGTTTTATCGGGAATTATTGGCGGAAAGACAACAGGCAGCCCCATTTCTTTATTAATACGAAACGCCGATTACGCAAATCACAAGCATTATATGCACCCATTTGATGAACCAAGCCCCGAAGGAGAAATCCCCATACCTCTGCCCGGTCATGCTGATTTTGCGGGAGCAATAAAATATGGGTTAGATAATTGCCGAATCATCAGAGAACGTGCTTCTGCACGCGAGACGGCAATAAGAACTGCTTTGTCTGTGCCTGCTCGAAATATGCTTCACACAAAAAATGTGACTTCTGTCTGTTTAATCGAAAGTATCGGCGGAGCAGAAGGCAAGGTTAATTATTCTTTACCTGAATCAGAAATAAAAAAAATGGTCGATAAAAACGGCGATTTATTTTTGACCATGGACTCAGAAATTATCAACGTCTGGAAATCATTGATTGATGAGGCCAAAAAAAATAATAATTCTTTGGGCGGAACCGGGTGCGTTATTTTTTATGGCTTACCAATAGGTCTTGGCAGCCATGTTCAAGCCGACAAAAGGCTTGACTCTATTATTGCCGCCGCCGTGATGAGCATTCCGGCCATAAAAGGGTTTGAAATCGGTTACGCAAAAGCATTGTCAGAAAAACGCGAAAATTCGACCGACGGAATAAAATTTGATTCTGAAAAAAACGTATTTAGCAGAACAAGCAACTTTGCCGGTGGTATTGAGGGTGGCATGACAAACGGCCAGCCTCTCGTGTTACGATTTCACATGAAGCCTTTGCCTGCTAATTCCCGCTCTGAATCAGTTAACTTAAAAACCCTTCAACCTGCGTTTCCTGAGGCATACAGGTCTGATGTTTGCGCAATTCAAGCTGCCTGCATAGTTGTCGAATCGGTTGTTTATTTGGCTTTGGCAAATGAAATTACCGATTAGCCGAAAAAAGCCGGAAAGTAAAAAAAGCCCTCTTTGCAGAGAGCTTTTTTATATTTTTTGCGTCGGAGTTAGAATGAGGTATCAAAGGCGTTGTCAAATGAATCATCAATGGTTCCGCTCGGCTGAATTGGTGCAGACGAGTAATTATTTGTCATCGGAGTTGCTTCAGGAACCAATGAAGTTGGTGCAACAGACTCGATGCTTTGAGCGATAATATGCGGAGTTATCAGGATGATAAGCTCTTGAGAAGAACCTTTTTTACCTTTATAACTGAACAAATTCTTGATTATTGGCAGGTTACCGAGAAGAGGAATTTTATTATTTTCTTTAGATTCTTCGTCTCTGATCAAGCCGCCGATAAGAATTTCTTCGCCGTCTCTAACACGAACTGTAGTTTTTGCAGAGCGAGTTCCTATAACAGGGTAAGTGTTATTTGCTGACCAAGATTCAACAAACGATACTTCAGGTTCTGCGTCAACAGTTATATAACCGTCATCGTTAATTCTGGGAGTAATTTTAAGTTTGATACCGGTATCTTTTTCTCTGGGAGGCTGGTCAGCACCACCGGGGTAAATAACTTTTGTACCTACAACGATATTGGCTTCCTGACCGTTCACAGAAGAAATCTTCGGGTTACTCAAAACTTTAGTTTCAGAGCGGGATTCTAAGCAAGAAAACGTAGCTTTAAAGAGCAAGTTGTCTCTGTAGAAATCGCCGAGTCCGAACATTTCACCTTGCTGACCGGTAAAAGCTTCTTGGTAAAGGCTTGAATCAGGATTGGCAGCAAAGTATTCTTTGGTTGAGAATACGGGCAAGCTGTCCATGTTGTTCCAAGTTCCTGCATCTTGGCCGGTAGTTCCCTGCCATTTAAAGCCGATACTTTTCGAAGCATCTGTCTTAACTTCAACAATTTTGGCTTCCATCATAACCTGATGCACGGGCGTATCAATAGTTTCAATGAGCTTTTTAACTTCATCCAACAGCTCTTTTCCGCCTGATACGATGACAGCGTTAATACGCTCGTCAGTAGCAACTTTTACTTCTTTTCTTATGGTTGAAGAAATAATTTTGCTCACATCAGCAGCCTTTGCATACTGTAGTCTTTTGGTTATTGTCAGTCCTTTTTCGAATGAATCGGTAAGAATCTTTTCAGTTGCCAAAATCCAAGTGTTTCCTATTTTTCTTACGGCAAAACCGTTGGTCTTGGCGATCAGATTCATTGCCTCTTCATAGTAAACGTCAGACATTTTTACCGTAACGTTACCTCGAACGCTCTTTTCGGCAATAATGTTTGTTCCCGACTGCTGTGCAATAACCTTGATGATTTGGCGAATATCGGTATCGCGAAAATCAAGCGTAATGTTGTCATCTGCCCGTAAGAGCCCGGGCATTAACATCGCAGCAACAACAGCCGCAGTCAACAGAAGTCTGCTACTTCTTATCCAGGTGCAACCCTTAAACCTCATTGTCTATACCTCCGAACGGAATAGTCCTACAAAAAATTCACTGCCGCCTTTTACAGGTGGATCAGATCATACATCGACAAACTTTAGCTGAGACTTAACCTTTTCATTTGCTTTTTTTGAAAATATTAATAATTCAACTAACGCCCCTATCGACAGATTTATAAAAATACTTAACGATTTTTCTTATTAATTAAACTTTTTAACACTTTATATTGCTCGCCATTTACAAATACCGGCTTTTTAACGACACTTGGAGCTACCGATGCCTCCGCTGCTAAATTTTTTGTTCCTAAAATTGTTACCGAAACCAGCGCAACAATACCCCATACCATCCAAAAAAGATTTCTTTTCATAATTATCCCCTGACGCCTTTCAATAAAAAAACAGTATCAAACAAATTTGTTATTTGCCTGATACTGTTTTTATCTATTTTATTAACAGTATTTTAAATTGTAATTCTGCCAAAATCAGCCATCTTTTTCGTCTCCGCCGATTTTAAAGGTATGTCTTCTCTGTTCTTTGTTTGAGTAAACTACAATTCTGTCATTTTGAATATCAACCACTTTGAATTTGCCCTCAACAATTTGCTCTTTTGAGACAGTCATTTCGTTGTTTTCAAATTTAATAATGGCAAGACGCTGACCTTCGTTACCAACAATGCCGCTGACAAAAATCTTGATAGGTTTAACCGGGGGAGGGGCCGGCTTATTTACTTTGGAAACTTGAATCGGCTGTTGAACCCTTGTGGGCGGCGCAATTACCTTTTTTTCTACAATCGCTTTAAAGGGATCTTTGTCAGGCACTCTGGGAGAAAATGGAGAACGAGGATTAGGGCTGGAAGATATAAGACTGTCCATGTATTCCTGTTCTGATTTACCGGAAGCGGTAGGCATAAAATCATTTGCTTCGGCAGCTACCTGACCGGACATTTCAGCCGGCATATCATCGGAAAACTCATCTGCAAATGGATCATAATCGTCTTGAGCAAAAGCCCCTACGGTAAAAAAGCAAAGAGTAAAAACAAGAACTGCGGCAAATATAGATTTTAAACTAAGCCTTTGCATATAAACTCCTTTCTTTTTCACAACACATAAACTTTAGCGCTTAAAACAACACTTAGCAGAGGACTTTTGGTATCTCTGTCGATATCTGCAGAAACCGAAACGTTCATAGATCCGGCAGCCAAGTTAATAATTTTTCTTTTTTCCATTATTGTTAAGAAATTGCCAATGTCTTTGAAAGTACCCAACACAGTCATTTCAACCGGTAATTCCGACCAGTCTTCGGCTCTTATGAGCTGAGAAATTCTAATGTCTTGAAACTTAACATTAAACTTATTGGCAATAACTTCTGTTGAATCTAACAATTTTGGAACAACTGAATTCAAGGGTATAGATTCTGTCTGAAGCTTTGACTTGGTAACGTTAAGTTGATCTTTTTTTCTCTTAAGCTCGTCTATCTGTGTTTGAATTCCCTTGAGCTGGCTTATCTTTCGCTCTTCGTCTTGCTTTTTTGCTTCAAACTTTGCATACTCCGTCAATACAGGCTCGTATTCCATGAAATAGAATGCACCTGCCGCACCTGCCAACGCAACAAGTAAAACAATAATTACTACTGCATAGTTATTCATAAATCAATCAGAGCTCCTTTCAGACAGTTCCCGTCTGATGCGGCAACTTATTTCAAAGCGCCACACAGGTAGCTTTTCATATGTATTCTTAGTAGCGCTGGTCAAAAACACATCTGAAAAATCATCGTGATTCTGAAGCGCAGTAATAAACTCCTGAATACCCTTAGTAAGGCGCCCACCTTCTTTTGGTTCTTCTTTACCGTCATCGTTACAGGAATAAGCAGTCATTTGCACACGACGGTCGGTATCGATCCTTAGATTGGTTATCCAAACATTCTTTTTTGGAACAACACCCGTAAAGTTGCTGAAAGTCTGAGACCACTGAAGGAGAGAAGCACCGGAAAGCTGTTTTAACTTTCTGATTTCATCTTCGATACTGCTTACCTGCCTGTTTAAACTTTCTCTTTCGTTTACAAAGCTTTGAGATCTGCCAACTTCAGCTTCGAGCTCATCACATTCAGCTTTAATCTCGTCGCAATAGCCCACTAGCTGAAGCGTAGCCAAGTAATAGCCACCCATTATCGCAACTATTCCTACGAAGAGAAATATTGCAGCAAATGGAATCTGAATAGGTTTTCTGCGTTTAACCGTTAATAGATTAACCCTAATCATTATTCATCCACCACCCCTCTTAATGCAAGACCTATTGCAACGGTAAACTGTTGCAAATTATCATATAATTCACCTGCGTCAGGAGCAGCAATATTAATACCTTCGAGAGGATTTGCCGCATCAACTTCAACACCCAATTCGTTCATAAGAAAAGTGTTAAAGTTTTTCAGATTCGCGCTTCCGCCCGAAAGAATAATACGATGTATTATTGGTTCGCGAGATTGAGCCTTGAAATAGTCAAAAGACATGCGAATTTCAGTAGCAAGATCTTCGATTTCGGGTCTTATTATTTCACCGATTTCGTTGCCCGGAGCGTCTCCGATTACTACACTGCAATCTTCGCTCGCTTTTACTGATTCGGCCTGATCTGTTTCATAATTCAAAGTATCTGCAATGCGCTTGGTAATATCGTTTCCTGCTTTTGGAATATTACGTGTAAACATCAAAACTCCGGACTTCAGAATCGATATACTTGTGGTTCTGGCTCCGCAGTCAATTATGGCTACAACTTCACCGCCCTCTTGCGAGTCGGTAGTTTGCATGAAAGAATTCTCAAGAGCATTTATAGCCGCAATGGTGTCAACATCAACCATTTCGGGTTTTACACCGGAACTGCTCAATACATCGGTATAAGAATTCACGAATTCTTTTTGAGCAACTACAAGAAGAATCAGATACTTACCTCCGCCGTCTTCTTCTTCGTCTGTGGTCTTTAAAACCGCATGCGTAATGCTCACTTCATCGATTGCATAAGGTACATACTGTTCAGCTTCAATTCTTACCGTTTGTTCAAGTTCTTCCGGGGACATAATAGGCAACTTAGTAAAGCGCATAATTACATTCTGACCGGATATTGAAGCAAAGCTTCTTTCAACCTTAATTTTCTTCGATTTTAAAAGTTCCTTTATGGTTGATGATACGACCCCGGGATCACTCACTGAGCCGTCTGCAACAGCATTAGGCGGAAGAGGCATCATCCCGTAATTGATCAAATCAATACCAGCAGGAGTTTTTTTGAGCTGGACAATTTTAACGGCGGAGTTGCCGATATCAACCCCTACAGCCGAATTACTGCCACCAAAGGCAAACATACCCATAAGCTCTTTCCCTCCAATTTGTTGGTCAGAATTCTATTTCTGACAATCTGAAATTACTCGTCAGTGTTATATCGACAGCACCTACAGTAAAGTTTATATATTTTTTGAATATATTAGTCATTGATGTTAATAATTAAGAGAATATAAAGTTACTCCGGTGTAATACATAGAAATTATTTGCCTGTAGGACCATCCTTTCTTACCCAACTCAACTGCCCCTGACTGACACATACCAACCTGATGCCCGAACCCTCGGCCAAATATCTCAAGCGAAGACAGAGGCTCGCTTCCGGACACCTTAGAAAATGAGGACTTAAAAGTCACAGGTAAAGAAACTTCGGCTTTCTCTTGTGAGCCGGTCAGTATATTCCAACCGCTCTCCGGCATTAAAGATCTTTTCAGGCCGGAACCGGTTAATACCATATACTGCTTTCCTATTTCTTTATCTGCTCCTATTATAATAATACCAGTTTTTTTATCAGTTTGGTATTGTTGAGAAACATTTTTTATTTGTTCTTCAAGTTTAATTGGGCGTTGCGTACTAACAAATGTTGTACTTGGCAGATTGTATATTCGCCTAAATGTTGTACCTTTTATTTCAACTGACTTATCTTTTCCCTTTAATATTAGCTTTTCAACTCTGTCCATATAATTGTCAGATTTCAATTCAGCTTCATAAATTGTAAAATCAACTTTTATACCTTCTGCCGACAATTTTTTCTTTAAATCTTCAATGTTTACACTTCTGTTCCAACGATACATCGTTCCTAATTTGCAAAAATCACATTTGACGCGCTTTAAATAAGGGTTTGTTCCACCAAAAACTTTTGTGTTGTCTGAAGTATATCCGCCGCAAGTAGCATGATAAAGAGCAACTATCGGCTTACCGTCACACATAATAATGTAACCTCTGGTAGCTTCTACCGCAGCATCAACCGATTTCGTTTCAGCCTGCATACCGGCGTAGACCTGGCAATGCGTCGTATCACAAAGATCCGCTCCTTCTGAATTATGCCTGTTAATTCCCGAATAAGCGTAGGTACGTGCAATTACCGTCTGCGCTTTTAAAGACTCAGAGGGTGATTTTGAGCCCATTTCTCTGCCAACAACTCCCCGCAAATAGCTTTCCATTTTAACAGTATTAATAGCAACAGCACCTTTTTTAGAAAATGATATCGCCAAAGCTCCTCGATATTTTTTTCCGTCAATCTCAAAAACAGATTTTCTGGCCCTAAAATTCAATGTTTTACCCATATATGGGTCTCTTTTGCCTTTTGAAGCATTTAAAACCCAAGTAAACTCTTCATTTGGTTTCATAATTTTCAAGCGCTTGTGCTCATGGTTATTCAAAAAACCACCATCCGGAAATTTTACCGTTACTTTTGACCGGTTTCCGCCAAGTTTTATCCTTAATTCGGGCTCTTTCCCTCTGCTCTTTCTGACCTCTGTATTGGCTTTTGTAGTCATTTTCACCGGAGCAGAAGGCTTTGTTTGAGCATCTTTTTTACTTGTTGACATTACCCGTGCCATCTCAAAGGCGTTATCGGAAATCCGAGCTGTATTATTTGGTATATTTGAACTAACAGCAAAAGCCTTAGCTTCTGTATTTAATTTTTGGGTGTTTAATCTTTGGGTATTTAATGCCGGCTCATTAACTTCATTATTAAGCTTATTGTCTGCAGCAAGAGATTTGCCGTCTTCAGACAAAGCCTTTAAAGACGGTTTATTCTTTATAATTAAAGTTGAATCTTTTTTAACAATTGCCAATCCGGGCTTCTGAGTGCCTTGAGATGCTTTTTTGGGGGCTGTTTTGATTATTGCGGGAACAGCTGAAAAACCGTAATCACACAAAAAAAAAGAAAGCAAAAACATATAAAAAATAATGCGGCAATATTTATTCATGAACTCTCGGGTTCCTTAAAAGGATTTTTTAGTTTTTTGTCATTTTTAAATCTGTCATACTCGCTGAAAATACAACCGCAATACTTTTGTTTATACAAATCGTTTTCTCTTATGACATCGTAAGTGTTTTTAAAACCGGGCCTAAAATCGACATAACACAATTTCAGACCATGTTTTTGGGCAGTTTTTTCACCAATTTCTTTAAGCAAATCATGATTTTGATAAGGGCTAATAAACAAAGTAGTGGATATAGCTTCAAAGCCGTGAATTATCGCCGCTTTTGCCACGGCCTCAAATCTCATTGAATAACAAGTCTCGCATCTTCTTTCGTCGTAAACACCTCTTAAATTTGCCAAAAACCTGTTAAGCCCATAATCTGCATCGCCTTTGAAAACCTTTAAACCCAATGCATCAGATAATTTTAAAAATGAGTTTAATCTTTGAATGTATTCAACATATGGGTGTATGTTCGGGTTTTCCCAAAAGACGGCCGCGTTACCGCTTCCGATTTTTTTTTCTAAAATCGGAAACGAACCGCCTAAACAAGGCCCGCAACAGCAGTGAAGCAGAACTTTCATGAGTTGACCAATTTACCGGATAAAGTCCAATTTCTTGCTTGCTCTATCTCAACATTTACAAAAGAACCGATAAGGTCTTTGTTGCCCTTAAAATCAACCGTACGGCCGCTGCTTGTTTTTCCGGCAACATATGAGTCATCTCTCGCAGAAAGAGATTCCACAAGAACTTCAAAGGTTTTACCCACAAGTTTTAAACTCTCTTCTTTGCTGATTTCTGTTTGCACATCGATTAACCTTGCCAATCTGGCTTTTTTAACTTCATCACTTAGCTGCCCCGGCATAGACGCGGCCTTTGTTCCCGGACGAGGCGAATAGTAATACATAAAAGCAGACTCATAACGAACCCTTTTAACCATTTCGAGAGTTTCTTCAAACTGTTCCTCGGTTTCACCCGGGAAACCGCAGATAATGTCAGTGCTTAAACTCACATTCGGAATGTATTTACGCACATTATCAACCAATTCTAAATATTTTTCTTTGGTGTAGCCCCGGCCCATCAACTCTAAAATTCTGTTAGAGCCTGCTTGAAAAGGCAAATGATACTGCTCGCACACTTTTTTAAGTTTTGAAATTCTTATTATGGCTTCGGGTGTAAAATCGCGGGGGTGAGAGGTCAAAAATCTTATCCACCTTAAGCCTTCAATTTTATCAATTTCTTCAAGCAAAGTTGCAAAGCCTTCATTCATACCAAGGTCTTTGCCGTAAGCGTTAACGTTCTGCCCCAAAAGCGTTACTTCTTTTACGCCCTTGTCTACCAATTCTTTGATATAAATCAAAAGTTCGTCGACCGGTCTGCTGATTTCAGGGCCGCGAACATAAGGCACAATACAATATGAACAAAAGTTTGTGCACCCTCTGATAATGTTAACCATAGCCGAAAAAGGCCGAGAGATGATTATACCGTCTGCTGACTCTCCGTCAAAGCTCCCCTTAGAAAGGAACTTACCGAGAGTTTTACCCGCATTGGCATTTTTTAGCAATTTAGGAAGCTGTTCAATGTCATTGGGCCCAAAAACTATATCTACCTGAGGCAACAAATCGAAAATCTTCGACTTGAGGTTTTGCGCCATGCACCCTGCTACCGCAATTATTAAATCTGAGTTTTTTCTTTTAAGAGCTGACAAAGAGCGGACTCTGCCGGCAAGGCGCCTTTCGGCGTGATCCCTGACGCTGCAAGTATTAAAGATTATCAAGTCGGCGTCTTGTTCTTCAGCGGTCTCCGTGTAACCCAAATCTGCGAGTATTCCTCGAATTCTTTGGGCATCTGCCTGATTCATCTGACATCCAAAAGTGGTAAGTATATATTTGCATTTTTTCATGGCACAATACTACCACATTACGGTGTCAGTATCCAGCTCAATCATCGAATTTGCGATCTTCAATCTTAGGAATTTCCGCACCAACCAGACTGTCTTTGGTAACATCGTCCGACTTGCACCCTACTGCGAACAAAGAACCGCACGCGATGGCAATTACAATCAACCAAACTATTCTTTTCATTTATAGCTCCTTAAAACCTTAAAAACTACTTCTTAGTAATCGGCATAAGTTTCGGGCAAATTAACTTTAATACAGTTTAACCGAAATAGATTTAGGGAAATAGTGCTGCAAAATCTGCAAATATTCTCTGCCTGCCAGTGCCTGCGCTTGCGCACCGGTCTGACACATACCGACTCCGTGCCCCCACCCCGCCCCGGTCAGTGTGCCGCCAATAATGAAACCGCCTGAATCTTTTCGCCATTGAGCAATAAAGCATGAGCTTCGCAAAGCCGACGCCCCGCCCAAAAGCTTTCTGATGGGCAATTCTTTGAGAATCATCTTCTCGCCGCTTTCTCCCGCAACTCTCATAGATATTATTCGCCCCGAAATTTCGCGCTTAAAAGAATCAATAGTTCTGATTTTTCCGACACCGACAGCCTTTTCAATGACTTTTAAATCATTTTGCGTCAGTGTTTTTTTCCAACGAAATTTGTCCGAACCCTCTGCCTTTTTATTACCGCACCAAGCCGCCGGCGGGGTCTCAATAAACTTGCGTGCATCTGTTTCTTTGGTTAAATCCAAACCTTTTACAGGTGTCATAAAATCGGATACGCCCTGCAAATGCTCATCAGGATTAGATGTCCAAATATTATGATTTGATGCGGTGTGCCCTCCGCAATTTGCGCTATAAACAGCATCTAAGAGCCGGCCCTTACTGTTTTTCAATACAATTCCGAAGGTGGGCCTTATTTTGCCAGAAATATCTTCATAACTGCTGAGTATGCCCTTATACACCTGACAATGCTGTTCGCTGCAAAAATCAAATCCCTCTTTAAAGTGTCTGACACCTTTCTTTGAAAGCATTTCTCCGCGTGCTGCCACAGCCTGAGCCTGCAAAGCCCCAACAGCGGAAGAAGCCGAAATTTCCGAAGGCACAATCCCAACCAAAAGTTTTTCAAGGTTTGTCAGCTCTACACATTCAATTCTGTCTGTAAAACCCCACCTGACCCATATTCTGTCAGAATAGGTTCTGTCCTCGATACCGCTCCAAGAGAAGCCTTTTGCGTATTCAACACCTCTGAGTGTCGTATATTTATTGCTTGTAAGCTGAAAAAGGGTAAATCCTTCGCATAAAACTTTATCTCCCTCAGAGAGCACCAATCTGCCCTTTGCGCTTCTGATGTTGTCAGTATGTATCCAAGTCGAAATATTCAGCCTCGAAAAACGCTCTTGCTCGACAAGCGCCTCTTCTTCGGTGTCGTATGAACCGGCCGCCACATAGACAACCCTGTTGTCGGGGTAATCGGGCAAAGGCGGAACACCGATTTTTAACCTGTAAGTTCTGTATGACGAAAATTGAGTCTCAAGTTCGTAAAGCGCCTTTTCATCGCCATAAGCAGCAGACCCCAAAACAACATGATACTCTTTAAGCGCTTTAGCAATCATATCGCCCTGAAACTTATAAACCTTGCCGGGCTCAATAATTCCCTTATCTGAGCCGCACTCCCAAGTGCCGCCATCTGACATTCTGAATTCAAAACCCTTATCGTATTCCGCAATTTTTACCTTAACGTCAGGCACCGTGGCGAATACCGCCGCCGTTCCAAAAATAAAAGCCGCCGCCATATTTAAAACATTTTTTAATTTCATTTTAACCTCACTCATAATCTATCTCACCGAGAGCTTTATACAAAACGCCGCCAACACTCTTAAGCTTCTTTCTGCCCTGCTCCGCATCTAAATCTGTTCTGGCAAGCAAAATAGCCAGCTTTACATCGCCATTAGCCTCTTCAAGCTTAGCTTCGGCCAAATAATTTGGCACACGCCCCCCATCCATGACAATTCGCAAAGCGCGCTTTTTAAGCTTACTGTTAGTGGCTCTCACATCAACCATCAAATTTTCAAACACTTTTCCGATTTTTATCATCGAAACACTTGAAATCATATTTAAAACCATTTTGCACGCCGTGCCGCTCTTAAGCCTGGTCGAGCCGCAAATAATCTCAGGCCCTACCACAGGATTTATTAACACATCTGCTTCGGGAAGTTCCCCATAAGGGTTGCAGGTTAAAAGAACCGTTTTCGCTTCGACGCTTCTCGCGTAGTTTAAGGCACCTTTAACATAAGGCGTGCTGCCTGAAGCAGTTATTCCGACCAATATATCGTCTTTGCAAAAACCGATATCCTCTAAGTCTTCTCTGCCTCTCGCAGCGTTGTCTTCGGCCCCTTCTACCGCCGTCCTCAAAGCCTTTTCGCCCCCTGCAATCAGCCCCACAACCATATCGGGAGAAACTCCAAATGTGGGGGGGCACTCTGAAGCGTCTAACACACCCAACCGCCCCGACGTTCCGGCGCCGATGTAAACAAGTCTGCCGCCGGCTAAAAACGCCTGAACCGTGTATTCCACTGCCAGAGCAATGCTTTCGCCGCACGCTTCAACAGCCGTTAGCACAGCTTTGTCTTCGTTTATGAAAAGTTTTACCGCGTCTCTTGTATTGAGGCGATCAATATAAATCGTTCTCGGGTTCCTGCTTTCTGTTAATGCCTGTGTCATAACATTTCTGACCTATATTTTTCTAAAATTTTACAGCTCTTTTTGTCGCTTTTAGAGAATAATACCAGAGGACCAATCGATAAATCAAACATAGGCTTGTTCCAACAAATATTTAGCTTTTTGTTTAAACAAGATTCTTTAACAAGCTTATCAAACCCCTTAAAGTTTTTCCACAAGCCCCCTGAACCACAAACACTCAAAGCGCTTAAATCAATTCTTTCACCGACAAACCTCAGAGCATCGCCAAGCTCATCAATACTGCGATTTAGCGCAGACACCGCATGCCTGTTTCCCTTAAAATAGGCTTCGGCAAGAACTTGAGAAAAACCCGCCAAATGCCGCTGAATAGTTTTTGTTTTATAAAGTTCATCTGTAATCAGGCTTTTAAGATGCATTTTATCGACATTGTCAAAAATTTTGTTACGCATGGCTATCGAAAGATAATCTTCATAGGTGTTATCGCCGTCGAGACATCTCAGCAGGCCCTCTAAGGCTAACTTGCCAAAATACGCCCCCGATGGCAGAGTGTCGATTAAATAACCCCACCCTCCAAACCTAGCAGCTTTCGTTTGATTCGAACCAAATATAACAGAGCCTGTTCCATTAATGCTTAATATGCCGTCGCCGCCGCCGAAACAAGCAGCGTGATTGCAAACATAGTCAGAGTAAACCTCTATACCGCAAATATCGGAGTCTGCCTCAAGAATAGCTCTCTTCAGCGAATGTGCCGCCTGCTTGTCGTCGCCGCCCGCGCAACCGATCAACCACAGATTTCCGCTGCCCGGAAGCGCTTTTGCCGCGTTAACCATTTGCAAAGCTTTAAAGGCCATAGTTTTTGCCTGAAGACTTCTGATATTCTGGGATGGAAATTTGAAAGACCGCACAAAACCGGCATTTGTGAGGCAAACCCCTTTAATCTCGGTTCCGCCCCAATCTGCACAAATGTAATTTCTGTTCATTGCACCGCCCCCTTTTGCATGCCTTCGAGCATGTAGCGCGAAAAAAACATAAACACAAAAACCATGGGAACAGCGGCTAATGTAGCGCCTGCCATAAGAAGCCCGTAGTCCATAACCTGCTGTTCCTGCATTGTTGAGAGCCCAACGGTCAGGGTGTAATACTTTTCTGTGTTCATCATTATTAATGGCCACAAAAATGCGTTCCATTGAGTTATAAAAATAAAAATCCCGGATGTTGCCAAAATAGGTAATGACAAAGGGAAATAAATTTTCGCAAAAATTTGATACTCGCCGGCGCCGTCTATTCGCGCCGCTTCGACCATCTGCTTTGGAATGGAATCCATGTATTGGCGAACCATGTAAATACCGAAGGGAGCGGACAAGGCCGGCAAAATCAGCGATAGCAGGTTGTCAGCCAGCCCCCAGGATGCCATCAGCAAAAAAAGCGGCAGCATAACGATTTGCCCCGGAACCATCATAGCCGCCAAAATTATCATAAAAAGAAAGTTCCTGCCGCGAAATTTTCCAACTGAAAAACCGAACGCCGCCAACGAATTAAAAAGAGTTTGGGCAATTGTTACGGCGGCGGCCACAAAAAATGAATTCAACGACCAGCGAACAATGTTGCCTGCCGAAAGCAAAATCTTAAAGTTCTCTGATGTAAATGAACCTTTGCCGGAACCGGCTGCCAAAGAAGTGCTTGTAAAGGCTGTTATGAGCATCCAAAGGAGGGGGCCGACCGTTAAGAGTAACCCTGCCCACAAACAAAAATATGTTATATATTTAACGACCTTGTAATTCATGCTACGTAATCAACCTCTTCATGGCTCATTTTCTTCTGAATAACAGTGATAACAAGTATCACAACAAACAATATCAATGCCATTGCCGATGACAAGCCAAAATCAAAATCTCTGAACGCGGCCGTGTAAACACGATGAACAACTACTTGCGTCGAAATGCCGGGCCCGCCGTCTGTCAGCATCAAAACCTGAGCGAAAACCTGAAGCGCGGTTATTGTGCCGGTAATCATTAAAAATGCCGTCGTGTTGCGTAATAAAGGAACTGTAACATAGAGCCATTGCTTAAAAAGCCCCGCCCCTTCAAGCATAGCAGCTTCATACAAGTCTTTTGGAATGTTTGCCATAGAAGCCATATAGATCAACATGGCCCCGCCCGGAGACTTTACAATATTTGAAATTATCACGGACCAAAATGCTATATCGGGGTCAGAGAGCCAGCCTACGGGAGCTAATCCGAAAACGGCCAAAACCTCATTAAAAAAACCGACTTCCGTGTTGAACATATAGCGCCAAACCATAGTTAATACAACAACAGAAGCAACGCCGGGCAAATAATAAGAAGCCTTAAAAAAAGTTTTGAGTTTGCCGCTCAACCCATGAATCAAAGTGGCGATAATTAAAGCGCAAAGCGTGTTGGCAGGCACAACAGTTATGGTGTAAAGAAAAGTGTTTTGACAGGCTTTTATAAACTTAGGGTCTTTAAAAGCAAAAATAAAGTTTGATAAAGTAAAGCCGCCGGCTTCGCCAAGACGGTAATCTCTGAAAGCCAAAACCAATGCCTGCGACAACGGATAAAACAAAAACAATACCAATACACCCAAAGCCGGAATTATCATAACAACATGCGCTTGACCTGAAACAAACATTATTAAGGCAAAAACCACAGTTAGAAATATCAGCGTGGCTGTAAAATAATTGCCAACCTGAATATCACTCGAAACCGTCTTTGAATTAACAGCAGAAAGCTTTGAAATGCGCTCTTTTGCACTGCTCATTTTTTGTTGAGCGGTTTGCAAAAAGTTATCTTTAGCCAGCAACGACTCTTGAACGGCTGCTGAAAATTCTTCGTCCATTTGAGACCAGCGGGCATCAGCAAGCACAGTTTGCCCCTCTGACAAGATGCGCCAGGCATCGCTCATGTGGGTTTGCTCGGCATAAATATCGCCAACCGACGTTCTGGTCGGAAACTGAGAATATTTATAAAGATCTTTTTGGTTTTGTGCATTAGTTAAAAACGAGGCAAACTTCATTGCCGCCTCAACTTTTTTTTTGTCGGAGTTTTTAAAAACATAATACCCCGAAGTGCCTATAAAAGGCCTGATATCATTAGGATAACCGACAACAGAAAAATTCATTTTAAACTTGTTATTTAAAGCCTGTATCCCCCACAAACCAAAAGATGCCGCAGCAATTCTTTTTTCAATGGCAAATGCGGTCCAAATATCATTCGCGTTTCGTCCGCCGCTATCAGTAGGAATCAGCTCTTTGTCGGCCAGGCTCTTCACCCAGCTCAAGCCCGCGATAAATTTCTGCGAATCACCGCAGAAAACAGCGTTATCGTTAAATATTTCTCCCCCGTCAATCATCAAAAAAGGCAAATTTGCGGTTTCATCTTTTTGAAAATACAAACCTAATGGATAATGCCCCTTCTTAGAAGCCATATAGCCTTTTATTTGTTTCAAGGAATCTTCAAACGCAGCTTTGTCCCATTTATCGGTTGGCAATGTTACGCCGGCCGCTTCAAAAATTTCATTGTTTATATATAAAAGTTGACCGCTCATATACCAAGGCCAGCCATATATTTTTTTATTTACTTTAAAAGCGTTCAATGCGCCTTTCAAGTAATCATTTCTGTCGGATTCGCTTAAATAGTCATCTATGGGCTCAACCAAACCTTCTCTTATAAACAATAAAGGAACAGTTCCCGGCGCAATATCGGGCGGATTCCCCCCTATTGCGGCAATCTTAAGCTTTTCGTTGCCCCGCTGCCATGTGAGTTTGGTTAATTCTACTTTTATATTTGGGTATATTTTTTCAAACTCTGCGATTTTTTTTGTTATCCAAACGAACCTGTCAACTGTTTCACCCGGTTCAAGCCATCTCGGAAAATCCCATATTTTGATGGTTACGCCTGCTTTTGCCTGTGTTGGAACAGAACAAGCAAAAACATATAAAAAAACACAAATTAAAAGTGCACTCGTTTTATTTTTGGTGAATAAATTCATTTCAAATATCTACACTATCACGCTTCAAATTGCAAGACCGCATTATATTGACAAGGCTTTTAAGAAGGGTTACTCTTATGCACAATAAAGCGGTGAATTTTAAAGAGGGGTTCATGGAAGTCATATTATCTTTTTTTGCGCAAGTTTTTTTAGTATTAAGTCTTATCGGATTCGGTTTTCAGTTCAGTCAAATTTTAAAAATAGACAAAAGCGAAATTGCCGGTGAAAAACAGGTTTTAATATGGGCATTACTTGGGTTTTTATATATAACCTTTTTTGTGACAGCCCTAAACTTTTTTCTGCCTGTTCCGCCAATTTTTTCTGGTACCGTGCTCACAATCGGCTTGATATTATTTTTTGTAAAATTTAAAGAACTTGAAAAGCATTTTAATATAAAATTATTCAAAGCATTTTTGCTTATATTGGTTTTAATGAACATCTTGTATCTCAGCTATGGATTCAAAGCTTTTGACACAGGTGCATATCATATTCAGTCGGTCAAATGGGTTTCAGAAAGCATAACCCCTCTGGGACTGGCCAATTTAATGGGAAACCTCGGATACACTTCTCTTTCGTTCTCGGGTCTTGCCGTAACAGATTTTATTCTATTTATCACCGACAAGCCCCTTTTCATTTTATACCCCGCGCTTTTTTCCTTGTTTTTTGCCTGCATATATGTTTCGCGCAAAAGATTGGCTGCCAAATCCGATATATTTTTCATCTTGTCTGTTTTGCCCCTCTTTATGCAAAGCAGAAGCTTTGGGTCTTTTGCACCTGACAATTCGGTGTTGATTTACACTTTGGTTACCATTTATCTTTGTATTGTTTTATACGAAAAGGAACATTCGCAAGCTTCCGAAGTCTCTCTTAAATCACTGATAACATTGCTTGCATCATTTTCTTTCACGATTAAGCTCTCTTCCGCGCCAATATGTTTGATACCCATATATTTCTTAGGCGAAATATTTTTTAAACGTGCAAAATTGCGAAAAGCCTTTTTAATAACAGGCTGTCTTTGTATATTATTAGTTATTATGTTCTTTATTAAAAGCTACATGTTGTCGGGCTATCCCGCTTATCCCCACCCGGCCTTTGCCATAGATAAAGATTGGACAGTGCCGCGTGCACAAGCTGTTTCAGAAAAAACTTACATAAGTAATTATCCAAAACACGACATAAGAGCTTTTGATGAAGAATACATCAAATCTTGGAAATGGTTTCCCAGATATTTATTAAAATATTCGGTTTACGACAGAGGACTTCTGATATTCTTCTGTTTAACTCTGTTTATAGTATTTGCAGGTTTTTACAATTCCGCTTCTTTAAAATCTTTCTTACTTATTTTCAAAAACAAATCGTTTATTTTTCCCTTTATTATAACCTCAATCGGAATATTATTTTGGCTATTTACAGCACCGGGTCCCAGATTTGCTTATGGCAATTTATTCGGGTTCTTGATGCTTATCGTTTCTCAGCTTTTGTATGTTAAGCCTGATTTATCGTTTGACGCCGGGTTAAGAAATATAATAAGCAAAGGTTTGGCATTTATCGCGGTTATTTCATTAACATTAGCTCTCACAACAGTTTACGATAATTATTTTAGCTCGCAGAAATTTTTAAAACTATTATTAACTTACTACGATAATCTTGATATTCAAAAACTACAGTTACTTTTTCCGCTATTTATTGGTTTCTTGCTGATAATATTTATATTTGCCGCATTTTTTTGCAGGCACTTGCTTAAATTAAAAAACATCATAACATTAAAGAAAAATAACGTGCTCAGAGCAGTATTTTATACAACTCTTACCTGCTACTTTCTTTTTGAAATACCGGTCATCTTTTCACCGCAAAACATTCGTTTCAATTTTCCCGAAATAAAACTGAATGTGCTTGTTGACGGTGAATACCCCGTATATTTTGTAGAATACCCTCACTTGGGATTTAACAAAACTATTTTTTCGACCAACAGAAGAACCAATTTAAAGGTTGAATTTAATAATGGCCGCTACAAATTTATATATTTGCCCGATAATTAATTTGTAAGCATGGCTGCCAAATCTGTGCAAAAGCTTTTCATCTTTTGAAAATACACGTTATAATTGCCTGCCGTTAAATCATAAATGAGGGAAAATGCTCGCGATGCCTTGTTCGTCTCATAGAGTTTGATGTGTCTTTCAAGTATTTCGATTTTATTCATCAAAAAAGACGTGCTCTCCTGCTTATGTGTAATATTCAAATCGTTGAGTCTTTTTAGCAAAAGCCTTAAGCAATTAAGTTCATCGATTTTTCTTTGCTTATTTTCTTTTGCGGCGTTTTTAAGCCGCAAAAGAAAGCTGTATCCGCGGTAGCCGACGACATTATTTCGATGTTGTCGGTAAAGACTGTATTTTTCACTTAAAAACTTAACTTTCGCAACTGCCGAAATCAGTGCCGCTGTCCAGCCGTCGTGAAGCATTGTCGTAACAGGAACAGGACAAATTAAGCTTAAAAACTCACGTCTAAAAGCGCTTGTGGCACCGTTCACAAAAACTTTTACAGAAATGATATCTTTAAAGGCTGCTAATGGCGTCTTTTCGTAGTTATGCGCCAATTCAGCTGTTTTAGGCGAGTATAAACTTTTGCCAAGGTCATTTAAATTTTCATCAGCAACTTTTAAATCAGAAAATATGTAAGCAATCTCTTTGTTATCTTCAAACACAGACATATATTTTTCGATTTTGTTGCTTAACCAATAATCGTCTTGGTCTGAAAAGAAAATAATATCGCCTTTAGCGTGTTTTAGAGCATTCTCAAAATTTTTAACAACGCCTGAATTATGATTATTTTCTACAAATAGCACTTTAAATGGCGCTGTTTTGGCAAAATTAAGGATTATTTCTTTTGTTGCATCTTTGGAATTATCATCGGAAACAACGAGCTCATCAGGCAAAACGGTCTGTTTACAAAAACTTTCTAATTGTTCCGATAAATATTTCTCACCGTTATAAGTCGCCATTACAATAGAAGAATGTTTCTTTTTTGCCACAATAACGACCTTTGTTTTAAATTTGAGCAATTCTAGCAACTTTTTTTTTTAATGTCAAAAACTCTCTTATTTTTATGTTCTTGCACAGAAGTAAAGTTTCGTTTAGAATAGACTCTGAAGGCAGGTGTTTTAATCCCATTTATAAATCTCAAAATGAGGCGGAATGATATGGACAAAACGATTGAGCAGTTAACTAAAATGGTCGAAACAGAACCACAAAACCCCGAGCTCTTAAAAGAACTCGGAAATCTCTATTTCCGTGAAGGAAACTATGATAAAGCGATCGAAACGTATAAAGCATCACTCGAAATCGACCCCGGTTACTACAAAGCTCTTTATAATTTAGGCAATACCTATCACAAAATAGATCAACCTGAAAAGGCCATCCAATACTGGTTGGAAGCCATAAAATCCAAGCCCGATTTTGATCACGCGTATTTTAATTTAGGCTATCATCATTATCAATGCGGTTTTATGCGAGAAGCAATCAAAGCACTGAAAGAAGCTGTCAGGATTAACCCCGAAGCAGCCGACACTCACCACTATTTAGGCCTCGCATACTACCAAACAAATCAATTTGAAGAAGCATTGGCCGAGTTTGAAAAAGCTGTAGCACTTGATGATGAAGATCCCGATTACCACTATAATTTGGCCAACACCAGCTACGATTTGGGAGACTTTGAAAGGGCCGCCGAAGAATGGGCCATTACCCTCGAACTGCGCCCCGATGACTCTAAAGCTCGCAACAACTACGGCGATGCGCTTTTAAAACTCGGTAAATACGATGAAGCCCTCTCAGAAATAGATGCCGTGCTTGAAGCAGAACCTAATTATCCTCCGGCTATGTGCACAAAAGCCGAAATTTTAGAAAGACTCGACCGAGTTGAAGAAGCTGAAAGCATTTATACAAAACTTGCAGATCAAATCAGGGGACAAAAACAGTGGGATCTCCTATTTAACTGCGTTGAAACCAGGCTTAAGCATAAATAAAAAAATGACCATTCGGAAATTCTGTTTCGAATGGTCATTTTTTTGCTGTCCCGTTTAAAAGCAAAGTATTATTTTACTCTAAACGGGCCGCCTAGACTGCTTTTTTTACTTTAGCAGCTTTGACTTGCAAAAATCCTTCAGATTTGGTCAAGTAATCATAAAGAGCGTCTTGCGCATGATACTGTTTGCCGGTATCATTGCCGTCTATCATTACTTTCCCGTTGGTAAAAACTTCGATCAGCATATTTTCTCCTTTGTCAGGAATTTCTCGATAGTTATATTGAAAATAAAACTTACTCAATTATCTCAAAAGATTCTTGTTCCCCCTGTTCCGGTTCTTCATAGATTGGCTGCATTTCATAACCGTAAGAAGAAATATCTACCCCCTGAACACTTAACAACTCCAGCTTAGCTTGCAATTGTCTTTTGATCATATTATCCAAAGTCGGGTCTTTAAGCTTATCTATAAGCTTACCTGCCGCCAAATCAGGCTTTCCCATCCTGCTCATGCAATCCGTCCACATCAAGAACGCACGCACATGTTCGGGTCTTTCTGTCAAAATTATATCCAATATTTTTGAAGCGGTCTCCGGGTCAGTATCCATTGTAATCTCAGCCATTTTCAGCGGAATATTGTAATTCGAGGGCAAATCCTTCCAAGCCGCCTGCAACAGGTCCATTGCCGCATCTCTTTGATAAAAAGAAATAAGCTCATCGGCAGCATTTATGACACTTTGCGCAAATTCTTCCGTAAATGCTATTTTCAGAACATGTTTATGCGTTTCAAGCGCGTATTTGTTGTTTTGCGTTAAAACAGCCATTCTGAACAAGTTAAGCAACAATTTTGGCTCAGACTCAATCAAAGACTCGGGCTTCAAATACATAAGTATGCTCTCGGCACGATCTAAGTATTTCTTTGCCTCTTCACCGCCCGGCTTAGCCTGCTTTCTGTCCACAAAGCTTATCCAAGCGTCTACCCAAGCCTTATAGCACCTTAAATCGTTCGGATTGGCGTTTATCAAATATCCTGCATTTTCAATCGCTTTTTCTTCTTTAGCTGTTTCTGCAAGAATTTTGACATAGAGCAAATTATCGTCTAACGAATCTACAGGTCTTCTTTCAAGCACTTCAAGAGCCTTTTCAGGCTTATTATGTTTTAGAAAAAACGAAATCAATTCTCTTTCAAGTGTTCCGACATCTGCCCCGGGAACCCGACACTCTCTGTTAATGAAGAATTCAAATTTTTCAATCTCCCCTGTTTCAACAATTAAACTTCTGATTTTATTTTTTATAGGTGGAATAAGCATATCGCGGTCTTCAATTGAAAGCAGTTTATCAATTGCCTCGCCGGCATCTTCTTCATCCATGAACCACCCGTCTATAAGCGCGTTTATGTCATAATTTCTTTTATCAGCACTCTTAAGTTGCCTAAACTTCGCAGACGCTGCTTCGGCTTTGTCTCTGTTATTTAGCACGGTGGCGATTAATGCTGACTTAAGCACAATTTCGGCATTATCCGGTATGGCTGACAAATAATCGTCGCACATTTTTAATGCTGCATCATAAGATTCCCCGACAATGAGTATCTTTATACTTTCAATGTGTTTTGCTTTCTTATCGCCTAATCTCATGTCAGCAAGAATAGCGCTCGCCTTAGCCCCGTAATCCTTATCATTGACTATCCTTTGCAAAAAGCGCTTTGCACCCTCTTCATTGCCCGTAACATAAGAGTATTTGCCTGCATAAAATATCGCTCCCTGATGTTTCGGGTTAAGCTTTAAAACACGTTTTATA
>MWDD01000030.1 GCA_002070375.1 bacterium ADurb.Bin157 | reverse complement strand
CACCAAACCGAGTTTTTGGGCGTAATCGAGACGATTGCCCTCGCCATAACTTTCTTCATCTCGAAACTTAACGTTTCCGCTGAATATAACTCTTTCGCTTTCTCTGAATGCTAAGAGATCGTCTGAGGTTATTACAGCCCAAGTAAACGATGCTAAATCCCAGGTGCGCTCTTCTACTCTGACATAAACAGAAGAAGAAGCATTTAGTCTTCCTTCTGAGTCACTTGCAAAGATATTCTTTGCTTCAAGGTTAAGCTCTTGGATAACTTTGCGTTCATCTATGTTATCTTTTCTGTAGACGCGGGGGGTAATACTTGCGAGCATCCAGCGGGGTTCATTGCTTACAATAGCTTTTCCGCAGGTAAGAGTTTCATTCTCTCGTTTCACGTTCACAGCACCTTCTAAGAGGGCAATCCCATCTTTCAAACTCAAACGGTTTGCCGTAATAACGGTTTCGGGAGCTGTGTCGGGAATATCAAAAGCGCCTTCTGGAGGGATAAAAGTTTCGGGTGAAAGAGAGTTTGACGAAGCATAAGCTGTCGCCAGACAAAAAAACGCCACACCAAAAATCAAATACATATAACGATTCATAACCTTTAAATTATAACATTATTCAAGCAAAAATGTACATAAAAACAAAAAAAACAATATTTCTATTGTTTGCTTTATTTATATGTGGTATTTTGAATCAGAATAAAAAATCGGAGGAAACAATTATGTGGCCTAGATGGGTTCGCCTTATTTCAACACTGTGGGTTGCCTTTGACAGCAAAAAACGCAAAAGCGTTGATTATTTATGGGTTCTTATTATACTTCTTCTCGGGCCCTTACTCCTTCCTATTTATATAGCAACGCGCCCTCTCCTAAAAAATGAGAAGCGCCCCGACTGCCTCATCTGGAACATAATAGTTGCAATTGAAAACATTACTTTGTGGCTGGTCGGTCTTGCAGTTGCCGCTGTTTTTGTTGAAAACGTTACCATGCCAAAAAACAAAGACGTAGCGGAAGTTAAACGAGCTGAAATTAAGGCGGGAAGTTTTCTCGGCTTGATCTTATTCATCATCTTAGCCGGACTTGAAAAAGCCGGTTTTGAAGCTTTTAAATCACACATTGAAAAGAAATATTTCAAACTCTAAAATATTAAAAACAACGGTATTGTTGCTGATATATTTGGCGGCAGCCGTTGTTTTTGCGTACGCTAAAGAACCTGCCAGAGGGCCTGTTCAAAGCGCAGACGGCCCGGGAGGCAGTTTTTACGCTCATGAATCAATCACCCACTGGGAATCAGGAAAAAATCACGAAAGATATCAGGTTTTCGAACCGGCCTCACCGAGTGTAAAAAAAGCCGGCTTTGTCTTGATGATACACGACAGAATGACCCCTGACCCAGAATTTTACTTGGGCCAAATAAGACATCTGTGCAGAAAAGGCTGGATAGTTCTTTTTCCTTTTTACCAAGGAACTAATCAATTTGAACGTCATTACATGTTTAATGTAATCAGATCAACCAAAGATTTTATGCTTAAAATTTTTGCACGTGGCAAAATCGAGCTGGACACATCTAAATTCGCAATAACAGGTGTTGGATGCGGCGCAGTGTTAGCTGTAAACACAGCCGCGTGCGCTGACTATTTCGGTTTACCCAAGCCGCTTGCGATTATGCCCGTAATGCCGGAGCACGGCTTTTTTAAGTTGCTTGATTTAACGGGAATCAGCCGCGAATCAAGGCTTTTAATCATATCAGGAGACAGAGCCGCTCCCCCAAACGCTCAGTTGGCCCACGACATTTTTTATACTGCCGACAGAGTTAAAATTAACAATAAAGCCTTAGTTTATGTTTTATCTGACTATTACGGCCAACCACCTTTAATGGCAGATCAGCTCAGCCCTTTATCACCCGAAAAACCCAACTACGAAAAATTCTTGGTAGCAAACCGAAACACCTTTATAAAAGCTTACAAAGATGAATTCAGTGCACCTTACACCCAAGGCAAGCCCATTGACGCCTACGACTGGAAAGTTACATACCGATTGTTTGATGTATTAACCGATCTGACATTTAACCACAACACTGACTTGGCACATTTAAAAAAATCTAAGGATTTAAAAAACATGGGGTATTGGTCAGACGGTAAAAAATTAAAAAATCTGATTATCACTGACAGACCATGATTTTTACATAACACTCTATCTTTTTAAGAGCATTTTTTTGAAGCTGCTCTCTGTGACGTTACCCCATATCGGAGCCAACAAATAGTTAAGAGGCGCTCTATTAATTAAACGTTCAATGTACACACCCTCCTCTAAAAATGTGAGGAATTCGCACAACACGTCAAGATAAGATTCTGCTGTATGCAGCTTACCGTTAAAACTGCCGTTTTTATACGCCTGTTCGAGCAAGCTGCCCTTAACAATTTGCAGATGATGCAATTTTACAAACCGAACCCCAAGTTCAGATACAATTTCAGCACTTGTTTTTGGAGAATCTTTTTTTTCGAGGGGCAACCCAAAAATCAAATGCACACACGTCTCTATTTCAGCCTCCTTTAAGATTTTTACGGCCTTAAAAACGGCACTGACATCATGGTGCCGATTTATTGCGGACAAAACATCATCATCAAAAGACTCTGCACCTAATTCAACCCTTATATAAGTTAACTTTTTAAATGTTTTTAACAAATTGACAACACTATCATTTATACAATCGGGTCTCGTTGCTATGATTAGTCCTTCTATAAAAGGCAAACTCAAAGCCTGAGAATATTTTGTGTGCAAATTTTGAACATCGGAATAAGTATTGGAAAAGGATTGAAAGTAAGCCCAAAAGCGTCTGCAATTGTAACGTTTAGCGTAAAAAGAAGCCCCCTTTTCAAGCTGTTCAACAATTGAACAGGCGGTTGAAGTATAAAAGGGCGAAAAACTGTGGTTATTACAATACGAACACCCGTCAAAACTCAAAGTACCGTCACGATTAGGGCATGAAAAACCTGCATTTACAGGTATTTTTTGAATTCTTTCACCGTATTTTTCTCTATAATAATCAGAGGCGCTGTTAAAATTTGGCATCAAAGCCCCACCGAGATTTCTGCTGTACCTGTTGCAGTCTTGAGTTCAGCTTCAGGGAAGCTTGGTAAAAGAGGCTTTTTAATCCCCAATTTTTCAGGGGTCTTATGCTGAGTAAATGAAACGGCAGAGTTAAAACAGTGCTCAATCAGTGTTCTTTCGCCGGCCTTAAATGATACATACGGAAAAACAACTCTTTTGGTACTTTTAAGAAGACCGCCCAATCTTTTGAATCTGAGCTCAAATTCAATTTTTTTTACCCCCTGCGTAACCTTTTCGAAATGTTTTTCGTAAATACAGGTGCAAAAGCCTCCGAGGCCATTGTTCCACTCTTGCTTTATTTCAGAGTTTCTCTGCTGCATGTCTGCAATTTCGACATTTCCTTGATATTTTCCGTTGACATACATTTTAGCATATGGGTATAGGTCACCGGGCTTATCACCGGTGTACATAAGTTTTACATGCAAAGAAGCAAATTCAACATTTTTTTTGGTTTTGTTTTCTTCGGCAAGCGAAGCATTACAATATTCGCAGCTCATTGCCAGCTTAGAATAAGCTTCTGCGGAGCACTTTGGGCAGTATCTGACCTCTTGGGCAGTAACACTGCAATTTATCAATAACATAAACAATAGAGCGAAGGCTTTAATTTTCATGCTTCAAATATATCACAAAAACTAAACGATTTGCGACAAAGAGTTAAATCCGGCATAGATATTGCCGAAGACTAAACCTATGGTGATGAATTTTTGCACATGTCCGTTTTTTGTCAAAACAGACACAATCTAACGTAACCTGCTCCATCACACTATTACAAGAAGACGGGATGCTCAACCAACAATATGGCACGTTTTTTGCGTATTAATAATCATGAAAACATTATTCGGAAAAAATATTATGCGCGCTAAAATTATAATCATAGTAATTATTATGGTTTCGCTTTGTTCCTGCATTTCACTATCCGAGGAACTAAGCGCGCAGAAAGTTTTGCGCATTTTAGCATCGATGTATGCGCCCAACCAGCATAACCACTCCAGTGTCATGACTTTCGGCAACGAGCATTTAACAACCGAAGGAATCGTTGACGACACATTAACCGGGCAAAAGATTTACAAATAATAAAACACCGTCTGTTGTTTAATTATGCATATTTATGTGCTATAATCGCAAAAAACGAACAAGGACGGCGCATGATCAACACAACAGACAGAATTTTTGCAGATATCATACAAAAACCTGCCGACTTTGTTTTTGATGAGCGGGTTGCGTCTGTTTTTCCGGACATGGTAAAACGCTCGATACCGGGATATCCTGCAATTATAGATATGATCGAAACATTAACGTCTCGTTACGCCCAGCCGGGGACAAACCTATACGACCTGGGCTGTTCATTAGGTGCGGCTTCTTTCGCCATGCTTAACGGTCTAAAACAAGATAACTGTAAAATAATCGCGATTGACAGCTCGTTAGCCATGATTGAACAATGTAAAAGAATACCCATAAAGAATAGCGCCCCGGCTGCAATTGAATTTTACTGCGACGACGTAAACAATATTGATTATCATAACGCTTCGGTAATAATTCTAAATTTTACCCTTCAATTTATTGAACCCAAACTTAGAGATAATCTTCTAATTAAGCTCGCTTCAGCTATAAAACCCGGTGGGATTCTGATCTTATCCGAAAAAGTCAAATTTGATGACAAAGAAGTAAACGATCTTTTAATTGATGTATACCATGCTTTTAAAAAAGCAAACGGTTACAGCGACCTAGAAATCAGCCAAAAACGTACGGCACTCGAAAACGTATTGAAACCCGAAACAATAGAAACCCACTTAAACAGATTATTAAGCGCAGGTTTTAAAACAGCCGAAGTTTGGTTTCAATGCTTTAACTTCACTTCTATGATAGCCATAAAATAACTATAATGAGAGATTTCAGCAATTTTTATAATTATCTTGATAAATGTGAAATGAAAGAATGGATTCAACCGCTAAGATATGCGATTGAAAGTGCTTTAAACAAACCCGACGGAAACCTGCAGCATTGGGAAACAGCATTAAAAGAGCTTCCTGAAATAGATCAATGCTATTTGCTCAAGAATAAAGATGCAATTACTGTTACAACCGAAGTTCAACTTCCCGCCGAAACCGTTGCATTATTAAAAAATGCTTTATTAAAACTGAGGCCATGGCGCAAAGGGCCTTTTGAACTGCCAGGTTGCTTCATTGACAGCGAATGGCGATCAGACATCAAATGGCGCAGAGTGGCGCAACATATATCCCCATTAAAAGACAAAAAAATTCTTGACGTAGGTTGCGGCAACGGCTATTACCTTTTCAGAATGGCAGAGCAAAAGCCGGCAATTGCAATCGGAGTTGATCCGTCTTCATTATTTTTGGCACAGTTTGAAGCCATAAACAAGTATGGAAAATGTGAAAATGCGTTTTTACTGCCAATAGGCTTTGAAGCATTGCCCGAAAATATGAAAACATTTGATACGGTTTTTTCAATGGGAGTTTTTTATCATCGGCGAGCACCGTTTGATTTTTTGAAAACCCTAAAAATGCTTTTGAATGAAGGCGGCGAACTTATATTAGAGACCCTTATAATCGATGGAGATGAAAACACGGTTTTAGTGCCCCCGGACCGCTACGCAGGCATGAAAAACGTTTGGTTTATTCCTTCGGCAAGGGCTATGGTCAATTGGCTCAAAAAGTCGGGCTTTAAAGATATAAAATGCGTTGACCTGCATAAAACAGAAATAAGCGAACAACGAGCCACCGAATGGATGCCCGGAGAATCTTTGGCTGACCGGCTTGATAAAAGAGATTGCAGTTTAACTTGCGAAGGATTGCCGGCGCCTGTCAGAGCCGTTTTTGTATGCAGCAACTGAAGTTTTCTTTAATTTAATGTTTTCATGCCGATATAAACTGTGTTAGTATGTAATTGACTTGGGGGAGGTCAAATTATGAAAAAAACAATTGCTTTCATTTTGTTATGTGTTGTAGGAGCCATTTTTACAATAGGCTGTGAAAACAGCAAGCTAAGCCGAAAAGAATACACATTGGCCACAGGCAGTCGTTCCGGCGTTTACTACCCGATAGGCGAAACTTTAGCGCAGATATTAAAAGAAGAGTTTCCTGACGTAACTCTTAAGGTAATTGAAACAGGCGGAAGCGTCGAAAACCTACAGCTTATAAAAGACAAAAAAGTTGATTTGGCATTAGTCCAAAA
Organism: bacterium ADurb.Bin157; assembly: GCA_002070375.1. Taxonomy (GTDB): domain Bacteria; phylum Muiribacteriota; class Ozemobacteria; order Ozemobacterales; family Ozemobacteraceae; genus MWDD01. Next base: position 22,192 of record MWDD01000030.1, on the reverse strand, counting down.
TGACATTGCCCACTACGCGGTCAATGGTGAAGCCATGTTCAACGGAGAAAAAATCACAAATATAAGCGGTATTGCAACACTTTTCCCTGAGATCATACAATTTGTTGTAAGAAAAGACACCGGCATAAATATGATCGAGGACTTATCAGGACACAAAATTGCGGTCGGAAGCAAAGAGAGCGGGACCTTTTATAATGCGCAGCAGATTCTTTCGACGGCGGGCGTATGGAATAACATTTCACATCAATACATGAATGCAGCCGAAGCCATGCAAGAGCTTCACACAGGAAACATAGACGGTTTTATTTTTACCAGCGGGTTGCCGAATCCTTCAATAATAGAATTAGGAAAGAAAGTAGAAATCAAACTGTTACCAATCTCCAGCGAGCTTACACAAAAACTTATAAACAGTTATTCATTTTATTATCCCTCATTGGTTGGGATGTATCAGTATCCCGGACAGTCTGAAGAATTTCAGGCATTAGAGATTAACGCAATTGTCGTATCAAGCGAAAATCTGAATGAGAATGACCAATATCTGATTACAAAACATCTTTTTGGAAAGCCCAATGAACTTGGCAAGAACCACCCAAGATTAAGCAAAATGACTAAAGCGAGCTTAAGACACCAGCTTTCTGTAAAACTGGGATCAGGTGCTTTCAAAGCTCATTCTGAAATTAAGTAACAAAACAATATATCCATGACAACAAATTATCCTGCAAATAAGATTCGTGTAGCTGTTATTTTTGGCGGAATGTCAAGCGAGCATGAAGTTTCGTTAATTTCTGCGGCTTCCATAATCAAAGCCCTAGACCCTTACACATACGAAATCATCAAAATTGGCATCACTAAACGAGGGCATTGGGCTATCGGTGTTGAGATCGACGAAATGGAATCACTCAACGAGAAGCATGTTGAGCCCAAATTTGGTCTTGACGAATTGATTGAACTAAAGCCTGACGTGGTTTTTCCCGTATTACACGGGACATACGGTGAAGACGGCACAATCCAGGGAATGTTTGAAATAGCAAACTTACCTTACGTAGGATGCGGCGTTTTATCTTCTGCCCTAGGCATGGACAAATCAGTTGCAAAAAAGCTTTTTAAAGAAGCGGGCTTAAACACCGCCCCTTACGTAGAGGTTAAAAGAAGCGAATGGCGTAATTTTGCTGATAATATAATTCAAGAAGTTGAAAAAAAGCTAAGATACCCGTGCTTTGTAAAGCCGGCCAATTCAGGGTCTTCGGTGGGCATAAACAAGGCAAAAAATCGCGAATCGCTAATCGCACACATTAACGAGGCTGCAAGGTACGACCGTAAAATTTTGATTGAAGCATACGTTAACGGGCGTGAAATAGAGGTTTCTGTGCTGGGCAACGATAAGCCGAAAGCTTCATTGCCCGGCGAAATTGTTCCTTGCAATGAGTTCTATGATTATTCTGCGAAATATATTGATAACAAATCAGGACTTAATATACCGGCAGATGTTTCGCCGGATTTAACCGAGAAATTCAGAGAAAGTGCGGTTAAAGCCTATAAAGCCCTTGATTGCGCGGGAATGGCCAGAGTTGACTTTTTTCTTGAAAAAAACACAGATAAAATAATCATAAATGAAATAAACACAATTCCCGGTTTCACCGGCATTAGCATGTATCCCAAACTCTGGGAAGCAAGTGGTCTAAAATACAAGGATTTGGTTGACTCTTTGATAGAATTGGCGCTTGAAAGATTTAAAGACAAACAAGAATCTCTCGAGAACATTTTTAACACAAAACTAAAGAAATAGAATCTTGAAGCAAAGCAATTTAAAAGCAGTTACCGAATGCGGGATGTTAATGGCTACCGCTTTGGCTTTATCGTATTTTAAAGTTTTTCAAATGCCCGGGGGCGGTTCAGTATCATTCAGTTGCCTGCCGTTATTCTTGTTGGCAGCACGCCACGGCCTCCACAGAGGGGTCGCCTGCTGCGGGCTTTACGGATTATTGCTTTTAATAAATAGCCCCACAATATTGCACCCGATACAATTTCTTATGGATTATCCGCTTGCTTACGCATCTATAGGCGTTAGCGGAGCAGTGTTATGGAATACCCCTCTAAAAGCAGTAACGGCGACGACCGCTGCAAACTTTATTCGTTTGCATTTTCATGTCATCGCCGGTGCTGTATACTTTTCAGCAAACAGTAACACTGCTAAACAGGCGCTAATTGCGAGCTACGCCTACAATCTAAGTCATTTGCTTCCCGAAATAATCATAAGCGCCATATTCGCATTCTTTTTGATCAAGAATCAAAAAAGACTTTGCGAAAGACAACGCTGACAATCACTTAGACAAACAATTATGCTGTAACTACTTTATCACTGCCAAGACAGCGAGTGCAAATATAACCGCGAACACGGCTACCGTTGAGAAGCACACGTTTTCTCTGGAGGTTAACGCTCCAGCGTCTTTTAGTGCGATGATGTGAGTGGCTCAGCTTGTAACCAACCTGCGGTCCACGATTGCAAACCATACATGTTCTAGACATTTTAAAACCTCCGAAATAGGGCCAATTGAGCTTTGACTATACCACACATATAAAATCTTGGCAAGTCTTTTTTAAAAATCTCATGTACACAATTTTAAAAAGTCTGCTAATCGGTGAATCTATTTAAGCCGATACAGAGTTTATGAAAAAGATAAAAAATATTTATTCGGCACTGTTGCCGATTGTTTTCGGAATAATAACACTCTTTGGCGCATCAGGTTGCGCATCTGACGCCACCCTGAGAAACCCGGTTTCTGCTGAAAAAGAAGCAGAAGGAGACAGAGGAGGCGATTTAGCGAGCACAACCGCGACGCTAATTCCCATAATTAACATTCTATTAGATTCAAATCGCGTTAACACGGGAGATGAAATTAATTTACGAATTGAAGCCATAGACCCCTCGGGTGGCTCATTAGACTATTCTTGGAGCACCAGCGAAGGCACTCTTATAAGAACAGACTCAGAAATAGCGGTTTGGCAGGCTCCGCAATATAGCACGAAAGCCTTATTAACGTGCAAAGCCACAGACATAAGAGGTAAAATCGGTTCGGCAACGGTTGAAATAACTGTTGTGGGCAAAACATTTTATGAAATTAAAGTTTTAGGTGACAGAAGTTCTTTACTTGTAAATTCGAGCTCATACGCAATCGGAGACTTTGCACCGCTTGGCGGGGCAAAAGTAGAAGTTGAGGGCATGGATATCTCTCAGTTGACCGACAGCTCAGGGATAGCGCTTTTAAGTCTTGATTCGGAAAAACTTGGCAAGAAAGCAAAAATCAGAGTCAGCTATCAAAACTGGGATCTTCTTTATGAAACTTTGTTTCCCGCTCAAGAAGGCGACAACAGATCTGATGAGCTTGTTTTTTCGCCGAACTTTCAGGGACTGACAGTAGCAATGGGCACGGGGCACGCGTTTTCACCCAAATACGGCATGCTCGAGGTTGCACCGGTCGAGCTTGGCACAGGCTTACTTAAGTCAATTCCTGAAGTATGTGTTAATGCGGGCACCGAATCGGCTTATACCGATCTTAACAACGTAAGAGTTGCGGTTTCGGCTCAAAGATTCGGCCCTGAAACTTCTTTAAGCTTATCTAAGCCGGGCTACCAAACTATTGAAAACACTTATGTTCCGGTGGCTTCATCTTACGCCACTATTGTTTTGGCAAAGATGTTAAAAAACGGCGCAACCACAACTGTCGAGCCGGCAATTGCAGCCATAAAGCCTTATAAATACAATCAAAGCGTGTCGGTAACAAGTCCGATCGAAATTGTTTTTGCGCAACCGATGGCACGAGAAAGCATATTCAGTGATTTTGAAGTAATAGTTACAAATAAAAACACCGATGAAATTTTTGGTCTGACCGGTTCAGATATCAGCAAAAAAGCGACAATAGAATGGAAAAATGACACTACGTTGATATTGCATCCTTTACAAAATTTCACGTCTCAAAGCGTATATTCGTTTAATGTTAAAAAATGGCGTGCTTACGCTATTGACGGGCGAGAACTCAAAAATTACTCGGGCCTGTATCACGAATTTAAGACGGCTTCAGATCCCGTGCCGACAGCAACTTCTTTTGTTCCGGTTAACGGAAGCTCAAACGTAAGGCGGAACGGGCCTTTTGCCATAAACTTTGACACTTCGATAAACCCAAACAGCATATACGACGATTTGTCGATAGAACTGGTCAACAAAAAAACCAATTTCACAACAAGTCTTTCGGAAACAAATATTGACAGTTTCTTTTCGATAACCTGGACAAACGGAAACAAGACAGTGGAATTTGTTCCGGTGAATCCCTTAGACTCGTATTGTGATTATACTTTAAGATTCAACAAACTGTCGGTCAAATCAATGACCGGAAAAACTGCGACAGGTGTTAACTACACTTGGCTGGGCTTTTCAACGGGCGGCATGTAAGGAAGCTTTAAGGGCCTCTCTCGCAGCTATTGCCGTTTTCTCAATGTCTTCGGCGGAGTGAGTTATTGAAACAAATGCCGCCTCAAATTGAGACGGAGCAAGGTAGATTCCGCGCTTAAGCATTTGATTAAACCATTCTGCAAAAAACTTTAAGTTAGATTTTTTTGCAGATTCGTAATCTGTAACTTCGTTTTCGGTAAAAAATACGGTCATCATTGAGCCGAATCTGTTTAAAGCAACTCTCACTCCGTTATCATCTGCGGCTTTTTTAAAAGCAGCTTCGACTGCTTTGCTTTTAATCTCGAGGTCGCAATAAAAAGTGGGAATACTTTTAATTTTTCGAAGAGTGGCCATACCTGCTGCCACTGCTATGGGGTTTCCGGAAAGGGTTCCGGCTTGATAAACAGGGCCGTCCGGCGAAACACAAGCCATAACTTCGGCCTTTCCGCCATAAACGGCCAGAGGCATACCGCCCCCTACAACTTTACCCAAACAAGTTATATCGGGCTCAACATTTTCAATTTTGCTCACTCCGCCAAAACAGGCTCTGAAACCGGTCATGACTTCATCAAAAATTAAAAGCGCGTTGTGTTGCGTGCATAATTTTCTCAATGATGCAAGATAGTTTTTTTGGGGCAATACTACGCCCATATTGCCGCATACGGGCTCTGTTATAACACAAGCGATTTGTTTTTGATACTTTTCAAAGCATTTTTCGAGCGCTTTTACATCGTTATAAGGCACAACAAGAGTATTATTAGCTACGGTATCGGGAATACCGGGACAGCCGGGAGCAACAAAGGTTGCCACACCTGAGCCGGCTGAAACCAAAACAGAGTCGCCGTGTCCGTGGTAAGCACCATCGATTTTAATTATATAATTCTTACGCGTGTAACCCCTAGCAAGCCTTATGGCGGACATGGTTGCCTCAGTGCCGGAACTGACAAAGCGCATTTTTTCGATATTGGGGAAAGCTTCTTTGATCAATTCTGCCAACTCGGTTTCTGCTTGTGTAGGTGCGCCAAAGCTCAAGCTGCGTTCGGCTGCTTTACAAACAGCTTCAACTACGTCTCGATCGGCGTGCCCAAGAATCATGGGGCCCCAAGAGCCTACGTAATCAATATAAGAAGTATCGTCAATCGAAGTTACATGGCTCTTATAAGCAGACTTGATAAAAACAGGGTTTGAACCGACAGCCTTAAAAGCTCTCACAGGGCTGTTTACTCCGCCGGGAAAGCACTTAAGAGCACGCTTATACGCATTTATTTGAACATTTTCAGTCATTAAAATACCGCATAGAGGTTTTCTTGAATTCTTTTTTAGTTCTATAAACCTTATAGTTCGATAAATTATGCTTATTTTTAATATCTTCTATAAGGCGTTCGAGGTCTTGCGCACTTTTGGTATGAACCATTGTAAAAAGGTTATAGGGCCAATTTGGCGGACAATCTCTTTCGTAACAATGTGAAATTTCGTTTATTTTTGCAAGATCTTCGCCCACTTCTTCGATTTTATCTTGAGAAACTTGCCAAGCAATCAAGGCATTTTCTTCAAAACCAATTTTTTCAGGTCTGACGGCTAAACCAATTCTTCTTACAATTCCGGAATTCAAAGAGTCCTTAATTATATCTATCACTTCTTCTTCGGTTGTATTCAGTTCTTTGGCAATTCGTGTAAATGGTTTGGTTTCAAGCTTGAATCCGTCTTGCAACTCACTTAAAACTTTTTTTGTTTTTGAATCCATGCTTAACTCCTATAGATTGACACGAACCTTGAAGGTTCTTTTCGAGGAAAAAGTCAATATTTCGTCTATTTGCGCTTCCTTTTTTATTTGGGCAAATATTTCCTCGCGTCGTTCTGCTGATTGGGCGATAACAGTAAACCACAAGTTGGGTACACCGTCGCGCAAATAATTGTGCGTAACTTCATCGAACTTATTGATCACCGCTGCAACGGCTTCAACTCGATCATCAGGCACATTCACCGCTGCGAGACAACCAATATAACCTAACTTTTTACTGTCAAAAAAGGGCCCAAAATGACGTATTGCGCCGTCTTGGATCATCCTGGCGATTCTTGAGATTACAGAAACTTCGTCCATCCAGATTTTATCGCCGATTTCTTTGTAAGGCTCAGATACAAGCGGGAACTTGTCTTGAAGTAATTGTATTATTTCTCGATCTTTTTCATCCATCATATCATTCCTTTTTTTGGCAGGTCTGAACATGATACTAGCTTATTTGATGTTTGTAAATTTTTTGTTTTTTTTAAGTTAAATTTCTTGTTAAAAAAATATGCCGATGGTATATTTCTTTACAGAGTAAGTAATACTTCCTGAGGGGGAATAAATGCAGAATAATTTAATACGAGGTTCCCTCGTTGCTTTGATAACTCCGTTCACAAAAGATGGCAACATTGACTACAAAGCCTATGAAGCGCTTTTAAAGCTTCACACAGAATCAAAAACAGACGGACTTGTCATTTGCGGGACCACAGGTGAAGCAGCCACCTTGACACTTGATGAAAAAAAATCACTGTTAAAAACAGCTAAAGATTTTACAAAAGGTAAAATTCCCATAATTTTTGGAACAGGCGGAAATGATACTAAGTCCGTTGTTTCATTAACAAAAGATGCAGCCTCTTATGGTGCCGATGCTGTCCTGGTAGTAACTCCTTACTATAACAAACCTCCCCAACCAGGTTTAATCGCTCATTATAAAGCGGTTGCGACATCAACAAAATTGCCGGTCATTTTATACAACGTACCGGGCAGAACCGGCTGCAATATGTTGCCTGAAACGGTTCTCGAATTAGCCAAAATTAAAAATATAGTTGCCGTAAAAGAAGCCTCAGGAAACTTGGAACAAGCAATGAAAATTATCAGCAAGGCTCCTAAGGGCTTTGGGTTATTTTCGGGAGAAGACGCGCTAAACTTACCGATAATGGCTTGCGGAGCAATAGGAACCATATCTGTAACAGCCAATGTCGCTCCGAAAATGATGAAAAAATTTAATGACGCTGCCTTAAAAAATGACTGGGAAGCAGCAAAAAAGATTCATTATAAACTACTTGAATTACACAGAGGGCTTTTCACAGAAACAAATCCATTGCCTGTCAAAGCCGCTCTTATGCTTAAAAAGCTTATCTCAGAACACACACGATTACCTCTTTCGAGTCCTTCTCAATCTACGATTGAATTAATGAGCAAGCTGATTAAAGATATGGAGTAAAAAAATATTGGAACAGTTCAGGCAGATCTTCGACTTGCTTGCAGCCATTTTTGGTGATATCGGCATAACCGACATATTTGATATTGTACTTGTAAGCTATGCCGTTTACCGAGCACTTTTATTTATTGAAGGCACAAGAGCGTTCAATTTGCTGAAAGGCATCGGAATAATTCTCGTGCTTTATGTAGTTACCAAAAACATGAATTTCAACACTGTAAGCTGGGTATTGTCAACCGTGCTGCCTACCGGTTTTTTAGCGCTTGTAGTCATTTTTCAGCCTGAACTTAGGCGCGCCCTCGAAGACATAGGAAAAGGCAAGTTTTTAGGAGAACAACTCATAGCGGAAGCATCTATTTACGAGATGACCGATGAAATCTGCAAAACAATTGAAAGCTGTTCAAAAAAAAGAGTTGGAGCGCTTATAGTATTTGAACAAGATATTGGCTTAAAAGATTTTATCGAAAATGGCACAACAATGAAATGCAAAATAAGCTCAGAACTGCTTAACACCATTTTTATGCCGTTTACTCCGCTTCATGACGGCTCGGTTATTATTAAAGGTGAGTTAATTGAAGCAGCCGGCTGTTTTTTGCCTACTGCAAGCAACCACAACGAAGTAGCCAAAGAACTGGGCTCAAGGCACAGAGCTGCAATCGGCATAACAGAAATTACAGATGCGGTAGTGTTTGTTGTAAGCGAAGAAACAGGACAAATTTCAAAAGCGAGAAATGGTAAACTTGACCGAAACCTTTCCATGGACAGAGTAAGAAAACTGGTTCAGGCATCATTTGGCAGGGTAAACAGAAGCAGGGGGATATTCTATAAAAAATGACAGACAGAATTTGGCTTAAACTCTTTTCGGTTTTGCTTGCCATTTTTGCATGGATGTATGTAAATCTGGTTGATCCGCCTCAAATAAGGCGAAACATTGAGTTGCCTGTCGAATATATCAACACCTCGCCCAACATCAGAATTACCCCGAGTAAGGCCATGACTGTTGTAAGATTTGAAGGCAACAGAAGAGACTTTATGTACGCCAAATCTTCAAACAGGTATGCCCAGCTGAGAATTGACTTAAAAAACCTGAAACCCGGTTCATTTCGCTTGCCTGTTGAGGTTTCAAATGTATTTCCGGGGCTTTCTCCAATTTCTCTAAGCCCTGAACTACTACTTCTCGACGCAGAAGAAGTTGTCTCAAAAAAGATTAAAGTTTTGGTAGAAATCTTAGGACAGCCTGCGGAAGGTTATCTGGCAGACCCACCTATTGTTGAACCCTCAGAAATAACCATACTTGGCCCCCAAGAAATAGTAGAATCAATCACTGAGTGTTATGCCGAAATAAACTTAGACAGAGTAAGAAATTCAATAAGCCAAACCCCGGAAGTCTTGTTTAAAACGACTGATTCAATCGATAAATCACGCATAATTTCAGAACCCGCAAAGGTAAGGGTTGATGTTGCGGTAAAACAAGGCTATCCGACAAAATCGGTAAAAATTTCCAGACCGTCTTTCAGAGGCAAGTTACCGGATGGCAAAAGATTAGACGCATACTCAGTAGTTCCACCCGAGGTTTTAATTAGCGGACCAAACAGAATAATTGCTCCTATAAATGAAATATCGTTCAGACCAATCAATTTGTCTCAGCTTCAAGAGAGCTCCAATATTCCGGTTTCTATCGAATTGCCCAATGATAAAGTTACTTTACCGGGCAGCGACACAGTATATTTAGAAGTCAAACTCACAGACATTCCTATAACCAGAACATACGATGCCCTACCCTTAGAAATAATTTCACCCGCGAACAAAACTGTATACGCATCTGTATCTTCTTATACATTGGAAATCGAAGGCATGACTCAAGATTTGGACAAAATTGTAACAAGTAATCTAAAAATCGTTGTCACAATACCGGACACCAACGAGAAAGAGCTTTCAATAAAGCTTTTAGAGCCTCTTAACTTACCCGAAAACCTTAAGATAACTGATATTAGGCCCGGCACTATCACAGTAAGCCTTCAAAGCCTATAACATAGTAAAATTCTTTCTTAGTCCAGCAAACTAAGCAGATCGGACAGATATTATGGAAAAAAATACTAACAATTACTACATCGAAAAGTTTTCCAACGCAAATAAGCTGCAGAAAATTGATTTTTTAAAAAAAATAAATTTAACCAAAGATGAGACGACACTACATTTTCTGATAACTTGCCTTTCCGACGAATTTTGGAGCGTCAGAAAAATTGCAGCCGATCGAATCAAGGAATACGGCGAAGCTGTTATTCCCTTTTTATCTAACGCACTAAATTCACATAATGAAGATATACAACACTGGTCGCTCCAAATACTCAGCGAGTTTGTGCCAAAAGGTTTTCCGGCCATACTGCGATCAATGAAAAGCTCAAACGAAGAAATCAGATATTTTGCCGCCATCGCTCTTGGCAATGCAAAGATACCGCAGGGCGTAACTCTTTTGCTAAAAGCTCTCGGCGATGAGCGTTGGCGTGTAAGAAAGGCTGCTTCAGACGCTTTGGTTAAGTATGGCGAAGCAGTAATAGCGCCTTTACAACAAATCTTAACCCTAACGGAAGATGAAGACATAAGATTTTGGACAATCAAGACATTAGGTCGTCTTGGCCCAAAAGCGCAACGTTTTTTGCTTGAAGCCTTAAAAAATGGCGACAAACAAATAAGGTATGTCATAGCTGCCGCCCTCGGAGAATCAGGCGACAAACGTGTCATTAAGCTTTTAATAGAGTCTTTGGCGGATTCTGACTGGACTATTAGAAAAAGCGCAACTATGGCGTTGGCAGAGATAGGCGATAATGCCGTAGAAATGATGCTTGAATATTTGGCAGGGTCTAATGAGCAAATACGAGAAGGTTGTTTAAGAGCTTTGGTAAAGGCCGGAAGCAAAAGTTTACAGACTCTTTTCGATGAAATAGTCAAAATGGATGAAAACCGCAGGTTTTTAATAAGAAACTCGATTGTAAAAATCGGCGCGCGAGTAGTTGAACCTTTAATTAGGTTATTTAAACTTTCAAATCCTGAGATACAGGTTTTTGCGGCTTCAGCGCTTGGTGAAATCGGAAATCCCAGAGCTGTTCCAATATTGGTAACAGGGCTTTCTGACCCAAACTGGAACGTTCGAAGAAGCTGTGCTTACGCATTGACCGAAATCGGGGAGCGTGGGGTTGATGTTATTGCCGATGCTTTAACAAGCTCTAATGACGACGTAAGATATTGGGTAACTCGCATACTTGAGTCTATTGGTGAAGCGGGAGTTCCGTATTTAGTCAGAGCTTTAAGAGACACTAACCGTGAAATACGATATTTTTCTGCCAAAGCCCTTGGAAGTGCTTTTGATCCCACGGTTGGCAGAGCACTTATTAATGCTATGGGCGACGAAGTCTGGGGCGTACGCAGAGCTGCAGCCGAAAGTCTGTGTGTCATAGAAAACTTGCCGATTGAAGAGCTTTTACGCCATATAGCAAGCGATAATGAAGACATAAGACATTGGGTTAATTATATACTCAAAGAAGTTGGGCACAAATATCAAAGCAGGATTATCGAAGCCATGAGAAAAGGTGACTCAGAGCTTCGACTATACGCTTGTCAAGCTGCCGGCATAATAGGCGACAAAGAATTTATAGAACCTTTGATTGTCTCATTAAGAGATGACAGTGAGTGGGTAAGAATATATTCAGCTATCTCACTTGGGCAAATTGGCGACAAGCGTTCTTTTATTCCCTTAGTCAGATGTTTCTCCGACCGCAACACTGAGGTACATCGAAGTGTAATAGCCTCATTCAGGAGGCTTGGAGACAATGTGGTCAAAGAACTGATAAACTGCACCGAAAGCGATGACGATGAATTAAAACGCAATGCAGCTAAAGCATTAGCCGAGATGGAAGAGTCGCGCGGGTTAGACCACATAATTATGCTTGCCGACGACGCTGATGAAAAGGTCAGAGTTACTGCTTGCGAGGCTATGAGCGCTTTCCCATGCGAAAAAACACGAGCAATACTTAAAAAATCATTGGAAGACTCAAGTAAAAAAGTAAGAATAGCTGCCATTAAGTCTATCGGAGAATTGGGGTCGGTTTCCGACATTCATATTCTCGCAGATTTCCTTGAGTCAACCAAAGATGACTTAGAACAACGCACTGCCAGACGCGTGCTTTCAGAAGTTGCTCTCAAAACCCCCGATTACTTCATAGATATGTTGGATTCAAAATCTTCCGCGATCAAGAACTTAGCTTTTGAAACACTTGTAATGGCCGGCACCGATGTTCTTGCACGCGTAACAGAGGTGGCGGCAGAAACGGAAAACCAAGGATTAGTGGCGGCATGCAAAAAAGTGATTAAACAAATTAAGCTTCCCCGGGAGTCTATGTTCTATGCATGATCAACTTCAATGGCTTAAGCTCATGTCTATGAGCTGGCTTGGACCGACTTTACAAGCCGGGCTGATTAAAAGATTCATAAATCCGATAAATGCAGCTAAAGCCACAATTGAAGAAATATTGGATATACAAGGATTCGACTATAAAAGGGCTGCTCGCTTTTTGCGAGAGTTTTATGAAACTAAGCCGATTTGCTCAACAGAAGAAATCTCTGAAAAGGGAATCAGATTTGTTAATTACAATGAAGAAGAATACCCTGTTTTTTTAAAAGAAATTGCAGATGCACCCGTCGGACTTTTCGTTAAAGGAAAGTTATGCGCCAAGGCTCCCACAATCGCTATTGTTGGGTCTAGAAACGGCACACAGATGGGCTACGACATAGCACGAGAGTTTGCATCTACCCTGGCAAAAGCCGGCTTTGTCATAATCAGCGGGTTAGCATTAGGCATAGACACACACGCACATATCGGAGCATTAGAAGCAAAATCACAAACTATTGCGGTTACGGCGAGTGGACTTGACATAGTTTACCCGAAGGGAAACCAAAAGGTTCGGAAAAGAATAATCGAGGAAGGCGGCGCCATAGTGTCTGAATACCCTCCGGGCATGCCGGCACTTCCGTGGCATTTTCCCGTTCGAAACAGAATTATTTCGGGTATGAGCATGGGTATACTCGTAATTGAGGCAAATGCGCAAAGCGGGTCATTAATAACCGCCAGATTGGCCGGAGAACAAAACAGAGATATTTTTGCAATACCCGGGAATATCAATCAGAGTTGTGCACAGGGCACTATTGCCTTATTAAAAGACGGAGCGGAAATTGTGACAGATCCTGAAGATCTGATAAATTATTACTCCGACTCTTTGCCAAATCGTCCGATAAAAAAGAGCAAAACGATTGTAGACGACATGACTGATGATGAGAAAAAACTGTATGACATTTTGGCCAAAGAGCCGTTAACCGTTGACAGTTTGCTTGATAACGGCTGGAAACCGGAAATATTATTTTCTTTACTTTTACAGCTTGAAATGCGAGACTACATCATTAAGTTGCCTAATAACTGTTACCAGTCACGGTTGAAAGAGAATAGAAGAAAATAGCATGAGCAAAAAATTGATTATTGTGGAATCACCCGGAAAAATTAAGACATTGTCAAAATTTTTGGGTAAAGAATTTATAGTTGAAGCAAGTAAAGGGCATGTCATTGATTTGCCGCCGTCAAGAATCGGAGTAAGCACAGATAATGGCTTTGTTCCGAATTTTCACGTAGTAAAAGACAGAAAAGATGTAATAATCAAGTTACAAAAAATTGCAAAAACTGTTTCAAAAATTTATTTAGCCCCTGACCCCGACCGCGAAGGAGAAGCTATAAGCTGGCACTTAGCCACAGTTTTAGATATTGACCCGCTATCAGATTGCAGAATAACCTTTAATTCGATTACAAAAGACGATGTGCTTAAGTCTCTTGAAAACCCAAGACACATAGATTGTGCTCTTGTTAATGCTCAACAATCCAGAAGAATTTTGGACAGACTGGTTGGTTACAGACTATCTCCGCTCTTGTGGCAAAAAATTTGTTTGGGACTTTCTGCCGGCCGAGTTCAATCTGTTGCTGTGGCTTTGATTTGTCGCCGTGAACGTGAAATAATGGCCTTTAAACCTGAAGAATACTGGACTATAGCTGCTGATGTAAAAAATGCAACTAAACATAAATTTCAGCTCAAGCTGGTTAAATATGCCAATAAAAAAGCGCCGATTCCAAACAAAGAAACGGCAGACAAAATACTGGCCCAAATAAATAGTGCAAAGCTAAGCATTACTTCACTCACAAGCCGCGAAAAACTTCAAAGCCCGCCGCCGCCTTTTATAACAAGCACCATGCAAACTGAAGCTGCACAGAAATTTGGTTTTACGCCTAAACGCACCATGTCTGTTGCTCAAAATCTTTATGAAGGCATTGAGTTAGGTAAAGAAGGGCAAGTAGGTCTGATAACTTACATGAGAACTGACTCGGTTAGAATAGCTCCTGAAGGAATTTCTGAACTCAATGATTTTCTGCAAAAGGCGTATGACAAAGAATATCTGATTAGTAAACCGCGTTTTTTCAAACAGAAAAAAAGAGCCCAAGACGCCCATGAAGCAATTAGACCCACCTCTGTATTCAGAACGCCCGAAAAAATGGCGCCTTTTCTAAAACCGGAACAACTTAAACTATACACACTGATATGGAAAAGGTATGTAGCTTCGCAAATGGCTGACGCCGTTTACAAGGTTGTTACGGCAGAAGTTGAAATAGAAGACACAGTATTGCAGACCTCAGGAACAGCAACTGTATTCGACGGGTTCACATCTCTTTATACAAGTGCCAAAGACGAAGATACTGAAATTGAAGACGGAAAACAAAAGTTGCCTGATTTAAAAAAGGGCGAAAACCTTTCGTTAGTTGCCGCAACCGGCGAACAACACTTCACTACACCGCCTCCGAGATATAATGAATCTTCGATTATTAAAACGCTTGAAAAAGAGGGAATCGGTCGACCTTCGACTTATGCCACAATTGTAGATACAATACAACAACGTAAATATGTTAAAAAGTCAGAGGGCAAATTTTACCCTTCTGACGCTGCTTTTGCTGTAACCAACATTCTTGAATCGTGTTTTGCAGACCTGATTGACCCGGGATTCACAGCTTCAATGGAAAACGAACTGGATAAAATAGAAGAAGGTAAAGTCGATTGGGTTAAGGTATTGGCCGACTTCTATGAACCTTTTATGAAAGCTCTTAAAAAAGCCGAAGAAAGCATAGAAAAATTGCAAATTCAATCAGACATAAATTGTCCTAAATGCGGGAAGATTATGAATGTAAGACTTGGACAAAGCGGAAAATTTTTGGCGTGTTCCGGTTATCCCGATTGTAAATCAACCATTAATATTCCCGAAGAAAAACTTTTATTCGCAGAAGGCATACCCAAACCGCCGATTATTATGTCAGAAATACTTTCTGAGGCAGAATCCGAACGTACAGAAGAAGAATTAGAGTTAGTCAACGAAAAATGCGACCAATGCGGCTCTGATATGCATATTCGAACCGGTCGTTATGGCAGATTTATTGCCTGCAGCAACTACCCGGCTTGTAAAAACACAAAACAAATTGTTAAAGAAGTGGGTGTTAATTGTCCGGCAAAAGGCTGTAACGGTAAAATGCTTGAAAAAAAATCAAAAAGGGGTAGACTGTTTTATGGATGTTCAAATTACCCCGAATGCAATGTTACCACTTGGGCAAAACCCACAGGAGAATTGTGTCCGATATGTGGAGCCCCTCTTGTTTGGCATTCTACAAAAAAACAAGGCGAATATATAAAGTGTTCCGGCAAAGGTTGTAAGTATAAGCAAGTAAGCGAAAGTAATAACAAAGATGACAAGCAATAAGAACAAAGACATTAAAGTAACTGTTATAGGTGCCGGGCTGGCCGGCTCAGAAGCCGTATATCAGCTCATAAGAAAACAAATACCGGTAAGACTTATAGAAATGCGCCCTAAGGTCAAGACAGGAGCACACACCACCGACATGTTCGGAGAATTGGTTTGCAGCAACTCTGTCGGAAGCAATCTTCCTGACCGCGCGCCCGGCTTATTAAAGGAAGAATTGAGGTTTTTTGGCAGTTATTTTATGGAAACAGCCTATAAATACAGAGTTCCTGCCGGCAATGCTCTTGCTGTAGACAGATATGCTTTTGCCCGAGAAATGACGAGATACCTTAAAACCCATACTCTTGTTGATTTTGTAAATGAAGAAGCAGTAGAGATACCTAAAGACGGTTATGTAATAATTGCCACCGGGCCTTTAACCTCCAATAGCATGCTTGAAGAACTGCAAAAAATGCTTGGTAAAAAGCACCTTGATTTTTTTGATGCTGTGGCTCCCATCGTAAATGCAGACAGCATAAATATGAATATTGCCTTTAAAGCCGACAGATACGGAGATGGTGAAAACGGCGACTACATAAACTGCCCAATGAACAAAGAACAATACTTGGCCTTTGTAGAAGCGCTGCTTAATGCTGAAAGAATAGACCTTTCAGACATGGAAAAATCTGCCAGGAAAAAATATTTCAGCGCCTGTCAGCCCGTAGAAATTATTGCAGAATCAGGTATTGATTCTTTACGTTTTGGGCCTCTAAAACCGGTTGGACTTGTTAACCCCAGAACCGGCCAACGCCCTTATGCTGTTGTACAACTAAGACAAGATAACCTCTTAGCAAGCATGTTTAACTTGGTAGGCTTTCAAACCAATCTTAAACACCCCGAACAGATAAGAGTATTTAAGATGATTCCCGGATTAGAAAACGCAAAATTTGAACGGCTTGGGCAAATGCACAGAAATGCCTATATCAATGCCCCCGAACTGCTTTTACCAACTTTACAGCTAAAAAGCAACCCGAACATATTTTTTGCAGGACAAATTAGCGGTGTCGAAGGATATACAGAGTCAGCCGCTACCGGTTTATTAGCCGGAATGAATGTTTGTCGGTTAATTCAAGGAAAAGAAGCGGTCTCTTTACCCGCGCAAACAATGTTAGGCAGTTTGCTTCACTATATAACTTACACCGGGCATAAAGATTTTCATCCGATGAACGTAAACTTTGGACTTTTCGCAAGCAAAGAAGGAGAAAAGTCAGAGGAGCGCAAAGATCGTATCATCAAAACTGCGCGCAAAGTATTCAGAGAATTCGTTTCAAGCATTTAGATATAAAGAGTGCGGCTATGCTATATAAAAAGCAATAGACTGACAGCCATAAGCCCCATTCCGGCGACTAAACCGATCATAGAAACGTGGTGCTCGCCGTATTCACGGGCTGAGGGCAAAAGCTCGTCAAGAGAAATGTAAACCATAATACCGGCAACTACGCCAAATATTATGCCAAAAAGCGCATTATTCAAAAACGGCATAAGAATTAAATAGGCTATAAGAGCACCGACAGGCTCAGATAAACCGGAAAGAAATGAATACCAAAAAGCTTTTCTGCGACTTCCGGTAGCATAATACACAGGCACGGAAACTGCTATTCCTTCAGGAATATTATGAATAGCAATAGCTACCGCAACCGGTATCGCAATCGTTGTGTCAGATAAAGCCGCAACAAAAGTCGCAATTCCTTCCGGGAAATTGTGAATAGCAATGGCCAATGCAGTGAACATACCCGATCGCAAAAGCTTTGATTTTTCGCAAGGCACACACTTTTGCTCTCCCTCATGGTGAAACTCGTGCGGGTTATCTTCTTCAGGGACAAGCTTGTCTATTATTCCAATAACCGCAATTCCGGCAAAAAACGAAATAACAGAGGCCCAAGAACCTGTTTTTAATCCGTATTCTGTCACTAACGCATCTTTAGATTTTTCCAAAATTTCGACCATTGAAACGTAAATCATTACTCCGGCCGAAAAACCCAAGCTGAAAGATAAAAATTTAGGGTTTGTTTTTTTGGCAAAAAGTGCCAGTAAGCTGCCAAAGCCTGTTGAAAGGCCTGCAAATAAAGTTAATAAAAAAGCAAATACTACATTGTTATCCATAATTATAACTTTCGTTTAAAATATATTCATTTTTTGTTTGCGATTGAATGCCATAAGGCTAATCCGCCGACTGCTCCGGCGATTCCTTGGACAGCATTGGGTAATAAAGCAATTAAAGCGGCTTCCGGCGTTGTAATTGCAAACATCGGGATCCTGTTTCCCAGCATGGGGTAAATAAAAGCCTCAAAAACATAGTATCCCGCAACCATTACAATAGCTGCCAATAAAGCTGCGACTGTTTTTTTTATGGGTAAACCGGCAACAAGCCCCTCGAGGCCTTTTACCGCAAAAGTAGCAGGAATATAAACAGGGAAACCAACGGCATCGGCAACAGAAGAGCCTACAGCTCCGACAATTAAGCCGGCCTTAGGCCCAAGCCATAGCCCCGCTAATATAATAAAAACATCACCTATATTAAAATAACCGTTTGTCGCAGGAATTGGAACCCTCACCATTATCGTAGTAACAGCTGTAAGAGCTGCTAATGCCGATATTAAAGCGGTTTGAGCGAATTTACTTTTCTGAGAAGTCATTTTTCTTATTTCTTTCTGATAGAATTTCGAACTCATTTACCATGGCAGGAATAGGTTCAAATGTCAATATTATAGATGCATATACCCAATCTATAACAGAGTAAGCAAGCCAACGCACCCATGCAAATATAAATTTTAGTTTTTTATTTTCACCGGTATGTCGCATAACTAATAAAGAAGGATACCTTTCTTTCCAAATTAGCAATAATTTTGATACTACCGTTCCAACGTGCTGAAAAACTCTTAAAGCCAATGCAAAGTGCAAACCCGCCTCTCTGAAAGGAGTTCTCAACTGTGTCAGTGCATTAATTATTGAATCCGGCGAAAAAGAATTAATGAATGTCAATGACCATGGGAAAACGGCTAACACATTGAAATAAAGCCTAAGCAAGCGCACCGAGGCAGCATAGGCATTTTCCATAAATATAAAAGGAAATAAATTTTGCAGCAAAGAACTTGTAATAACTGTTGTCAAGGCCATTAAGAAAGCAGCAGACATATAATCAAGAAATTTATTAAGCCCCAAACTTGGCAGACAAAAGAGCCATATAAAAAAGCTTATAAGCGGATAACTAATTATAAGAGCAAATTCGGGGTTAAAAAATTTGGATAGGATTTGGCTGATAAAGAGTGCCGGAAAATTTGAAAACAAGGGCAGCCCAACAATAATAAAAATTATAAAACGAAGCCAAAAAGGTTTTACTAAGTGTATCTTAAAAAAATTTAAACGATTCATATTCGATATCCACTTCGTTTTGCGAAAGTCGTTTGAGAGTCAACTTTGAAGCAGCAAATTTGTGCCAAGTTGGTTGATGAGATACGATTCCTAGGGCAATTCCAAGCTCGTGAGCTAAGAGAGCGACTTTATAAACCAGCAGTTGAGCATCTTTACAAGAAAGGCCCCACCCCGGCTCGTCTAAAAGAAGTAAAGCAGGTTTGTCGGCAAGCCGTTCGGCTATAAGTGCGATTTTTAGCGATAACAAAGTATAAATATTGTTATCGCTCATTTGTAGCTCTTCGTGATTATTAAACTCTGAGATAAGCCTTTGAAAAAAGTTTTGAGCTAAGAGTTTTTTTTCATAATCGGCACAAAAAACGCCACTAATCAGTATTTCGGGGGTTAGAGCAAAACATTGGGAAACCGCTTCTTGAAAGACCAATCTGCATGATGCAGCTCCGTTTATGGCTTCTACCGACAAGTTGCCTGAGTTTATATCGACTATTGATGAGAGCATTCCCGAAAATATGCTTTTGCCCACACCGTTGTCGCCCGTAATCAGAAAAGGAGATTTAACTATAATTTCTTTATGACATTTATAGGATATGGCGCGCGCCGCATGATAAATTGGGAATCTGATTTCGGGAAAGCAAACTTTTGGCTCTTGTATAGACAACTTAAATTCTAAGGGCTTTATATTAAAATCGTTCTCACTGTCGGTATTGTCAAAATATGTGTCTCCGTTCAGCACTATAACATCGATTGACTTTTGCTTTGAGCTGTAAAGTTCTTTAAGATTCAGCCAATAATGATATCTTGATGAATTAAGCCAAAATATTGGGTTTGAGGCAATAAAGCGTTCGGCATAATCTGCTTGTGCCTCTGCTTTGGCATAGTTAAGCAAAAGCATCTCGCCGCCGGAAAGAGTTGTAATCGGCTGTGTTGAAATTGAGGGATCAAGACCATATTTATAGAGATACTCGAAAATACAATCTTCGGAGGGGCTGTTTATTACGGGCTTTAAAGCAGAATAGAGAACTTGTGCAGGATTGGGTAAAGAAAGAGCCTGCGAAGGTTCCGGTGCTATCAGGGCGAAGTTTGAGTTTTTTTTCTCTGCGCTGAGCCAATTATAAAAACCTTTGAAAAAGGAATCTTTGCCTTCAGAAAGTTTTGGAAAATAAAGCCCTGTAGAGGCAACAAATCTATCTACCAATTTTTCAAAGGTATCAAATGTATATATATTATAAGTTGCGCTGTTCATTTTATGTGCAGCTTATATGCTTTTAGGCTACAGTGACATAATACTAAAATATTTCTCAATCATTTTGTTCCAATCAGAAGTTTTAAGAACATGTTCACGGGCTGAGTCTCCCATCTTTTTTAAATCATGGGCAGGCATAGCAATAATCTGTGCAAAACGTTCACGCAATGAATCAATATTTTTATGTTCGAAAAACCTGCCTTCAACTCCATCGGTAAACATCTCAATTAAACCTCCGCTGTTAGGCACCAATACGGGTATACCGCAAGTCATGGCTTCCAAAACGGTGTAAGCGTAACATTCATTACAATTAACCGCAAACGCGAAAAGATCTAAGCCCGGATAGTAATTTTCGATGTCATTTCTAAATGGCAAAAAATGGACTTTATTAGAGGCATTCAACTCTGCGGAAAGTTGTTTAAGATAATCGATGTAACCGATTTTGCTTTCTTTTCCGACAAATACTAAGTGCACATTTTCTTTGATATGCCCGGGAGAATCAGATCCGTCGAAAAGCGCTCTTATTAAATTTTCAGAACCCTTAACAGGCTCAATCCTACCGGAAGCGCCTATAATGAAATCATCATTTGAAAAACCAAAGTCGGCGCGAAATTTATCTCGGGTTTTTGTGGAAGGACAATATTTATTTACATCAACCCCGCTTTTTATACAAACTACTTTATCTTTATCAACTCCCCAAAGACGTTTCATTTTATCTGCAACATATCCCGCATTGGGTATAATCGCCTTAACTTGCTTAAATAAAAATCTGTGCAAAGGATCTTTTCGAACCGAATTACCTACTCCGATACGGTAAAACATATAAATTTCAGCGTGAATCGATGTTATAATTCTCGCAAAATGTACCGGATAAATCATTTGGCTTCTAAAAATAACAATTTTTGAAGGCTCAATTTTTTTTAAAATATCTATACAATCTTTAAAAGACTTTAAAGAATATTTATGAACTGCCGAAACATAAAAAGTCTTTAAATTTCTATCTTTACATTGCTTGTCAAGAGCGGAATCTTTAGGAACGGCAACGACCGGCTCATAACCTCGTTTTATTAACTCTTGCGCAAAACGCAACCCAAACAACTCAAGACCGGAACATGATAAAACCGGCAGTAAAATAACGATTGTATTCTTCATATCAATATCTCTCTGATAAATTAAATAAAACATTAACACAGAGTATAATTTAACTCAATTTTATAATTAATAATTTACTATAAAGCTAAAGCAAAACGCGCCAAATTCATAGTTTGAATTCGGCGCGTTTAAATTATATGAAAAAGATCAGAAGACTTGGCTTAAAATTTCTGCCAAGTTCGACGAAGATTCGATTTTGCGATGCGCTCATCAATTAAGTTAAGCGACTTACTCCAGAATCATGATCTCCATAGAAAGGAGGTGATCCAGCCGCAGGTTCTCCTACGGCTACCTTGTTACGACTTCACCCCAGTCACCAATCCCACCTTCGACAGCTGCCTCTTGCGTTAGCTCACCGGCTTCGGGTGTTACTGGCTTCCATGGTGTGACGGGCGGTGTGTACAAGGCCCGAGAACGTATTCAACGCAACATGCTGATTTGCGTTTACTAGCGATTCCAACTTCACGGAGACGAATTGCAGTCTCCGATCTGAACTTGGCCCGGTTTTAAGAGATTAGCGCAGCCTCGCGGCTTAGCAACTCGTTGTACCGGGCATTGTAGTACGTGTGTGGCCCTGGTCGTAAGGGGCGTGATGATTTGACGTCATCCCCACCTTCCTCCGGTTTGTCACCGGCAGTCTCGCTAGAGTTCCCACCATTACGTGCTGGTAACTAGCAACAAGGGTTGCGCTCGTTGCGGGACTTAACCCAA
The DNA here is from genome assembly GCA_002070375.1 of bacterium ADurb.Bin157. Taxonomy (GTDB): domain Bacteria; phylum Muiribacteriota; class Ozemobacteria; order Ozemobacterales; family Ozemobacteraceae; genus MWDD01. The sequence goes on along the minus strand of MWDD01000030.1, from coordinate 165 downwards.
CATCTCACGACACGAGCTGACGACAACCATGCACCACCTGTGTTTAAGTTCTTGCAAGCAAGCACTCCCTCATCTCTGAAGGATTCTTAACATGTCAAGACCAGGTAAGGTTTCTCGCGTATCATCGAATTAAACCACATACTCCACCGCTTGTGCGGGCCCCCG
>MWDD01000029.1 GCA_002070375.1 bacterium ADurb.Bin157 | reverse complement strand
TGCTTTTATATAGGTTACACGGGCCCCCGCTTTTATTTCATTTATAACCCAAAATAGTCCGTCTCCGGCTTTTAAAGGCGCCTTGACCAACAATTCAATAAGCCCGTCGTTCGTTTTTCCTGTAGTTATTGCGGTTAACACGCCCTCTCGGCCCGATGTTTTTCCGGTTTTCCAATTGTCCACCCGAGGTATGCCATGGTAAAAACCTTTGCCCGAAGCTCTCGAAAATACTTCAGAAAGTTCATTCTGCTCAAAAGTGCCTTCGTTTAGGGCTTTTCTGTATTCTGATACCACCTGATACACGTATTCCGGGCTTTTCATGCGCCCTTCGATTTTAAGCGAGGCTACCCCCATTTTACTTAAATTGCCGACTTCTTCGATCAGTCTTAAATCTTTTGGGCTGAAAAGAAATGTTCCCTTTTTATTTTTCGAGGTGATGTATTCTTTTCGGCAAGGCTGTGCACATGTGCCTCGGTTGCCCGATCTTGTGCCTAACGAAATGCTCCAAAAGCATCTGCCTGATACGCTGTAACACATGGCGCCATGCACAAAAACTTCAATTTCGAACGGGCTTGTTTTAACTATGTGCTCTATTTCTTGTGCTGTGGTTTCGCGGGGCAAAATGACTCTGGTTATTCCAAGTTCTTTTAATTGCTTAATACCGCCCTGTCCGAACCAGGTTCCCTGGGTGCTCAGGTGAATCGGTATTTTGCTTTTTCGCCTTCTGAGTTCTGCCGCAATTCCGAGGTCTTGAACAATTAAGGCGTCAGGCTGCAAAATTTCATAAAAATCGAGTGTTTCTTTAAGCAATTTCTGCTCGTTTTCAAACACAATTGTGTTTAAAGTTATATACAGCTTCTTTCGCAAAGAACGCGTAACCCTTCGCGCCCATTTAAGAGACTGTTCATCAAAGTTTGCCGCAAACGCTCTTGCCCCGAATCTTTTTCCGGCTAAATAAACCGCATCGGCTCCGCCTGTCAGGGCTGCTTTTAACCCGGATACGCTGCCGGCGGGTGCTAACAGCTCTGTTTTGTTTTTTTGCTCAGACATGTCAGTAAAAATTTAGTATCTTTCAGATAAATATAACAGCGCCATTTTATAGCATTCTGTTCCCAGACCGCTGATGACGCCTTTGCATACCCCGCTCAAATAAGAAAAATGTCTAAAATCTTCTCTGGCGTAGATGTTCGAAATATGCACTTCAACAGCGTTTACCTGTGTCCCGGATATACAGTCTCTTAAAGCAATGCTTGTGTGAGCCAGCGCGCCGGGGTTAATTATAATTTTTGTGCCGGGCTCAAATTGTTGTATATAGTCTATTATGGCGCCTTCGTGATTGCTTTGAAAAAAATCCGTTTCAATATTATTTTTTTTCGCAAAAGTTGCGAGCTCACTCATAAGGTCAGAAAGAGTTCTTGCTCCGTAAACCTCGGGCTCGCGCTTTCCAAGAAGATTAAGATTCGCCCCGTTAATAACGTGTATCATATTTCAGCAGCCTTTCCTCTCAAGAATTATATCAAGCATTCTATACGAACTTTTAATAAATGCAATAAGTTCTGAAACGTTCTTTAAACCAAAAAGTCTTCTGAAGAATCGCCCTTTCTGCCACCAAAACCGTTTAATCACACGCTTTAATTTATCAAACTGCCAGTCAGCGCAATCTTCAATCGCAAGCCTGTCAATGTTTCCCGTTAGGAGGGTTCCCGCAGTTTCGCAAAAACTTTTATCGATGTGTAGCCCACACAGCACGCCCGCGCTGTTAAGTTCTTTGAGACGCTCGCTAAGGGCGGCAATATCGTTCGGTTTGTAAAACCAAATCTGCATCAATGGAGCCTTGGCCCACTCAACAGCCTTTAAGTCATTTGTTTCGGGGGAAATTGCGAACGCAACTTTTTCGCTTTGCATGAGTTCTGTAAGTTCGCGCAATGCTTCGCCGGTTATTCCCGAGGGCCTAAAATGAAAACCTCTAAAGCCCGAATTCTTAAGCCAAACAACCATAGATTTCAGCCAATCAATTTTTGGGTATGTTTTAATTTTGCTTGTTTGATCTTGAAGCCCCAGCCATGGTTGGTATATTTCTATGGTTCCGATGGTGAGTATCTTTTCGGGCGAAATCGTGTATCCTTTGTCGCAAAGAGGTATTCGAGGCACCGGCAACACGCTTTCTTCGCTTTCGTCGACACCGCAGATTCCTGTTAATTTTTCGCCCTTTAAAATGCGGTAAACAGCTGATTTGCCATTGTCTAACACCGCAAAATCCGCGTATTTCTCATACCCATCAGGTGCTGAGTTTATGCCTATTGAAATGTGTTTAAAGAGTTTGCGCAATTCAACACAAAAACTCGATATTTTTGCCGACGAATAATGCTCGGGAATCGACAGAATTACGGCCTTGCAGCGGGCTGTTATAAGCGAGGCCGCTTCCTCGAAAACTTGTTGACGGCAATCGGCAATTGCGATTCTGTCATTTGCTAAGGCAGCCAGGCAATACAGACCCAGCGGAGCTTCGCAGCTGTCGTCGCATGAAGCGCGATCAAGATGCGATAGGTTAACAAGTATAATTTCAAAGTCGGACATTTCAGTTCACTATTTTGTCTATTTCAATGAGGTAATAGTCTTCTTCGATGTTTACCAGCGGGTTTAATGACCAGCGGGGCTTATAATTGGGAGAACCGCCCTCGAAGGTTACATACAGATACTTCCCGTCGAAGTCAAGGTCTTCACTGCCGGCGGCGATTGAAACTGTTTCAACCCAGTTTTTGGCATCTGATAGCTCATAGCCGCAAGTTTTATAGGTTTTGCTTTGCCCCTTGGGTTTGTAAGATATAGTCGTGCCTTTTTCGCTTAGAGGATTTTTGTAAAAGGCCAACTTGCTGTTATTGGCCCCGTAAGAAATGCTAAGCGCTATATAGTCATCGCATACGCTCATTCCCTGAACAGATTCGCGACAGCAAATTACCGCATCGGGCTTGTGTCCCTTTTTAACGGAATCACCGGCCTTATAGTCGTAGGAGGTTTTTGAGGTGGGCATGCCTTTTGAATCGGTCAGATAGCCTGATATCCAAGTGCTGCGATTGAATGGCTCCGACTTGTGGTGCGCTATGGGAGCGTATGAGTCGTTTGATGATTTAACAAAATCTCCGACCCACAAATACTTGCCGTCGAAACTTACGAAGCTGGCTTTGCTGTCTGTCTCGTAAATGGCTTTGGCTACAAGTTTTTTGTAAGGCAAATTGAGGCTTTTAGGTATGCCGGTAGGTCTTGTCGCGGGTTTTTGGGCTGTGTCGTCAGTTGTGAAGTCTATGATTGTTTTGGTGTCGAACCCATAAATTTTATTGCCCGAAGCGGCCCAAATAAACTCTCCCGCGAGGGTAATGCCACCCGCATGGCCTGTATATGGTGTGTTTTCGGTTTGATATAGGTCAAAACGGCAAAGAGCTTTACCTGTTTTTGCGTTTAAAACTACAAGCTGCGAGGGTTTTGTTGTGTTTTTTGTGGGATAAAAAGACAAAACCGTGTATGGGTAACTGTTTTGGGTCTTTTGGGCTGAGGCCGGGCTTATAACCCTGTCACTCAAATATGTTATGCCCTGGCACACAAACTTTTTGTCATCGTGTCCCGGTATTTTATAAGATTGTGCAACAAATTTTGGCTTTTTATCGAAAATGTTGTCTATTTTAGACTCTGCTTTTGCTTTTACGCTTGAAGCTCCGCTTTTAATTGCATCTTTCGCGGATACGGCAGCTTTTTTGATCGTTTTAGCCACTCTTGTAAAAATATTCGTCTTTTTGGGCTCTTTTTTTGAGGTCGATGCGCTGTCAGAAATGTCTTTTGAAACAGAAACTTTTGAACCGTCAGATACTTCTGTATTTACATCAAACAAAGACGCTTCCGCGAAAGTACCGATAAACATACAAAACAAAAATACCAAAAATATTTTTTGCATCGTCATTGCCTTTCTGTTCATTTTACTTGCTTTATTGCCAACTTATACTTCTGATTATACTATATGAATCGCAAAAAACACACAAGATTACAAAGTTTTAACAATATTTTAAAATGTACAGACTTTTAGGAAAAACATGGTATAATATTAACAGATGGACAAAGTGAGAGATGTGCAACAGCTTCGCACTAGTGGCGGAGCTGTTTTTTATTGTGTCCGGACTTATTGTTTGCGTCTGAGCCTTGCTATGTAGTCATTCCAGGCTTTTTGAATGCAGTCGGGAAGCTTTTCGTTTGATCTTTTTGTTGTCGGGCTTACAACAGACGCGGATGGTGAGGCACTTAATCTGGCAATTAAAGCGTCGTTTTTATCAACCACATCAATGACGGTTGCCCCGTTATAGGTGTATTTGCGATAAATTCTTTTGACAGCTGTTTGAGTGTTCATTGTGTACATTGATATTTCGTTGTCTGTAATTTGTTGTGCTTGTGCCGGTGAACCGGGGCCCAAAAAGCTTAGGGCGCACAGAGTCAACGAAAGAAAAAATATTTGAGTTATATTTTTAATCTGCATAATTTACCTGTTATTAAGATTTGACAATAAGTAATTATATCTTATATTCCCTTTTTATGTGTATAATTAAAAGAGTATTAATATTGCAAGGGAGAATATTATGTTGTCGCTAATATTTACGACTGTTGTTTTTGCTTTAATCTCAATTTTTCTGCCCGGCTTCACGGTAAGCGGCAGCAAGCTTAATTTGGTTTGGCTTGCTTTGGGTTATCTTATACTTTTATCTTTGAGCAACTTTATTCTGGCGCCTTTTACAATAGCTTTGGGGTTTTTGTTGAGCATAATCAGCATCATTCCGATAATTGGGCCTATAATCGCGGGAGCCGGCGAATTATTTGCCGCGTTTGTGCTCACCTTCGGTTTGACGCTGATTTTGTTGATTATTCTCGATGCAGCCATGGACAGCTTCAAAATGAGATCTAAATGGGCGGCCCTTTTAGCCTCACTTATTCTGTCTGTGGTAAGAGTGCTTTTTTTGATTTAAAGCTTTTCTACCAACATGGCCACACCCATACCGCCGCCTACGCAAAGAGTTGCCAAACCCTTTGTTTTTTGGGCATGTTTTAATTCGTGAATAAGCGTTGTGAGAATTCTGGCGCCCGAACAGCCTATTGGGTGGCCGATTGCAATAGCGCCGCCGTTTACGTTAACTTTGCTCATGTCAAAGCCAAGCTCTTTGCTGACGGCTAATGATTGGCTGGCAAAAGCTTCGTTGGCTTCAATTCTGTCGAGATCTTCGATTTTCCAACCCGCTTTGGCAAGCGCTGCTTTGGTAGCCGTTATTGGGCCTAATCCCATTACGTTAGGGTCTATTGCCGTTGTCGCGTAAGAAACGATTTTGGCTATGGGTTTAAGACCGTGCTTTTTAATAAACTCTGCCGAAGCTACAATAATTGAGGCTGCCCCGTCGTTAATGCCTGACGCATTGCCCGCTGTAACGGTTCCGTCTTTTTTGAATGCGGGTTTTAGTTTACTGAGTGCTTCGAGAGTGGTTTGCGGTCTGAAGTGTTCGTCTTTTTTGAAAACAATCGGGTCGCCTTTTCTTTGAGGAATTTCGACCGGAACTATTTCTTCGTCGAATTTTCCGGCTTCCCAGGCGGCGGCGGTGCGTTGTTGGCTTTCAACGGCAAACTTATCTTGTTCTTCTCTCGAAAGATTATATTTATCGGCGACTCTTTCGGCTGTCAGGCCCATATGTTCTTTTGAAAAGGCATCGGTCAGACCGTCTAATACAAGAGAGTCTGTAAATGTCATATTGCCTAAATTGATTCCGCCTCTTATATTTGCGAGGTGAGGGGCTTGGCTCATACTTTCCATGCCGCCTGCAACAATACAATCGGCGCTGCCGGCTTTAATCATGTCAGCGGCTAATGCGACGCTTTTGAGCCCGGAACCGCAAATCTGATTGATTGTCCAAGCAGGAATATTTTCGGGGATCCCTGCACCCATTGCGGCTTGTCGTGCCGGACCTTGTGATTGTCCTGCCATAAGAACGTTTCCCAGGATAACTTCGTCAACCTGTTCGGGTTTAACGTTCGCTCTGTTGAGAGATTCTTTGATAACAATACTGCCGAGTTGAGAGGCCGGTATGTTTTTTAAGCTGCCCATCAAAGTGCCAACTGCGGTTCTTACCGCGCTTAATATATAAACTTCGTTCATATCTTTGCTCCTGTTATTAATTGATTTAATCTACGTCCATTACTTTTAAATCTTCTTCTACAACAACGAAATCCGCTTCTGTGTTGGCTCTAATTTCTTCTATGCTGCTGTTTTTATTGTATTCGGTCAAAACCAGTCCGCCGGGTGTAACTCTGAAAACCGCAAGTTCTGTGACAATCATGTCAACAACATGTTTGGCGGTTAACGGAAGTTTGCATTTTTTCAAAATTTTAGCTCTGCCGCGTTCGGTGTGCAGGGTTGAAACTATGACGTTTTTCGCTCCGACGACGAGGTCCATGGCACCGCCCATTCCCGGAGCTTTTTTACCGGGAATTAACCAATTCGAGAGGCTGCCTTCTTGGTCGACTTCGAGCGCGCCTAATACTGTGTATTCGACGTGTTTGCCTCTTATAAGGGCAAAGGATGTTGCGGAATCAAAATAGCATCCATAGGGCATTGTAGTTACATAAGTGCCGCCGGCATTTGTAATTTCGGGGTTTTCTTGGCCCGGTTCGGCCACGGGACCCATTCCGATGATGCCGTTTTCAGACTGGAAAATAACGTTTATGTCCGAGGGAATATAATTGGTCACCAGTGTTGGCAGACCGATTCCCAGATTTACAAGCTGATTGTTTTTAAATTCGCGGGCGATTCTTTTAGCGATAATTGTTTTTGCAAGATTGATGTCTTCTATCATGGTGGCCCTCCCGGCTTTATTGTTTTTCAGGTGCGTAAATATGTGTAATCAGAGGCGATGGAGTCATAACTAACTCGGGCTGAATATCGCCGATTTCTACTAATTTTTGTGCTTCGACAATTACAGTGTCAGCTGCCATAGCCATTATTGGGTTAAAGTTTCGGGTGGTTGCGTTATAAACCACATTGCCGGCTTTGTCGACTGTACTGCCGAAAATAAGGGCGAGTTCTGCGCGGAGCGGCATTTCGAGAAGGTAGTCAACGCCGTCGACGGTCATTTTTTGCTTGCCTTCTTCAACGATTGTGCCCACGCCTGTCGGAGTGAGAAACCCGCCCAGCCCGGAACCGCCGCATCTGATGCGCTCTACAAGAGTGCCCTGAGGAACAAGATCAACTTTGAGGAGGCCTTCAAACATTTGTTTGCCTGTTTCGGGGTTAGTGCCAATATGTGAGACGATAACGCGTGAGACTTGTTTGGCTACAATGAGGCGGCCGAGTCCGCGGTCTGTAAAGGCTGTATCGTTAGCGATGACAGTAAGGTCTTTTACGCCTTTTTCAAGTAATATGTCTATCAGTTTGTCGGGTGAACCGCAACCGATAAACCCTCCAATCATGATGGTCATGTTGTCTTTGAGCAGGTCAGAAATTTTCTCTTTGCCGATAATTTTATTGAACATCTGCTTAACCTTTCTTTTCCGCACACAGCGGGTTTTTTCGTGTATTTAACAAGCTTATATTTCGGAAAGTCTATCATATAAAAATGATTAGTGCATCTAAAAACTTAACTATACTATAAGTGCGAGCTGTTTCGTATTAGTTGCTTAAAATTCTAAAAACCATTACAATATGCCCAATAAAAACCGGCAAAATTTAATGGAGAAAATTATCTTGAAGCGAACAAAAATAGTAGCAACACTTGGTCCGGCCTCTTCAGATCCCGCTGTAATCGAAAAAATGATTAATGCCGGAGCTAATGTTTTTAGATTGAATTTTTCACATGGAAATCACGAAACCCATTTAAAAAATATTAAACAAATACGTGAAATTTCCGAAAAAACCGGCATTTATGTCGGTATCTTAGGTGATTTGTGCGGTCCTAAGATTCGCGTAGGTAAGTTTGAATCAGGTTTTGCCGTTCTTGAGATGGGCGACCATTTCTTTTTAAGCGAAGACCCCCTTTGTGTGGGCACTAAAGCCGGAATCGGCACTTCGTATCCATACCTTACAAAAGATATTAAACCCGGTAATATTGTTTTGCTCGACGACGGTAACATTATGCTTGAAGCTTTGTACCCCGAAGATAATCGGTTTTATTTTAGGGTGCTTGCGGGTGGGGTGCTCAAAGACAAAAAGGGCCTTAACATGCCCGGAATAAACCTGAGCGTTGAAACCATAACGCAAAAGGATAAAGAAGATTTGCGCTTTATTATAGAGAATGAGTTAGATTTCGTAGCATTGAGCTTCGTGCGTCGCGCGCAAGATGTTATTGAATTGAAACAGCTATTAAACGGCGCCGACCTGAGGATTATCGCTAAAATAGAAAAACCCGAGGCTATTTCCGAACTTGATAAAATATTGGATAACTGCGAAGGCGTTATGATAGCACGCGGTGACTTGGGAGTTGAATTACCGGTTCAGACTGTTCCGGCTATTCAGAAGCAAATTTTGAAAAGATGCAGCGATAGGGGTAAAACTGTTATAACCGCTACGCAAATGCTTGAATCGATGATGGAAAACCAAATTCCCACAAGAGCCGAAACGACAGACGTTTACAATGCAATTGTAGACGGCAGCGATGCGGTTATGCTTTCGGGTGAAACCGCGGCCGGTAAACACCCCGTTAAAGCTGTAAAAATGATGGCCGATATTGCCTTAGAGGCCGAAAAGGCCGTGGGCGCGGTAAACTTTCATTACATTTTGCCCGGAGTAGAGCGAAAGCTTGAAGAAGTAATGGCTCAGTGTGCCTGCGAAGCTTCTTATAATGCTTGTTCAAAGGCGATAGTTACCTTTACTCACAGCGGAAACACGGCCTTGAATATATCTAAATATCACCCGCCGACGTTGATATTTGCTTTGACGCCATTTCAAAAAACCTGCCGACGCCTGTCTTTGAGCTGGGGAGTCGTGCCGGTTATAGTCAAAGATATGAAATCGACAGACGAAATGCTCGCAGAAGCCGAACAGGTGATGAAAAGACTCGAAGTGGTAAAGTCGGGCGAAATAATCACCATGGTTGCAGGCTTGCCTATCGGCTTTGTGGGGAACACAAACTTCATGAAACTCCACAAAGTGTCTTAAAAACCGGAACTTTAAATTTTCAGCCCGCGCCGTATTATGACGCGGGCTTTTTATCAGCCACTTTGTTGGCATACTGATTAACAGTTCGGCTCTAATCGAATGACACAGTTAATCTTTTTCCTAGGGCTCTTGCTGCTTTGTCGAGTTGTCGTAAACTCGGAAAATGACGAGGATTTGTAAGTTTATCGGCAACCGGCCATGTAACACCCATCGCACGAGCTAAGTCAGAAGTGTTTTTTCGCGTTTCATCTTTTGCGATTCTTATAAGTAAAGCGGCCTGGACTGCTACGGAAGGAGCAACTTTATATTTAGAATTCTGATTAGATGGCAATGGAATTGGTTCATTGTTTTCAAGTCTTATTTCTAACATAGCTGTTAAAACTTCTTCTGCATTATGAAGACACTCTTCTATAGTTTCGCCGCAAGTAAAAGCTTCTTCAATATCGACGAATTGAGCAATAAAGCCATGAGAGTCACCGGGTTCAATGTTAAAAGGGTATTTTAATGAAATCATTGTAGTTTTTCTCCTGATTGTTTTTCTATGAGCCTTATAAATTTGGCGTCTAAATCGTTATTTCCGTGAAATGGAATAGGAATTGAACGGCAACCGGGTTTTGTCATTATGTGGTGACTACCTTTGATTCTGGATAAAATCCAACCTTTTTGTTCAAGTGCCTTTATTAATTCTTTTGTCCTCATAATTATATTTTATAACAAAAATGTAATAAAGTCAAATTAAATTATAATAAACAAGGGCACTTTATTGAAATCAAAAAAACCGCTGAAAGTTCAGCGGCTTAAAAGCGAGATACGGGACTCGAACCCGCAACTTTCACCTTGGAAGGGTGACACTCTACCAATTGAGTTAATCTCGCAATGAAGAGATGATACCACTCAAGTTTAAAAAATGCAAGAATATTTCATAAAAAAATGAGAGCTAAATTTTGACTGTCGACATGTAACAAATTAAGCCTCTTATACGTAAATTCAGCAGGTGTAGATAAATAATGCTAACGTCAAATTGTGTGTGTGCCGATTTACGTTTTGAACGGGTGAAGTTTTTTGATATTTTTATTAAAAATACATCAAAAAAAGGTTGACACGTTTTTTGAAGTATGTCTATATTGCAATGGTAATTATGAATACAAATGGTAATGCTTGATATCAGAAAGGATTTATCGTCATGCCGAAACTTTACGACAAAGAAGAAAAAACGAAATATTTAGCAGCAAAAAAGCCTGATTGGGATAAAATCGACGAAGACGAACAAGATTTTGAAGATTCCGAAGACGACGAATTTGATGATTTTGACGATGACCTTGAAGACGACGAAGATTTAGACGACGACTTCTTGGACGACGATGAAGACGAATTCGAAGATGACGACGACGATCTTGACGACGACCTTGACGACGATCTTGATGAAGAGGACGAAGAAGAGGACGAAGAAGAAGATCTCGAGGACGACGAAGATTTAGACGACGATTTCGAAGACGACGACGACGACTTTGAAGACGACGACGATCTCGACGATGATGAAGACGATGATGAAGACGATGAAGACGATGACTTCGATGACTTCGATGATTTCGATGACTTCGACGACGATGACGACTTTGAAGATGATGACGAATAATTGACAGTCATATATATTAAAATTTAAAAGGCTTCTTTAAAAATATTTAAAGAAGCCTTTTTGATTGTATTTTGCTTGTCTGAGATGATTTACCCGTTTCTGATTGCCCAATAACCGGTTTTTTCTTCTTCGAGTATACGGCCGATGTCTTCTTCGGAGAGTCCGAATTCTTTGATATCGGGGCGATTTATCAGTTCTATCCAGTCGGGGTGGTTCCATTGACCGTTTTTAAGATAAACGAATTCCTTAAGTTTCCCGAGTAAAATCTGTTCCGGACTCATTTTTGGCATTGCCGGCTGAGGTGGAACCGGGGTGGGAGCCACAACCGCTACCGTTTTTTGGGGGTCGGCAGTAATTTTGTCGGCAAGCGTCTCTGTTGCTTCTGTTGAGTTCTTCGTTTCTGATATCTTGGTTTTCTTTGCTTTAACTTGTTCGGCTACGGCGTAAACTTTTAATCCGCCTCTTTTGCCATGTTCGGTAATATAGCCTTCTCGTATCATGGCCTGAAAGAGCCTATACATAGAACCTTTTTCGTTTTTATCCAATTTATCTTTAAAGAGGGCCTTATTTACATCGTTAGCCGTAAAATCTGCAAGTCCTTCGATGTATCTCATTATTCTTTTTACATTTTTTGAGATTATTTGGTGAAGGTGAATGTTTCTGTCGTTATCACAGCGGCGTTTGTTGCGGGTGCCTTCGACTACACCTTTGCAGAATGGAAGTTCGCATGTTCTCTTTCGTCCCACGAGTATACCTCTGTTTATAAATTCGCACGAACAATACACAAGTGGGGTGCGTTCGTGCACTGCAAAGTTTATCTAATAGTTGATTTTTTGTCAATGTATTTTTGTACACAACGCCGCTGCTTAACTTTTGCTTGAAAAAAAAGCAAAGAGAGAATATACTGACCGACAAAATTAGAAACAAAAATATATAAAAGAATTCTCCGGAGGTTGATAATGACTAAAATTCATGTGAATGTTGCTTACCCAAGGGTTGATTCAGAGAGCTTAAAATATATTTCTGAAAGCGATTTACATTTAGAATTTTATTTTTGTGCAAAAGACCTTGATGAGCTTGTGCCGGGGAATATTGCCAAATTAAAAAAAGAAATTGAAGAGTACAATTTTAGCGTGACCGTTCACGCCCCGTTTTATGATTTGAATTTAGGCGCTTTTGATGCCGGAATACGCAATGTAACCGTTGATAGATTGATGAATACATTGGATGTGGCAAGCGAACTCGGTGCAAAGATTGTGGTGGTTCATCCGGGCTATTGGCCCTTTAAGTCCGCTTCAGACAGAAATGACTGGTTAAACAACGCGCGAGAAGGTGTTGCCGCTATTGTAAAAAAAGCCGAGAAATTAAATATTAAAATTGCTTTTGAAAATATCTTTGACCGTATGCCCGATGACTTGAAAGAATTGGTGCTTATGGCAAGCTCTAAAAATGTGGGCGTTTGTTTTGATATTGGGCACTATAACATGTTTTCGGCTCTCCCTATGCGAGAATGGTTCGAAAAACTCGGTGAGTATATAATTGAATGCCATATTCACGATAATGATGAAACTGCCGATCAACACAAACCTTTAGGCACAGGAACTCTTGATTTTGTTCCTTTTCTTGATTGGTACAAGGCTTTACCTTCAATTTCAAAACCTCTGATAACAATTGAACATCAAACCAGAAATTATATCCCGATAACTTTAGCTTATTTAAAAGGTGTCGGAATCTAAAAATTAAGGAAATTATATGAAAGAATATACCCCGATAAGCGAATTTAAAAATCATGTTGGCGAAGAAGTCACTGTTGCCGGTTGGTGCTATAGCAAGCGCAGCTCTAAAAAACTATACTTTATCAATGTGCGCGACGGCAGCGGTATCTGTCAGGTTGTAGCGTTTTTGCCGGCCTTGGGCGAAGAGATTGGCAAAATTTGCGAATCACTTGACCAAGAAACTTCGATCATTGTTAAAGGAAAAGTTAAAAAAGATGATCGACAAATCGGCGGTTACGAACTTGAAATGTCACATATCGAAGTAGTCGGAGAAAGCAAAGATTACCCCATAACTCCGAAAGAGCACGGGGTGGCATATTTAATGGAACACCGCCACCTGTGGCTCAGGTCAAAGCGACAGCACGCTATAATGCGCGTTAGACACAATATTGTGAAAGCAATAAGAGATTTTTTCAATGATCGCGGTTTTATTAACGTAGACGCGCCAATTCTTACCGCAAATGCTGCTGAAGGTACATCAAATCTGTTTGAAACAGATTATTTTGATGATAAAGCTTACTTGTCTCAGAGCGGTCAGCTTTACATGGAAGCTGCTGCTATGGCCCATGGTAAAGTGTATTGTTTTGGCCCGACTTTTAGAGCGGAAAAAAGTAAAACCAGAAGACATCTGACAGAATTTTGGATGGTTGAACCCGAAGTTGCTTATATGAGTCTCGACGAAGACATGGAACTGGCGGAACAATTTGTGGAATACGTTGTTCAAACAGTTGTTGCGAACTGCGAAGAAGAACTTAAGACTCTCGAAAGAGATACAGAAAAGCTAAAAGCGGTTAAAGCGCCTTTCCCGAGAGTTTCTTACGATGAAGCGGTAGAAATTTTAAAAATTAAAAAGCAAGAATACGCACAATCTGACGATGAAGAAAAGCGAAAAATGTCCGAGGATATTTTGAAAAATGGCCCCGGCGACGATTTGGGAGCAGCCGATGAAACAGTTATCGGAAGCATGCACGACAGACCGGTGATGATTCACCGATACCCTGCCGCTGTCAAGGCGTTTTATATGCGCGAAGACCCCAAGCAGCCCGGTCGAGCTCTTGCTTTTGATATGATTGCTCCCGAGGGATACGGCGAGATCGTCGGAGCGAGTGAACGCGAAGCCGATATATCGGTTTTGGAAAGAAAAATCGTTGAGCATAACCTCTCGCTAGATGCCTTTAAATGGTATTTAGACTTGCGCAAATACGGCTCGGTGCCCCATTCCGGTTTCGGCTTAGGTGTTGAAAGAACCGTATCATGGTTATGCGGTTTAACACACGTCAGAGAAACAATCGCGTTCCCCCGCATGATGGACAAGATCTGGCCTTGATATTTGCATGATTGCTTGAATTTGAGCGGCGACTTATTTATGAATCGCCGCTTTTTTATTGTCGAAATAAGCATTTAATCATTCTTTGATGTTTTTGGTTTTCAAAAATTGGTGTGTTTTTGGTTTGTAAAATATAAAAACAGGTCTCATTTTACATGTGTTGGTTGTGATGCTTGCTTTAAGCGTGTTTTTATGTTGTGGAAAAAACTTTAAAATGTACACATAAAAACTTGACTGTATAATTTGTATGAGTTATACTTGTAACTCTGATTTAGGTAATAACAACGAAAATAGGAGTAAGCTTAATGTTTCAAGGTCTTTCAGAAAAACTGATGTCTGTTTTTGATAACTTGCGCAGGTCGGGCAAGTTGACAGAAAAAGACATAGATCTTGCTCTGAACGAAGTTAAAATGGCTTTGTTAGAAGCCGACGTTAACTTTAAGGTTGTTAAAACCTTTATTAAGCGTATTAAAGAACGTGCTTTGGGCGCCGAGATTCTAAAGAGTCTGACTCCCAGTCAGCAGGTTATCAAGATTGTCATGGAAGAGCTTACCGTTCTTTTGGGCACCGAACGTTCGAAGATAAATATTTCTTCAAAGAAACCGACAGTAATTTTGATGGCCGGTTTGCAGGGCAGCGGTAAAACTACTACCAGCGCAAAGTTGGCCCTTCATCTGCGCAAAGAAGATAAAAAGACTCCCATGCTTGTGGCGTGCGACATTTACCGTCCTGCCGCCGTTAAGCAGCTTCAGATTTTGGGCGATCAGCTCAGTGTTGAAGTTTTCACCGGCAAAGAAGGGCAAAAGCCCGCTTCAATAGCCAAAGATTCTATTGAGCACGCTTTAAACAAAGACTGCGACGTTGTAATTATAGATACCGCCGGTCGTTTGCATATTGACGACGATATGATGAACGAAGTTAAAGAAATCAGCACCGCGGTTAAGCCCACCGAAGTTCTGCTCGTGGTAGACGCCATGACAGGGCAAGACGCCGTTAATATGGCCACCAGTTTTAATTCAATATTAGAATTGACCGGAATTATACTGACCAAGTTAGACGGTGATGCCAGGGGCGGTGCTGCCTTATCTATTCGCGAAGTCACCGGAAAACCCGTGAAGTTTGTGGGTATTGGCGAAAAAACCTCTTCATTAGAGGCTTTTTACCCCGAAAGAATGGCGCAGCGCATACTTGGTATGGGCGACGTCATGACACTGATTGAAAAAGCTCAGGCCAACATGGATGAGCAAAAAATGAAAGAAATCGAAAAGCGCGTTCTCGAAGCAGAATTTAACTTTAATGATTTTCTTTATCAATTGACTCAGATTAAAAAAATGGGCCCATTAGACCAGCTTCTGGGTATGATTCCGGGTTTGTCTTCTATGGGTAATCTCAATGAATTTTCTTTCGACGACAAAAAATTTAAGCGTTTTGAAGCCATAATTCTGTCAATGACCGAAGCTGAGAGAAATCAGCCCGATTTGATCGATGGTTCGAGACGCAAAAGAATAGCCGCAGGCAGCGGCAATGATATTCAAGATGTGAATCAGCTCTTAAAGCAGTTTTCACAGATGCGTAAAATGATGAAACAGTTCGGGAACCTTGCAAAGCGTAAAGGTTCCGGACGTTTTGGAAAACTGTTCGGTAAATAAAATTTCGTAAACGACATAATCGTTTTTTGGAAAAGTTAAAAGGAGTTATCAAATGGCCGTTTCTATCAGATTAAAGATGCTTGGAACAAAGCATCGTCCTTGCTACAGAATCGTAGCATTAGACAGCCGCAAAACCCGCGACGGTAAGACCCTCGAAAATCTTGGTCAGTATGCCCCTCTCGGTGCTGAGGCTCACATTGACCTCAAAGAAGATCTCGTTCTTGGTTTCTTGAACGACGGCGCTGTTCCCAGTGAAACAGTTAAAAACATTCTTCGCCAGAAGGGTATTGTAAAAGTTCAGCAAAAAGCTGAAAATGGTTCAATTAAACTTGTATGGACTAAACGCGCTTAATAGCGACGTAGGAGTTAAATAATGTCTCAAACTGCTCAATTAATGCTGGAAAGACTTGTGAAAGCCCTTGTTGAAAACCCCGACGAAGTCGTAGTGACTCCGATCGAAGGTGACGGAACAGTGGTTTTCGAAGTTCAGGTTAATCCTGATGATTCCGGCAAAATTATCGGTAAGAAGGGCAGAACAATAAATGCGCTTCGAACCATCATAAAGTCTTCGGCAACCACCGGCACCAAAAAGGTGATAATGGAACTGGTTGAATAACGAGTTACAACAATGGCTATTTCTGAAATAATTAATCTGAAAGCTCATAAAGAATCAGGGTCTTTAAATGACTCCTGGATAGCTGTGGGCAAAATTCGGAAAACAGTTGGATTAAAAGGATGGCTTAGAATAGGCCTTCTAACAGATTATCCCGATCGTTTCGCTCCGGGCTCGGAGATTTATATTCAGAAGCGTTTCGGAGAGCCCGAATCAGCTATTGTTGAAGATTGGCGTGATCATTTTTCCGATTCCGCGATTGAAATTAAAATCGAGGGGGCGGATGACTGTGATGAAGCTTCGGCCTATGTAAACGCCATGATAGTTATTCCGAAAGAAGAACGGGAAGAATTAGAGAGCGACACAGAATTTTATCCCGACGAACTTGAAGGAATGACCGTTCTTTCGCCTGAGGGTGAAGTTGTCGGAGAAGTTGTGAAACTCGAGGCCGATGCGCCTTGTCCTTACATTCTTGTTAAAGCGACTTATGGCGGTAAGGTGACTGAAGTCATGATTCCGTTTATCAAGGCTTTTGTGGGGGCGGTTGACAGGGCAAAAAAGACGGTAAAGCTTGTTGAACCCATATCGTTTCATGTCCCGGTAGAATGAGATGAGAGTTGATATAATCACTCTTTTACCGTCGGTATTTGAGAAAATTTTTGACGAAAGTGTTCTTGGTTCTGCTGTAAAAAGTGGTCTTATCGAGGTAGCCGTTCATCGGTTTCGCGAATATGGCGACGGCAAGCACAGAACCGTTGATGATACGCCGTTCGGCGGCGGGCCGGGGATGGTTTTTAAACCTGCACCTATGGTTCGCTGTATAAAGGATGTTCGAAAGCTTGGTGTGCCCGCGCCGGTGATCGGATTAACCCCACAGGGCGTAAAATTGGATCAAAAGATTGTTAAGCAGTTGGCCGGGTTTGAACGTTTGATTCTTGTTTGTGGCAGGTATGAAGGCTTTGATGAACGAATAGTTCATGAATTTGATCTTCAGCTTTCTATAGGCGATTACGTTCTTACAGGCGGGGAGATAGCTGCTATGACCGTCGTTGATGCGGTATCGCGAATGATACCCGGAACCGTGGGTACTATGGAGTCGGTTGAACAAGATTCTTTTTACGAAGGACTTCTCGACTGCCCGCAATACACGCGGCCATCGAACTGGCAAGGCTTGGTTGTTCCCGAAGTCTTGCTGAACGGAAATCATTCGCATATAAACAAGTTTCGACATTCAAGGTCCATGTTGGCCACAGCGGTGAACAGACCTGATGTATTCGCGGCCGCGAATTTAACCGACGCAGACAGAGATGAATTTCAGTCTGTGTTGATGAAAAAAGAAGTGGCAAAATAATTAGTAATTGTTTCCTTAAAGGAGTTTTTCTGATGAATCCCGTTATTGAAAGTGTTGAAAGAAATTATCAAAAAAATAAGCAGGATTTTCCTAATTTTTTCCCCGGCGACACCGTTCGTCTTGAAATCAAAGTTCGTGAAGGCGAAAAAGAACGCTTACAGGCTTTTGAAGGCGTTGTAATTGCTCGCCGCCACAATGGTCTTCGCGAAAACTTCACCGTTAGAAAAATTTCTTACGGCGTTGGCGTTGAAAGAACATTTATGTTCCATTCACCTTCTATCGCGGCTATCACTCTTTTGCGCAGCGGTAAAGTTGCTCGCGGCAAACTCTATTACCTTCGCGACAGAGTTGGTAAGAAAACTCGCGTTAAAGACAAAATTTATTCTAAGGATAAAGCCTGATTTTGTTAGAAACATCTAATCCCGGCAGCAATGCCGGGGTAATAATTCATGACTTGTCGATTCGATATGCCGAGCAGATAATACCTCTCGATTCGCTTGACCTTGACGAAGTTTTGGCTGAGCCAAACCTACAGTTGTCAGGGAGCATAAGCGGATCGGTGTCTGAGGGTTTGCGCATAATTACAGAGCAAACCTTCAGATATGGTTTTAGAAAAAAGGTTACTGAAACCGAAGCTGAGGTAACGGGTCGCACTCGTTTCAGAGCGAACATCAGACTGCATAACGGCATTAATGGTCTTACACTAAAGATCGTTGATGCCGGTGGTTGTGTTTTAGACAAAAAACAGTTTGATTTGCATTACAAAGGCTCATTCAGAGAATGGAACGAGACTATTTTTATCGCCTTTTTGTTGGCCATTCTCATCAGAGGTCTGGTCATGCAAGCTTTCTGGATACCCACAGGAAGCATGGAGCCTACGCTTTTTGGTGAAAAGCGAAATGTTTATAATCAACTTGAGCGAAGCGGAGATCGTATTTTAGTTAGCCGTTTTGCGTATGTTTTTGATCTTTCTCTCGACGGAAGAATTCCGTTTGGCCCGAGAATCTGGTTTAAAATGCCTGAGCGCGGCGATATTATTGTTTTTAAATACCCCGACCCAAATATTAATGCCCCCTCTAAAGACTATATAAAGCGCGTGGTGGGGCTTCCGGGCGACCGTGTTGAAATTGACCGGCAGGGAATTTTGTATATTAACGGTGTTCCTCTTTATGAACCATACATAGCAGAACCGCCCCTTTCGGAGTTCGCCCCCCGAACTGTTCCGAAAGATTCGCTTTTTGTATTGGGTGATAATCGTAATAATAGCGCAGACAGCCGATATTGGGGTTGGATGCCGTTAAAGAATCTTAAAGGACAGGCAGTTTTTAATTATCTTCCTTTAAACAGAATTTCGCCAATTCGCAGCTATAGCCACGATTTAACGCCTAAAGCGGCTTTACAAGATAATTATTAAAATGAATAAAGACTTACCCGGCCATATTAAAAAAGCTTTTCGATCTGTTGAGCGCTACTTGCCTGTAGTTGATCTTATTGTTGAGCTTGTAGACGCACGAATGCCAAACGGTTCACGTTTGCGCGATTTTGTGGGTAAACTTTCAAAAGACTCTGTGATTGCCCTTTCTAAGTCTGACTTAGCGGACAAAAATGAAACAGAAAAATGGATAAAACGTTACCAAAGCGAAGGCAAAGTCTGTTTGGCTCTTGACTGCCGAAGTCGCGCCTCTGTTAAAGCTCTTGCCAAAAAAATTCGCGATGTGGCTTTTGTCTCAAAAGACGGGCGTGCGGTTCAAATGCGTAAGGTAAGGCGTGTAATGGTTATCGGGATTCCCAATGTGGGTAAATCTACTTTGATAAACTCGTTAGCCGGCAGAAGTGCCGCAAAAACCGCAAATAAGCCCGGAGTAACCCGAAGCATTCAATGGATAAAGCTTAGCGGCGAATTAGAATTGTTAGATTTGCCGGGCATTTTAGATTTCGGTTTGCTCAGACGAGGCGAGGTTTTAAAGCTAATTAATACCCTGCCGGGCCAAGACGACGATACTTATACCAAAGGAAAAAATCTTTGCGAGCTGCTCATTTCAACACATAACACTCACATACTTCCGGGGCTTGAAGATGCAGATTTTAATTACGACACCTTTATAGAAAATTACGCTAAAAAAATGAATTTTGTTATAAAAGGCGGAAATCCCGACTTACAACGGGCTACAAATGATATTATCAAGCGTTTTCAGTCGGGCGGGTTTGGTCCCGTTACCCTTGAACACGCTGAAAGAGATTTTTCAGAAATTTTCGACAAAATGAACGAAAATGAAGGTTCTGAGGATTTATGAAATGAATACCGACGATGGTCCTTTATGTCAAAAATTGCGCTTAGATTTATCGGAAGAGCTTTCAAGGCATATTTTTTCTGTTGAAGACAACAGCGGCTTAAATCTGATTCGAACTCTTTCGGATTTAACAGCCAGCGGGCGCGGAAACAGCCTTTTTTTGCAGGGTAACAACCAAAAGGTAAAACTTGTTAAGCGCTTCTTAGAAATACTTCAAAATAGAATCGAGTTGCACGAAAGCTTAAACGGGGTTGAAGTTAACCGCCTATTTAGGCAGTTAACCACAAACGAAAGTTTTGATTTTAAAACTGAAGAAATTATTGCAACACATTTTGGACGCGTAGTTAAAGCAAAAACCCCAAATCAAAGTAAATACTTAGAAATTATTGAAAAGAATACCGTAACCGTTGCATTAGGCCCGGCAGGAACGGGTAAAACCTATTTGGCCGCAGCAATGGCTGTCAGAGCGTTAAAAGACAAAAAAGTCAGCAGAGTTATTTTGTCACGCCCTGTAGTCGAAGCCGGAGAAAGCCTCGGATACCTTCCGGGGGACCTTAAAGAAAAAGTTGATCCTCATTTTAGGCCCTTGTATGATTCTTTACAAGAATTCTTAGGCATGGGAAAATTTGAACAAATGATCAAACAGGGGATTATCGAAATAACACCTTTGGCTTATATGCGCGGCAGAACTTTTAACGAGGCTTTTGTTGTGCTTGATGAGGCCCAAAATACTACAATGCCCCAAATGAGAATGTTTTTAACTCGTCTCGGTTATGGCTCTAAAATGGTTGTAACCGGCGATCACACGCAAATAGATCTTCCAAAAACATCTGATTCATCATTGTTAATTCTTGAAGATATATTAAAAAACGTTGAATCTGTCGGCTTTATTAGACTTTCTTCAGACGATGTAATTCGCCACGATGTTGTCAGGCGAATAATTAACGCTTTTGATGCATATACAAATAAGGAATCTGAAACACATGGATAATAAGGTTTTTCCGCTTCTTAATAAAATGCTCGAGTGGCTTCATATTCCCATCGGAAAACAAAAGAAGTTTCTCGTCCATTTAATGCTCTTTATGGTTGCAACCGTAACAGTAATGGTGGTTGAGCCTCGAAGCTTCTCGGCCATACTCATAGAGGGTAAGCCCGCTCCCGAGACCATCCGAAGCCCAAAAGCCATAAGCTTTGTCGACGATGCGAAAACCAACGAGCTTCGGCAAGTCGAAATGGCGAGAATACAGCCTGTTTATAAGCCAATTACTCCGCCTCCCGAAGAAGATATGCTCGGAAAATTCGATCGCCAGTTTGATAACCTTGCCAAGTTTTATGAAGAATTCGTCGCTTTGCCGCCGACAGAAGCCCCTCAAAACTTGATTGCCTCTTATTTTAACGGCGATATGCTAATGGAAGAAGAAAAATTAGTTCAGCTCAGAAACCTCAGAGCCGGACAATTCGAGCGATTAAGAAGCGCATCAAGATATATCTTGTCAACCCTCTCACAGATTCCTATAGCAAATACAAACATAGAAAAAATTCAGGGCGATGCCTATAAACACGTCGAAAGCTACCCTGAATCGGCTCTGTTCAAGAGTCTTATGGCGTCTATTGTAAGAAGCTCCATAATGACTAACTCAGAAGAACAAATAGAACTGACACGACAGCGTAAAGAGGCGGCGGCTCAGTCGATTCAGCCGGTTAAACGCTCTTTTCAAAAGGGACAAAAAATTATCGAAGAAGGTATGATTGTCACTGCTGACGATGAATACGTAATCAGAAAAATATCCGAACAGATCAAAAAAAACCATATACTCTCTGTTTTAGGCTATTTTTTAATGACTGCCTTGATTATGGTTCTTTCTTTGGTTTTCTTAAGATTGGAAGACAGAAGCTTATTAGCCGACGCGGAGCAATACAAGCTTATAGGCGTGCTTTTTATAGTTTGTCTTTTATTGGCAAAAATAAGTTATTCTTTCAGCACCGGTTCCGATAAAGAGTTTTTGATGATTCTCTTCTCTCCTTTGCCGTCGGTAGCGCTGCTTATGAGCATGCTTCTCGAAGGCCCGGTTGTGATTTTCCATATTCCCATAATAGGCATTATGATGCTCTTGTCAGTTGAAACCGGCTCGCGTTATGTAATAGTCAGCATGTTGGCAGCTATAGCAGGCGCACTTGCTTGGCGGGCCGCAAATCGCGGCAGTGACGTCAGAAACTTAGTCGGGGCGGCCGGAGTTAAAATAGGCTTAGCAAATGCTTTGGGCGTATTATGTTTTATTCTTCTCGACGGCGACGGATTCTCGCTGATGAACTTTGAGCAAATAGCCATTTACATTGGCTTTGGCTTCGTCAACGGCATTTTGTCCGGCATAGTCGCTAACGGCGTTCTGCCATACATGGAGCGCTTTTTCTCGCTCGCTACAACCTCAAGACTATATGAGCTTGCAGACCTTTCGCACCCTCTTTTAAGAAAATTGGCGGAAGAGGCGCCCGGCACTTATCAGCACAGCATCGCCGTGGCTACCTTAGCCGAAGCCGCCGCTGTTGCCATTGACGCAGACCCCTTGCTGACAAAAATCAGCTCATATTTTCATGATATCGGAAAAATTAAAAGACCTATGTATTTTGCCGAAAACCTTGCGGCAGGAGAAAATAAACACGATTCGGTAACTCCGTTTATGTCAAGCCTCATTTTGATGGGGCACATTCGGGATACTCTTGACTTAGGCCGCGAATACAATCTTCCCGAAAGAGTATTGGGCATTATGTCACAACACCACGGAACAACCCTGATAAGCTACTTTTACGAAGAAGCCAAAAAAAAGGAAGGGGACGAGGTGAGCAAAGAGAGATTCAGATACCCCGGCCCAAAACCGCAAACCAAAGAAGCTGCTATTCTTATGCTTGCAGACTCTGTTGAAGCCGCGTCAAGAACATTGCCGCAGCACACACACAGCAAAGTGGAAACCTTGGTGAATAAAATCGTTGAACACAAATTGAACGACGAAAACCAGCTTGACGAAAGTGATTTAACTCTCAAAGACATTGAAAAAATCGAGCAGGTATTCGTTAAAGCGATTATATCTATGTATCACGGAAGAGTAGATTACCCCGGTAAGCTTTCAAACGCAGAAAAGGAGGAGCCGGCAAATGCAGGTTCTGGCTTGTAACGAACATGGCTCATTTGATGATATAGACCTCGAGGCGGTGAAAAAAATCGCCTGCGAAATTATGACGCAAGAAAAATTACCCGATAATGCAGAGTTATCGTTAGTGTTTTGTGACGATGATACGATAAAAGATTTAAATAATAATTTTAGGGGAAAAAATGAGCCGACCGACGTGCTTTCGTTTCCGATGACCCAAAATAAATTCGTAAATTTTGAGCCCGAAACAATTTTGCTCGGGGACATCGTGATTAGTCTGGATACGGCCCTGAAACAAGCAAATGAGCTCAAACACAGCCTAACCACAGAAATTACATTTCTTTTGATTCATGGAATATTGCATTTAATTGGTTTTGATCATATTAACGAAGATGAACGAAAAGTTATGCTTAAACGTGAGTCTGATATATTTACAAAGTTGAATTCGAAGACACAAGAAGCAAATATTAATGCTTCTACAGTTATAGGTCGCACAGAGTTTTTCGCTTAATAACAGGAGGTTTTTGAAAGCTATAATGGACGATACGGCAGCGAGTATTTTAATTTTTTTGCTTTTGGTTTTTTCGGCATTTTTTACTTCGGTCGAAACTGTCTTTCTGTCGCTTTCGCATCTAAGATTGAGAAAGCTTGAATCAGAAGGCGACACAAAAGCAGGTTTGATTTTAAAAATTCTGGCCGATAAACAAAGAGTGCTGATAACCTGCCTGATAGGAAACACACTTACAAGCGTTGCGGCAACAACTTTGCTCTTTGCTATTATTAATAGCGCCTTAAACACGGTCGAAAACCCCGTTTGGTATACTTGGGCAGGTTCTAAATTGATTGCTTGTGTTGTTTACTCAACACTTTTAATGACCTTGCTAATGTTGGTTATCGGAGAAATTATACCTAAGACTGTTGCTATTTATGGCGGATATACTTATGCGCGCTTTGTTTCAAGGTTCTTTTCGTTTATTATGAGTTTATCCTACCCGGTTACCGGGCTTTCGGTTTGGATAATTAAAAAACTTGCACCCAAATACTCTGACTGGAACTCACACTTAGGAGCCAATTCAACCGATGAAGAGATCGATAATTATTTTGATCTGGGTGAAGAAGTCGGTATCATAGAAAAAGACGAAAAAGAAATGATTTCTTCGGTGTTTGAGTTCGGCGATACTATCGCCCGTGAGGTTATGGTGCCGAGACCGGATATTATAGCCATGCCAATTACTACGACATTCGACGAATTGCTGCAATTTGTGGCCGAAGACGGGCATTCAAGGTTTCCTGTTTATGACGGCAGTATCGATAAAATTGTTGGCATACTTTATGTTAAAGACGTGCTTATAAAGCTAAAAGAACTAAAAGAGTCCTATAACCTCTTTAAACTTTTGCGGCCCTCATTCTTTGTTCCGGAGACAAAAAAACTGGACGATTTGCTTAACGAATTTCAAAAACGCAAACAACATCTCGCAATAGTGGTCGATGAATACGGCGGAGTTTCGGGATTGGTAACCATCGAAGATCTATTAGAGGAAATTGTCGGAGAAATAGTAGACGAATACGACTTAGAAGAGCAGGAACAAATTATTAAAATAGACAATCACACCTACAATGTAGATGCAAGATACAGCATGGAAGATCTCGAAGAAGAAATTTCCTGTAATTTTGACTACGAAGACGCGGAAACGCTGGGCGGCTTTGTTCTCGAAAAACTTGGCCGCATCCCGGGCCGCGGAGAGGTTTTCGAAGTGCCTCAAGGCACTTTCCATATAACCGAAACACGCGGCAACAGAATATTGCGTGTAAAAATCAGCTTGAACCGCGAGAATTGTCCGACTGATTCTGAAGACGAGACCGAGTAGTCTCTTTTATTGTTTCAAAAAGCAACTGTAAAGCTGTTCTTGAAACCCTGTTGCGAATCATTTCGCGGTCTCCGGGCCAGTTTACGACTGATGTTGTTGTGTCGTTTAAACCTGCTACCGCCACCATTGCCGTTTCTTCAACTCCGGTTGCTGCAACGGCAAAATCTGTTTTAAAGATTTTTTTAGCAGCTTTTGCCATTTCTTGAGCGGTTTCTTTTGATAAGGGTCCGTTAAACATGCTTGGGTCTATTCCCAAGATTGCATGACTGTCTTCACTGTAAGCGGTTATTCCGCCTTTAAAGCAGCAGCTTATTCCGGGGCAAGCGCTGATCTGCTCTGTCAAAAAACCGCCGGTTACAGATTCGATTGCCGAAAATGTAAGATTGTGTGCGGTGCAAAGCTTCATTATTGCCGATGCCAAGGTTTCGTTGTCGTATCCGTATATCCAGGGCGCTAAAATTATTCTTATTTCGTCTAATACAGGCTGCACAATTTGCTTCGCTTCTGCTGTCGACTGTGCCGCTGCCGCAATTCTCACGTCTACTCCGGTTTTTCGCGCGTATGTTCCTATTCCGGGAGAATCGAGGCGCGTAAAGGCTTGAATTTTTTCGCAAAGATCCGATTCGCCTATTCCCGAGGTATGAATGGTGATGTGATATAAACTTGTGTTGGTTATCGGCAGTAATTTCTCAGTTTGCTCTGTCCACATTTTTGTCATTTCTGAGGGCGGCCCCGGCAGTGCGATTATTGTTTTGCCGCCTTTTTGTGCAAACCAGCCGGGAGCAGTGCCTATTGGGTTTTTTAAGGCCTTTGCGGAAGGGATCAGCCACGCTTGTTTTGTATTGCCGGCGGGCATTGAGCGGTTTCGTTGTGTGAACTTTTCTTTCAATTCGGTGAACAGTTCGGGGTCAACGGTTGGGGTTTCGTCTAATACTTCGCAGACAGCTTCTCGTGTTACATCGTCGTCGGTAGGGCCTAAGCCGCCGCTCAGAATTACTATATCGACTCTGGTTAAGGCTTCTTTAAGCGCTTGTGTCAGGCGATTGACGTTGTCTCCGACTGTGTTTTTGCGATAGACGAAGATTCCCAAGTCACGAAGCCGCTGACTGAGATAAGTTGAGTTTGTGTCTGTTATTTCTCCGAGTAAAAGCTCGGTGCCGATACTGAAAATTTCCGCGCATATGTTTTGTTTCATAATTCTTCTCTTAAAAAAAGTGATAGTGAATTATATCACAATATTACACCCATTACCCGATTATTCGCGTGATTTTACTTGACTAAAAATTCTATTTGTCTTAAAATCTTCTTGCTTGCCGATGCCGGATTATTTTTAAACTGCCGGCGTCATATATTCAGGTCAGGAGTGCGTTTAAGTGACTACAAAAAATTACGCCATGATGGATGGCAACGAAGCAACCGCTCGTATTGCTCACAAAACCAACGAAGTGATCGCTATTTATCCTATTACCCCCTCTAGTACAATGGGTGAACACGCAGATGCGTATTCAGCTGCAGGAGTTAAAAACATATGGGGAACCGTTCCCTCTGTTTATGAAATGCAGTCTGAAGGCGGTGCAGCCGGTGCAGTTCACGGCGCTCTTGCGACAGGCGCTTTAACAACTACCTTTACCGCATCTCAGGGTCTTTTATTGATGATCCCGAATATGTACAAAATCGCAGGCGAACTTACGTCTACCGTTTTCCACGTAACTGCCCGTTCTTTGGCTTGCCAGGGTCTTTCGATTTTTGGCGACCACGGCGACGTTATGGCCTGCCGCCAGACCGGTTTTGCCATGATAGCTTCTAACTCGGTTCAAGAAGCTCACGATATGGCTCTTATTTCTCAGGCCGCAACTTTAGAATCTCGCGTTCCTTTCCTTCATTTCTTTGACGGTTTCAGAACTTCTCACGAAGTTAACAAAATCGAAGTCATCGAAGACGAAGCAGTAAAAGCCATGATCGATAACGATCTTGTTTATGCTCATCGCGAACGCGGCTTGAATCCCGAAAAACCCACAATTCGCGGAACTGCTCAAAATCCCGATGTTTATTTCCAGGGCAGAGAAACTGTTAACCCCTTCTATATCAAAACCCCCGAAATAGTTCAGAAAGCTATGGACAAATTCGGTAAATTGACCGGCAGAAATTACAAACTTTTTGATTATGTCGGCGCCCCCGACGCTGAAAAAATCGTCGTAGCAATGGGCAGCGGAGCCGAAACAATTCACGAAGTTGTTGAATACCTCTGCGATAAAGGCGAAAAAGTAGGACTTGTAAAAGTAAGACTGTTCAGACCTTTCTGCGTTAAAAATTTCATTAACGCTTTCCCGAAAACTACCAAAAAAATCGCAGTTCTCGACAGAACAAAAGAAGTCGGATCAGCAGGCGAACCCCTTTATATCGATGTCAGAAACAGCATCGGTGAAGCTCTTGAAGAAGGAATCGCTCCTTTCGCTTCTTGGCCGAAAATCGTTGGCGGCCGCTACGGTCTCGGTTCAAAAGACTTTACACCTAACCAGGTTCTTGCCGTATTCGAAAACCTCGGCAAAGATAAACCCAAAAACCACTTCACAGTCGGTATTATCGATGACGTAACCAATACGCACCTCGAATTGGGCGAATCGGTTGAAACCGGCGATGCCAAAACCTTCTCTGCCATGTTCTACGGAATGGGCTCAGACGGCACAGTAGGTGCAAACAAAGACTCTATCAAAGTTATCGGTGACAACACCAATAATAACGCTCAGGGTTACTTCGTTTACGACTCAAAAAAATCGGGCAGCATGACCATTTCTCACTTGAGATTCGGCGAAAAGCCCTTGAGATGCCCATATCTCATTTCGCACGCTAATTTCGTGGCTTGCCACAACTTTAGTTTTATCGAAAAATATAATATGGCCAAAAGTCTCAAAAAGGGCGGCACCTTCCTTCTTGA
Source organism: bacterium ADurb.Bin157 (assembly GCA_002070375.1). Classification (GTDB taxonomy): domain Bacteria; phylum Muiribacteriota; class Ozemobacteria; order Ozemobacterales; family Ozemobacteraceae; genus MWDD01. The sequence continues at coordinate 1,111 of MWDD01000029.1, read as the reverse complement.
AACTGAATACACCAAAGACGAAGTATGGGAAAAACTTCCTGTTGAAACCCAGTCTGAAATCATCAAAAAGAATATTAAACTCTATGTTATCGATGCCAACAAACTTGCAAAAGAAATCGGCTTAGGCAACAGAATCAATATTTTGATGCAGACTTGTTTCTTCGAAATCTCAAAAATTATGCCTCGCGAAAAATATGTTGAACTTCTCAAAAAAGCCGTTAAGAAAACTTACGGCAAAAAAGGCGATGAAGTTGTAAATATGAACTGCAAGGCAATCGATGTTGCAATCGAAAATCTGTTCGAAGTAAAAGTGCCCGAAAAAGCAACCGCTACCGATAAAATTAAGCCGGCTATGGTGCTCAATAATGCTCCTAAACTCGTTCAAGATGTTCTCGAACCAATCCTCGCCGGCAAAGGCGATGATATTACCGTTGGTCAGATGCCCGTAGACGGCACTTTCCCCACCGGAACAAGCCAGTTCGAAAAACGCAACGTCGGTCTTGAAAATCCTGTTTGGAACTCTGAAACATGCATACAGTGCGGTATGTGTTCGGCTGTTTGTCCTCACGCAGCTATCAGACCCAAAGTATATGATCCTAAATTTGCTCAAAAAGCACCCGCAACATTCAAGTCTGTAAAAGCAAAACAAGTAAAAGACGAAGCTTTGTTTACTCTGCAAGTTGCTGTTGAAGACTGCACAGGCTGCGGACTATGTGTTAGCATGTGCCCCATGAAGGCAAAAGAAGCGATTAAATTGCAGCATAAGACAGAAGAATCAAGAGCTAATGAAGCTAAAAATTGGGACTTCTTCATGAACGAAATTCCCGAAACTGATCCTAAATATATTGATATTAAGACCATCAGAGGAACTCAGCTCGTAAGACCTCTTATTGAATTCTCGGGAGCTTGCGCAGGCTGTGGTGAAACACCTTACATTAAGCTTCTCACTCAAATCTGCGGCGACCACATGATGATCGCTAACGCAACCGGTTGTTCTTCAATTTACGGCGCTAACTTACCGACAACTCCTTACACTAAAAGAGCTGACGGACGCGGACCGGCATGGGCAAACAGCCTGTTTGAAGATAACGCGGAATTCGGTTTGGGTATG